>JAHDYP010000111.1 GCA_023383055.1 Verrucomicrobiota bacterium | reverse complement strand
GCTGCTGCACCTGACATTGATCGGCGGGTTTGGCGTGTTGACCCTCTGCGTCGCCACGCGTGTGGTATTCGGTCACTCAGGACAAGCGGCGGCCTTTTCGGTGCGATTGCGCTGGCTGACGGTGGCGGTGGTACTGATGCTGGTGGGGATGGCCACGCGGATCAGCGGCGATTACTGGCCGAAGATCCTGGTCACCCATTACAGCTACGGGGCAGTGCTGTGGGCTGCCGGTCTGCTGCTCTGGGGCATCCGCGTCCTGCCGTCAGTACGCCGTCCCGAGTCCGATTGAAGCCAGACTGCGGGTTTGCCGGGCCGGGTAACCGACTTGCGCGGTTCGTCAGCATGGCATTCCGGATCCCGGCCTCGCGTAATTCACCTGCCACAACACCAGGCCGTGCGCCGGCGCGGTCATTCCAGCCACCCGTCGATCCCGCTCGGCCAGGATGCGGTCCATCTCCTCGACGCCGAGCTTATGCTGGCCCACCTGGACGAGCGTGCCGACAATGCCACGGCACATCTTGTAGAGAAAACCGTCGCCCTCGAGGACGAAGGTCAGCAGCGCGCCGCTCCGCCTCAGATCGCACCGCGACAAATTCCGCACGGTCATTTCCACCTCGTAATTGCGGTTGGCCGCAAACGACCGGAAATCATGGCGCCCCACCAACCGCCGCGCCGCGGCCCGCATCGCTTCGATGTCCAGGTGGGCCGGGACATGCCACGCCTGCCGGCGCAGCAGCGGGTTCATGGCCCGATGGTTCCAGACGAAATAACGGTACTGCTTGCCCACCGCCTGGAACCGGGCGTGAAAATCATCCGGACACGCCTCCGCGCTCATCACGCGGATGTCCTCGGGAAGATGCGCGTTCAAGGCCAGCGCCAGCTTGCGCGCCGGCATGCCGAATTCAGCGGCCGGGATCTCGACGTGCGCCACCATGCCGCGCGCGTGCACTCCGGCATCGGTCCGGCTCGATCCATGAAGCCGGCCCGCGTGCGGGAACAGCCTGGTCAACGCCCGCTCGACCAACTCCTGCACACCCACGCCGATCTTCTGGACCTGCCAGCCGGCGTAGCCCCCCCCGTCGTATGCAATCACCAGTTTGAATTTCACCCTCAACCCGGCTGGGCATCCAGGTAACTCTGCAACAGGATCGCCGCCGCCATCTGATCGACTTTCTTCCGTTGCTTGGCCCCCTTTACCGACGCCTCGCGCAGCATCCGGTGCGCCTGCACCGAGGTCAGCCGCTCATCCCAGGTCTGGATGGGAATCGAAAACGTCTCGCCCAACAGGCACACAAATTCCCGGACCTTCTCCGCCGCGGGCCCGTAGCTGCCGTCCATGTTCCGGGGCATGCCCACCAGGATGCGGCCCACTTCGTGTTCGGCCACGAGTTGCTTCAACCGATTCAGAAAACCGGCCGGTGGCTCCGCCGGAATGAACTCGAGCGGCCGAGCGATCATGCCGAGCTCGTCGCTGACCGCCACCCCGATCCGGACGGTGCCGTGATCCAATGCCAGAATGCGCATGCGTTTCCTATAGACTCGACTCGCGGGAATGTCGTTTAAAATGTCTCGTTATCCGATCCGCTTGAGCACCCGTTCCGCGGCGGCAACCGTCCGTTCAATATCAACCGCCGCATGCGCCACGGATATGAAACCCGCTTCAAAAGCGGATGGCGCCAGGTAGATTCCTTCCTCCAGCATGCCGTGGAAATACCGCGCGAACCGCTCCCGATCGCTCTTCATCGCGTCGGCGAGATTGTGCACCGGCGCCCCGGTAAAGTAGGCGCAGAACATCGAACCGCAGCGGTTGAACCGGACCGGGATGCTGGCCCGCCGGGCGGCCGCACCCAGGCCTTCCTCCAGCTGCCGACCCCGTTCCTCGAGCACCCGATAGGCCTCGCCGGATTCAAGGGCGGTCAATGCCGCAATGCCGGCGGCCATCGCCAGCGGATTGCCACTCAACGTCCCCGCCTGGTAAACCGGCCCCAGCGGCGCCAGGCAATCCATAATCTCCGCCCGTCCGCCAAACGCACCCACCGGCAAACCGCCGCCGATCACTTTGCCGAAACAGCTCAGGTCCGGACGGATCCCGAACCGCGCCTGGGCACCGCCCAGGGCCAGACGAAACCCCGTCATGACTTCATCGAAAATCAGGAGCGTGCCATGCTCCGCCGTCAGCTTGCTCAAGAACTCCAGGAATCCCGGGCGCGGCAAGTACAGCCCCGCATTGCCGGGCACCGGTTCGACGATGACACCGGCGACCTGGCCCGGGTTCGCGGCAAACGCCGCCTGCACCGCCGCCGTGTCGTTGAACGGCACGACGATGGTGTGCTGTGTGAATGCCGCGGGGACCCCGGCGCTGTCCGGATGCCCGAACGTGAGCGCCCCCGATCCTGCGCGCACCAGCAGCGAATCCGCGTGCCCATGGTAACAGCCATCGAACTTGATGATCTTGTCGCGCCGGGTGAACCCCCGCGCCAGCCGGATCGCGGACATGCAGGCCTCCGTCCCCGAGTTGCACAGCCGCACCTTCTCGACGCTCGGGACGGCTAACTTGATCCGCTGGGCCATCGTCACCTCAAGCGGGTTCGGCACCCCAAAACTGGTCCCGCGCGTCGCCGCCTCCCGCACCGCCTCCACAATCCCGGGAAAGGCATGCCCGAGAATCGCGGGCCCCCAGGTGCAGACATAATCGATCAGTTCGTTCCCGTCCGCATCCCACAGCTTCGAGCCCTGGGCGCGCTCGACGAAAAACGGTTGTCCGCCCACTGCCCGAAAAGCCCGCACGGGCGAATTGACCCCGCCAGGAATATGTTGCAGCGCCTCCGCAAACAGCGCTTCGGATCTGCTCCGTCTCATCATGGCGGGAGGTTAAGGCTTGTCCCGTGCCTGTCACCAGCGAAATGCCGGGGTTCCAGACATTCCGGCCCTCGACGGGATTCCCACAGTCGATCCAGGGGTTGTTGTCCGGGGTGAACTTGATCAAGCAGAGGCGTCAATCCACCGTCCACAGCGCAACCGAATCCTGGTCTTTGACGTAGATGCGGTTGCCGGATACTACGGGGTAGGCGTAAGTCTCCGCGTCGGCGACCTTGTAAGTCTTGATCGGTTTGTATTCTGTGCTGCTCGCCGGGAATACAACGAGTTCGGCCTTGGGCGTCAACAGCAGCAGGACCTGGCCGGCGCTGACGATCGTGCCAAATCCACCCCGGTCGCCGGTGGGAGCCGTCCACGCGGTTTGACCGTCCTTCTGGCTGAGACAGAACAGATCGCCGCCTTGGGAGAGCCCATAGATCCAGCCTTGGCTGAGCACGGGAGAATTGTATTGAACGGCGGCGGCTGAATTGGACCAGAGCTCGGTGACGGCAAAGGCATCGCCTTGCTGCGCGACGCGGATCGCTTTGGTGCCGCGGCCAGCGCCGGTGAAGACGACCGTCTGGCCGTCGACGATGGGAGTGGCAGCGTTATAGGCCCGGCGCTCGGGCACGAAGGGGCTTTCCCACAGCAGCTTGCCGTCCTCAAGGCCGAGCAACACGACGTTCTCGTCCGTCAAGGTGACCAGGAGCTTGGTGCCACCGACCGCGAGCAGAGCGGGGGAGGCATAGGCGGCGCCGTCTCTCGTCCATTTCCATTTGGGTTCTCCGGTGACCATGTCGTAGGCAACGATACCGCCATTGTCGGAACCGCCGAGTTGGGCCACGCACAAGTTGTCGGCCACAACCGGGGAGGAGGCCGTGAAGAATTGTGGCCACGCACCCGTGAAATCGTCTTTGCGCCACAGGACCTTTCCGCTGTCGGCCTCGAGGCAGGAAAGCATGCCACGGACGCCGTAAGTGATGACTTTGCCGCCGGCGACGACGGGTGAGCTTCGCGGTCCGGCATGGCGCGAGGAGGGTCCGGTGGCGCCTTGGGCGTCGTAAGCGTCCTGCCAAAGCTCCTTGCCGTTGGCGGCATCAAGGCAGCGGATAACCTCGCGGCCGTCCTTTCGCGCGAAGACAAACAGTCTGTTTCCGACCAGGGCTGGCGTGGCATCGCCATCGCCAACGGCGACATCCCATTGCTGGTTGAGTTGGTCGGGCCAGGCGGGGGGCGCTTTGAATGCGGTGGCATGGCCGTCGCGATTGAGTCCACGCCATTGGGGCCAATCCTGGGCGAGGATGGTGCCGGCTGCGATCGAGCAGACGGCAAAGAGAGCGACTTTTGATTGTGTGCTGTTCATTGGATGACTCCTATGGGTGAGCTGCATCGGATGCCTGCCGGGGCGGGCGGTGATTACGACAACAATATAGGCTTTGGCTGGGAGGTGTAGCAATCACCGTTTTCGCCACGCCGGAAGTGCTCACCCCCTCGGGTATTGAATACTACCGGCCAAGCCAGGCTCACGGATTGGCGGCTGTCGCATGCCAGAAGTCATCTGCCTGACGAAAGCTTCCGATCCCACTGCCACGGAGTCCTCTACACGGCTTCCCACCTGAATCCCAGCTTGCGCGCCGCGTAGCCGGATTCGCGCAGGTAATCGCCGTACACCATCAGCCAGTGCGAATCGCGGACCTCGCGGACCAATCGTCTCCAGTCGCCCTGGATTTCGACATCCTGCTGCGACCGGCAGATCGCGTAATCCGGGTTGCCCCGGACGATTCCCTTGAATCCAAGCCAGCGCGGCTCGCTGTACTCGGGATCGATGAAGGTCACCTCCTGCCCCACCGGAAACTCCACCTTGGTCGCCGCGCCGTAGTCGGACTCGTAATGCGTCTGAATCCGCGCCGGCTCATAGCGCCGGCCATCCATCCGTCGCGGCGATACGCAGTGCGCGCAGGTGACTTCACCGGCGGCGGGAAAGGTCGAGTTGTGCAGAAAAACCGGTCGGCGCGCAATCTGGTGGAGGAGCAGTCCCGTCGGGATCACCACGAAATCCGACTCACAGAAGGCGGCCCGGCCCTCGTCATTGAGCAGCCCGAGCGACAGACAGGCGGTCGTTTCCGACATGGGAATGACCGTGCCCATGCAACTCTTGATCGTGAACGCCTGGGCCTGGTGCTCGTCCATCAATTCCTTGAAAACCTGGTAAAGCACGAATGCCCGCTCCACAAAGCCGCGCTCCGTCTCGAGCACCGTCCCCGCCAGACGCAGATAGCGGTCCGTCCAGGCCGAAGCCTGCCGGGTCAACGTGGTGTCCGCGCGCGCCCGGCCGAGACGCGGCGCAAAGTCATCGTAACTCAGATCCACAATCTGAATGCCAAATCGCTCCTTGGCGCGTTCCGGAGCGTCGGCGGCGTACTTGCCCCATGGACCGCCGAGAGCCAGCACGCGCGTCGCCGCGAGGTTCGCCATGGCCTGAAGCGCGCGCAATCGCCAGAGCACTTCTTCGTAGTCATCCACCACCACATCGTCGACATGGGCCGGTCTCGCGTCGGCGCCCGCGCTGGGGCTGGCCGCCCCCGCCTCCCGCGTATCGAGATAACGCACACTCAGCGCCTCGAACCAATAATAAACCGGCCCGCTGCGACGGCGTACGAACACCACCGAGTTCCGCTTCAAACCCAGGCAGGTCCGGAGCAGTTCACCCGGCCCCGTACAGGCGTAAAGCAGCGTGACATCGAAATCGCTGGTCGCAACCCCCTCGAGTCCGGCGGCATCGGTGCACTTCCGCAACGGCCGAATCTCGAGCGGGAACTCGGCCCGCCCGCGCAACAACGCGAGCTCCTGTTCGATGCGCGCGATTTCCTCCGCCAGTTGCGCCTCATCTTGAACGCCGCCCCAGGACTTCCACGAAGCCTGGGGACGGGGCGTGGGCAGCCGATACATCAAAATCGGTTGCACCCGCAATGGGCGCGCAACCATGGCGAACGGCCGATCCGGGTCCCAGCCGGCCCCAATGGCCTCGGCCCGGCCCCAGTTTGACCACTGAAGAACGCCGCCAGCCAGCCCGAATGCGGTCACCCCGACAAAATGCCGTCGCGTCATGCAAGGTAAAGGGGTCATAGCGGGCAGGATTCTGCTCCTCCCCGGCGAAAGACTCAACGCAATTGCATCCGAGATCCCGGCCAGATCGCACGCAATTCGCCGTTCAATGGCCAAGCCGAAGCTAACCACAATCGGAACTGCCCCCTTCACACGATTCGGACAAACCGGCGCGAGCGGGCCCGGGAACGCCACGAAACCGACGCGGACGCCCATGACGCTGGCCTGGATCGCCTGCCTCCAATCGCTAATTATTGGTGACCCCTTCACATGATGTGCCTCCAACGACTTCCCGTTCCGAATCCGACCTGGGTCGTAATAGCGGAACCCGTAATAGTACATCCCGCTCTGGCTGTGGATTTCCTTCGAACTGAACCGGTAAACGTTGGCGGTGGTGAGGGCGGTGGCCGATTGCGCCATGGTCCGGCCGTAAGGATCGTACCGATACCACGCCTCCGCCGTCTGGCTCGAATTCACCAGATACGTGACGTTCCCGTTCCCGTCGGCGTGATAATGATTGTGGGTGCTCCACGTGCCCGACGAATACCCGTGGCTCCGACCCAGGAGTCCGCCGATGCCGCCGGCGCCTTCGAGCGATCCGGACAAATCCCTGCCCCGTGTGTAAACCACGGTCGGCGTGTTGCTCGAATTGCGTTCCTGGATCACCCGCATGCCATCGTAGATGTAGCGAGTTTCGCCGTTCTGTGTCCAGGTGCCGGACCAATAATAGTCTTTGCGCACCCGCGCCCGGCCAAGGCCGTCGTAGAACCAGGTGGTGCGCCAGCGTGACCCGGTGGGCGTGGCGCTGGTGTCCGTGCGCATCTCAATCAACTGATTCTCGTCGTCGTAAACCCTTCATATTGTCACTCGCCGACAAGAACTCCTTGAGATGGTGCCGCAGCTATTGACCAGAACGGGCAGTCGGCCTGTCCGCCGAAGCCTGGCCTGGGCGCAGGCGGGCGAAACCGCGGACAAGGCTGTCCGCGGCACGACGTTCACCGCGCTGTGGGGGAGGGAAATCGCCGGGTGGTTCACGGCAGAGGCTCGCGGTTTGGCTGGGCCATAAATTGCGTTTGACGATGACATCGCTACGGCTACTCTGCTGCCGGCTTACATGGACCCGAACAACCACTGCAACCTCATGTCAGCCCTGATCTTATGGCTTTGACGTCCTTTTCCTTTCCCACGCCAACCCTGTTTGGCGCCGGGGCGGTGCGCGAACTGCCGGGGCATCTTGCCCGGCTGGGAATCAAGCGGCCGCTGGTGGTGACCGACGCCGGGTTGGCGGGAACAGCCGCCTTTCAGGTCCTGGCCGAAGCGCTGGGGGTGAGCCGGCCTGGCCAATCGTGGGCGCTTTATTCAGGCGTGCATCCGAACCCGATCGAGTCGGATGTCATCGAAGCCGCCGGGCAATTCCGGGCACAGGACTGCGATGGAGTGATTGCGTTTGGCGGCGGGAGCCCGCTCGATGTCGGCAAGGCCGCCCGACTGCTGGCGCTCCGACCCGGCTTCGATCTGGCGCGCTTTTATGACGAGTCGAACTGGGCCGGACTGGCGCCGTGCATTGCCATTCCGACCACGGCCGGGACCGGGAGCGAAGTCGGACGCAGCTCAGTGATCACCCTGAAGGCCTCCGGTCGCAAGAAAGTGTTGTTTCATCCGGAGCTGCTGGCGAAACAGGTGATCCTGGATCCGGAACTGACCCGCGGGTTGCCGCCGCACTTGACGGCCGCGACCGGGGCCGACGCCCTGACACACTGCATCGAGAGTTACACTTGCCCGACCTTCCACCCCATGTGCGACGGGATCGCGCTGGAGGGTGTCCGGCTTATTGCGGAGGCCCTGCCCCGCGCCTATCGCGATGGGAACGATCTGGAGGCCCGCGGCAAGATGCTGGTGGCGGCGGCCATGGGCGCCGTGGCGTTTCAAAAGGATCTGGGAGTGGTTCACTCCCTGGCCCACCCGTTGTCGACCCTCTGCGGAATGCACCACGGGCTGGCCAATGCCCTTTGCCTGATCCCGAGCATGGAGTTTTGCGCCGCGCGCAAACCCGGGCTGTATCGACGGGTGGGCGTGGCCTGCGGGCTGGAGGTTCTGGGTGTCTCCGACGCGGAAGCGGACCGATTGACCATCGAGTTCCTGAAGGGATTCCTGGCCGGACTCAAACTGAACACGCGTCTCGGCGATCATGGGGTCAAGGCCGGACACCTGGACGCCCTCGTCACCCAGGCGGTGGAGGATCCCTGTCACCAAACCAACGCCGTTCCCGTGACCGAGGCCGATTTTCGGCAGCTTTACCTCGAGGCCCTATGAATCTCCCGAACCGACTCTTCGTTGACGGCGCCTACCGCGACGCCTCCTCCGGACGCGTAACGACCCTGGTCAATCCCGCCACCGAAAGTGCGTTTGCCGAAGTCAGTTCGGCCGACCCGGCGGACCTTGCCGCCGCGATCGCCTCGGCCCGGAAGGCCTGGGAATCCGGCTGGCGGGATCTGGCTCCAGGCCGGCGGGCCGCCATTCTGTTCGAGGTCGCGCGCCGGCTGCGCGAGCAGCTCGAGGAAATCGCGCAACTCGAGATGTTACAGATCGGCAAACCGATCGGCGACGCCCGCGACGAAGCCGGGCTGGGCGCCCGGGTATTCGAGTATTACGCCGGGGCCATTGCGCAGTTTGGCGGTCAGACCCTGCCGGTGGCTCGCGGCGGGTTCGATTTCACCCTGCGCCAACCCATGGGCGTCGTGGCCTGCATTGTGCCCTGGAATTTTCCGTTTCCCATTGCCTGCTGGAAGGCGGCGCCGGCGCTGGCGGCGGGCAATGCCGTCATTCTCAAGCCGGCTTCGATTTCGCCGCTCACCGCGCTCAAGCTCGGGGAAATCGCCCAGGCCGCCGGGTTGCCGCCAGGCGTTCTCCAGGTCGTGCCCGGCGCCGGCTCGGCGATCGGCGACGCCCTGGTCACGCACTCCGCGATCCGCAAAGTCTCTTTCACCGGCTCGACCGAGATTGGCCGGCGCATCATGGAGTTGGCCGCCCGCGACCTGAAACGGGTCTCGCTCGAACTCGGCGGGAAATCGCCCAACATCGTCTTTGCCGATGCCGACTGGGAACGGGCGGCGGACAGCTCCCCCATGAGCGTGTTTGCGAATACGGGCCAGGATTGCTGCGCCCGCAGCCGGGTGTTCGTCGAACGCAGCATCTTTGAGCCCTTCGTCGAACGCTTCGTGGCCGCGACCCGCAAGCTCATCGTCGGCGACCCTGCCGACCCCAAGACCCAGCTCGGGCCGCTCGTCACGCAAGCCCAACGCACGACCGTCGAGGAATACCTGACCGATGCGCGCGCCCGCGGTTCCCGGTTTGCCTGCGGCGGAGGACGGCCGCTGCCGCGCGGCTATTATCTCGAACCGACGGTGCTGCTCGGAGTGGGCGAAAGCGACCGATGCTGGCGCGAGGAGATCTTCGGTCCGGTGGTGGCGATCGTGCCCTTCGACGACGAGGCGCGGATGCTCCAAGCCGTCAACGCCTCGCCCTACGGGCTGAGCGGATCGCTTTGGACCAACGATCTGCGGCGCGCGCTGCGGGTGGCGAAGGCCATCGAGAGCGGCGTGCTTAGCGTCAACTCGCACAGCAGCGTGCATGTCGAAGCGCCGTTTGGCGGATTCAAACAGAGCGGCCTGGGCCGGGACCTCGGGATGGCCGCCATGGAAGGTTATACGGAATTGAAGAATGTCTACGTCGCAGATTGAGGTTCCCATTGGAGTTTCGGTTTTCCCACCGTGCTATGACTCTCACCCAACTCAAGAAGCAGATCCGCGCCGGCCAAGTCGACACCGTCATTGTCGCGTTCCCGGACCTCTTCGGGCGGCTGGCCGGGAAACGCTTTTGCGCGGATCATTTTCTCGATTCAGTCGTCCGGCACGGCACCCATGCCTGCAGCTACCTGCTCACGGTGAACCTCGACATGGACCCGCTCGACGGATTCAAGGTCGCCAATTGGGAGACCGGCTTTGGCGATTTCAAGCTGGCCCCCGATCTTGACACCATCCGGCTCCTGCCCTGGCAACCTGCCACGGCCCTGGTCCTGTGCGATTATGTCCGGCACGACGATTCGCCGGTGGCCGAAGCGCCGCGATCGGTCCTGCGTCGGCAGGTCGAACTGTTGGGCCAACACGGCTGGTCCTGCGCCTGCGCGAGCGAGCTCGAATTCTACCTGTTCAACCAGAGCTACGAATCCCTGGCGGCGACCGACTACCGTGAGCTGCGACCCTCGAGCGACTATCGCATCGATTATCTCATTGCCCAACCCACCCGCGACGAACCGCTGATGCGCGCGATTCGCAACGGCATGGCCGCCGCCCGCGTCCCGGTCGAAAGCAGCAAGGGCGAGTGGAGCTGCGGGCAGCACGAGATCAATTTCACCCACAGCCATCCGCTCGCCATGGCCGACCTGCACACCGTCTTCAAACACGGCGTCAAAGAAATGGCCGCCCAACACGGCAAAGCCGTGTCGTTCATGGCAAAATACGCCCCCACCGAAGCGGGCAGCTCGTGCCATCTGCACCTGAGCTTGTGGCAGGGAGGCCACAATCTCTTCTGGGACGCCCGACGCCGCGCCGGTTCGAAACTGTTCCGACAGTTCCTCGGCGGGCTGATGCGCTATTCGCCCGAGCTCTGCCTGTTTTTCGCCCCGACCATCAACAGCTACAAACGCTTTCAGCCCGGCAGTTGGGCGCCCACCCGGATGGCATGGGCCACGGACAACCGCACCACCGGTTTTCGCATCGTCGGACACGAAGGCTCGTTCCGCATCGAAAACCGGATGCCCGGCGCCGATGCCAATCCCTATCTGGCGTTCGCGGCCATGCTCGCCTCGGGCTGGGCGGGCATTCGCGAGAACCTGGATCCTGGCGAGGAATACCTCGGCAACGCCTACGTCGACCCGCAGCTGGACCGGCTTCCGGCCACGCTGAAGGAGGCCACGGATCGATTCGAGCAATCCCGGCTGGCCCAAACCGCGTTCGGACCCCACGTCGTCGAATACATGGTTCGCCATGCGCGCCTGGAACAGCAGGCCTTCGACAACACCGTCACCGAGTGGGAGAACCGGCGTTACCTCGAACGCATCTAGCGCCTCTATCTCAGCCATGCGTTCCCGAGAGTCCAAGGTTCCGTTCGCGGTCGATCAACGGATCGAGCCTGCTATGCCCACCCCGGGTCCGGCGCGAGCTCGGCATCGACCCGGACGCTCCAATTCATCCGCCCCGCGACTCGGAGCACCCGGTTGGGCCGCCGATGTTCGGCATACCCTCGAGGCCCTGATCCGGCGTGGCGCGGGCCGCCGTCTCCCCGTCACACTGGACTTTGACAACACCATCATCTGCGGCGACATCGGCGAGGCTACGCTGGCGGTGTTGGCTCGCCGCGGACTGCTGGATGCCAGCGGACTGCCGCCGACCTTGAGTCCGGTGTTTCGCCAACCCGATGGCACGCTGATCAAACCCGACGCCGCGCCCGGCTTGATCCGGTATTATGAGGCGTATCTGGCGCCCACCGCGCATGGGCCGGCCGACCCGACGCCGCTGGCGAATGCCTACACCTGGGCCGTTGAAGTGATGGCGGGGCTGCGGGTGTCGGACGTGGTGGCAGCCACCGCCGAAGCCTTTGCCGTTTCCAGACCGGGCGAGCTCGTGCCCATCGAGGTTGCCCCGGGCCAGCCCGGGTATCCGGCTCCCTATTTCCAACCCGAAATGGTCGAGCTCATCGCCGCGCTGCTGCGCCATGAGTTTGAGGTCTGGATCGTATCCGCCAGCAACGTCTGGAGCGTCCGCCACCTGGTCCTCGAAGGGCTCAACCCCTTGCTGCGCGGGCTGGGGCTCAAGTCCGGCCTGGCGCCGGATCGCGTGTTGGGTGCTTCGACCCTGCTCACGAACCGTCGCCACGCGCTGTTCAAGGACGCCGTGCTGGTCCGTGAGTGCGCCCGCTACGCCCGACTTGATCGAGCCCTGCTGTCGCGATTCACCCTCACCAGCCGCCTTCAGTTCCCCGTCCCCACCTACTCCGGCAAAGTGGGCGCCATCTGGGACGCCCTGGGCCGGCATCCGTTTCTCGCCGCCGGCGACAGCGCCGGTGACCATGCCATGCTCACTTTTAGCGAACACCGGCTCTGGATTGCGCGGCTCGAGAAACCGGAACTCCAGGCGGCCACCGCCCAACTCATACGCCAAACCGGGCCTGATAACTGGATGGTGCAGCCGACACTCCTTGGACCTTCCCCGGGGTTTGTCCCCAACCGGCGCGCGTTGGCTGGCCGGCTCGGCCAACTGCCAAAGGAAATCCGAGTTTCCAGGCGACACCTGGCCCCATTCTCTCCAGGGTAACGAATGAGTTTTCCCGCCAGCCGGTTTCATTTCACGGTTGACCGATGCATGGCAGGACGCGCGCTCGCCGGGTTCATCTCGCTCGCCCTGGCGAATGGCTCGTTGGCGGAAACCCCAAACGCAACCGTCAACGACGCCGATGCTCCTCAGGAACTGGCGTTCGTCCTGGATCCGGGACTGAAGCCGATTTGGCAGGCTGGCTTCGGCGAGGGCTTCCGGACTTCCGTGCAGACCCTCACGCTCGAGGCCGGCGTCGCTTACGGGCCAGCCATGATGGGCAGCCAGGAACAGCATCACCTGGCTCTGCTGAGCCTGGCTTACGGCCACATGGTCGGCCCGGTCCTGGGCGAAAACCACTGGTACCGCGGCAACTTCGAGCTGCGCCTCGAGCTGTTCGGCGGCGTTCAGTTCTACCCCGATCTCGACTGGCTGGTCGGCTTCACCCCCCACGCGCGCTATCACTTCGCCACCGGCACTCGGTGGATCCCCTTCCTCGATGCCGGCCTCGGAGTGAGCTTGACCGGGATTGGCTCACCCGACCTGGGGAGCCTCTTGGAGTTCAATTTGCAGGGCGGGCTCGGCGTGCAATACTACCTCCGCGACAACCTCGCCCTCACCTTCGAAGGCCGCTACATCCACATTTCCAACGCGGGGCTCAGCGACGACAACTACGGCTTGAACGCCCTGATGGGCATGATGGGGGTCACCTTCTTCTTCTGAACCGACCCTGACCGGGGCCTTACGCCGCGAAGACACGCCGCAGATAGCCGAGGCTTTGCGTCGCGATGACCTCCGGCCCCTCATCGAACTTGAAGACTTCCACCGACACGTAGCCCTCGTACCCGACCTCCTTCAAGGCCGCCGCGATGGGAACAAAGTCGACCTCCCCGAACCCGGGCCCCTTCAGGTTGAGATCGTTGGCGTGGAAATAGGCGAACTCCGGCCATGACTCGCGGATGATCTGCGGAATGGGCACTGCCTCCGAGCACATGGCTTTCACGTCGAGAATGATCTTCATCGATCGGCTGTTGAATTGGCGCACGAACCGGATTGCCTCGGCGGCGGTATTGATGAAGTTGGTCTCGACCGGCGCCAGGGGCTCGAAACAGATGGTTACCCCGCGATCCTCGGCCTGTTTGACGGCATCCCGAAAGGTGGTGGTTGCCCATTGCCAGGCTTGATCGGGCGCAACCCCTTCCATGATGTTGCGCTGCTTGGGCGAACCGACGACGATCACACGCCCCCCCAAATCCGCGCAAAAATCGACCAAATCGACAAAGTACCGGCTCGTGCGATTGCGCACCGCCACCTCCGGGTGGTTCAGATACATCCCCTCGGCCTGCACCAGCACCCAGTGGATCCCCGAGATCGCCACACCCGCCCGCGCCGCCTGCTCCCGCAGGCGCGCGCGTTCGGCCAGAGTGATATCCGTGACCAACTTGGCCAGGGTGAACGGCGCTATCTCCACAGCGTCGTATCCGGTCTTCGCGGCGTAACTGAACGTGTCCGCCGGGGTCCAACCCTGGAAAATCTCATTGCAGATCGCGAAACGCATGGACCGGTTTTACTCCTCGATTGCCGCCGCGTCGAGTCCGGTCACGCCCGGCCGGCGGGTCCATGCCCTCATTCGCCACGAGAGGTCTTCGTGGACTTGAGCGCGGCCGTCGAAGCCCGCGTGTTCCGCGGAGCCGCGGCATCCTCAGCCGCCGCAAGCAAGGCCCGGGCGTGCTGGCCGGCGGCTTCGCCCGGCCCACCGAGCATGCGCGCGAGCTCGTCGATGCGGGTCGCCCCTTCAAGCCGATCGATCCGGGTGCTCGTACGCTCGAGTTGAACCGTCTTGCTGACCGCGAAATGCTGGGACGCGCAGGCGGCCACCGGTGCCAGGTGCGTGATGCAGAGCACCTGACGGTGTCGGCCGATCTCCCGCATCTTGCGCCCCACGGTCTGGGCGGTGTCCCCTCCGATGTTGGCATCCACTTCGTCGAAGATCAGCAGCGGCACGGAGTCCTGGACGGCCAGCACCGTCTTCAGCGCCAACATCACCCGCGCCATTTCGCCCGAGGACGCGATGGCCCGCAACGGCCGCGGAGGTTCACCGGGGTTGGGGGCAAACAGAAACTCGACCTGGTCAAAACCCGTGGCCGGGGGAGCCGTCGCGGCATCGCCACCCGCCGTTGGCTCCGCGCTGACCAGCGCAATCTCGAAGTGGCTTTGACGAAACCCCAGCTGCGCGAGTTCCGCGGCGATCAGCCGCTGGAGAACCGGGATGACCCGACGCCGGGCTCTGGTCAGCTCGCCACCGAGCCGCCGGAGTTGATCGTTCACTTCGCGGCATTGCTCGTCGATTCGGCTCAAATGAGACGCGCGGTCTTCGAGCGACTGCAGCTCCCGGGCGGCGGCCTGGCCAAAGGCGATGACCTCGGCGAGCGTGTGGCCGTACTTGCGCTTCAGCGACTGCACCAGGTTGAGACGTTCCTCGAGTTGCTGGAGGCGGTCGGGATCGACCGATATCCGTTCCACATAATGATCCAGGTCGGTCCTCAGCTCCTGCAAAAGCGCGGTGGCTTGCTCGTGCAGCACGCCGAGGGGTTCCGCCGCCGGATCGACCCGCTTCAATTCAAGGAATGCACGGCCCACCCCTCCCATCGCGTTCAGCAGGGAATCGTCGTCCTCGGACAACCGCCGCAGCGCCGCCTGGCCGAGCTCGAGGATGCGGGCGGCGTTGCTCACCCGGCGGTATTCGAGTTGCAGTTCCTCTTCTTCCTCCGCGCGGAGCCGGGCTGCGTCGATCTCGCGCACCTGATGCCGGAGCAATTCCACTCGGCGGGCGTGTGTGATGTCATCGACGATGAGCTCCGCCCTGGCAGTGGCAAGCGCGGCCAACCGTTGGACGGCTTCCGCGAAGGAATGGCGGAGGGATTCGAGTTTGCCAAAGCCATCGAGCAGGTTGAGCTGTTCGGCGGGTCGGAACAGGGATTGATGGTCGTAGGGACCGTGGATGTCGACCAGCCAGTTGCCGAGCGTGGCGAGCACGCTGAGAGTCGTGGGCGAGCCATTGATGAACTGGCGATTGGTGCCGGCGGCGGTCAGGGTGCGCTTCAGGATGAGCAAACCGTCTTCGCACGCTTCGAGCCCGTTTTCGATCAGAAATGAATCGATCGGCAAATCGACCCCGCGGAGATCGAACGTGGCTTCGACCGTGCAAGCCTCGGCACCCGAACGGATCAGGCCGCGATCGGCGCGCTCGCCCAGGGCCAGGTTGATCGCCCCAATGAGAATCGACTTGCCGGCACCGGTTTCGCCGGTGACCGCGGTGTAGCCGGACTGAAGTTCAAGGGTCAAATCAACCACCAGCGCGAGGTTCTTGATGCGCAGGTTGGTCAACATGATAATCAGTATTGGCGAATATCGCGCGGAGCAGCGGCCCGACGAACCTATTTCACACCCCCGCGCGAAACCGGCAAGACCGAAAACACCGAACCACCCGCGCCGAATTCGGGATTTTGAGGTTGTCAGGCCCCGCAAATTGCCAGCAGGTTGACAGGGCGCGCCCCCAACCCTGGCGGAATGGGAAACGGAAGGCGACCGGCAAACGACGAAATGACAATGAGACTGGTCATCCTGGGATCCGGCACGTCGCAAGGCGTGCCCGTCATCGGCCGCGAATATCCGGACGAATTCCTGGCCAACCCGAAGAACCACCGGCTGCGCCCCTCGATATACCTCGAGACCGACGTCATCCGGTTGGTGGTGGACACGACGCCCGACTTCCGGACGCAAATGTTGCGGGAGAAGATCCGGTGGCTCGACGCCGTACTCATCACCCACAGCCATGCCGATCACATCATGGGCCTGGATGATTGCCGGCGCTTCTGCGATATCCGCGGCGGGCGGCTCCCGGTGTATGCCAGTCAAACCACCATGTCCGACCTGAAGCGGGTGTTCGCCTACGCCTTCCATGAGGGGCCCTGGCCGAAAGGCTATTTCGCTCCCGACGCCCGGATTGTCGACGGCCCCTTCGAACTTGGTGACTTGCGCGTGGTGCCGCTGCCACTGCCACACGGCTCGATGACGGTCAACGGTTACTTGTTCGAGCAGGCGGGTCGGCGGCGGCTGGCCTACCTGAGCGATTGCCAGAAGGTGCCGGAACCGGTGCTGGCCAGAGTGACGGGGGTGGAGGTGGTCATACTGGACGCCCTGCGCCGGGCACCGCATCCGACCCACATGTGTCTGGACGAATCCCTGGCGGTGGCGCGTCGGATTGGGGCGAATCGGACCTTGTTCACCCACCTCACCCACGATTACGATCACGACAAGGACCAGGCGGAATTGCCGGATACGGTCGAACTCGCCTACGACGGAATGAAAGTGGAATGGTCATGAGTGTTGCCAGTGTCTGCCCGCAGACGGCCGCGGTATCCCGACTGACACGCTGGCTGACGATCGCGGTCTGCTGCCCCCAGCTTGTCGGACAGATCCACGACCCGAAAGTGGACGGCGCCCAAGCCGTGGTGGTTTACAACCGCCGACTGCCGGAATCTCGCGCACTGGCCGAATACTATGCCGCAGTTCGAGGCATCCCGCCGGTGCAGGTGCTGGGTTTCGATCTGCCGACCACCGAAGTCATCAGCCGCGCCGAGTTTCGCGATCAAATCCAGGAACCGCTCCTGGCAGCCCTGCGCGACCGGGGGCTGTTCACCCCAAGTCCGGACCAACCCCTGCCGGCCCAGAATGGCCAGCCGATCCCCTGGTTGCGGGACGCCAAGGTCCGCTACCTGACACTCTGCTACGGCGTGCCTCTGAAAATCACACGGGACCCCGAACTTATCGAGGCGGCCCGGGACAGCTTGCCGGAACCGTTGCGCCGCAACGAAGCCGCCGTGGACAGCGAACTGGCGCTGTTGCCAGCGAACCTGGCCAGTCTGCCGGCAGTGGGTCCCCTCGCCAATCCGGCTTTTGGCCAAACCAACCTGGCAAGACTCCATCCCACCAACGGAGTCTGGGCCGTAGGACGAATCGACGGTCCCACCGCAGCCATCGCCCGCGGGTTGATCGACAAGGCCGTCGAAGCGGAAACGAACGGCCTCTGGGGCCGGGCTTACGTGGACCTGCGAGGGTTGACCAACACCCCGGCTCTGGCTGGGGATCAATGGTTGGGCGGCTTTGGGCAGATCCTGCGACGCACGGGGTACGAGACCATCATCGACGCGCAGCCAACCACCTTCCCGGCGGCGTTCCCCATGAGCCAGATCGCCTTCTATGCCGGTTGGTACGACGCCGAAGCCTCGGGCCCGTTCACGCGTAAATCGGTCGAGTTCATGCCCGGCGCGATCGTCTATCACCTCCATTCATTCAATGCGCTTTCGATTCGAACCGCCAACCGGCATTGGGTCGGCCCGCTGCTCGCGAAGGGCGCGACCGCCACCATGGGGAGCGTCGAGGAACCCTATCTGGAATTGACCCCAAACACGACCACCTTCGCCGCCCTATTGACCGGGCTTGGCTACAGCTTCGGCGAGGCTGCCCTGGCCTCGCAACCGGCGTTGTCCTGGCAGATTACCGTGGTGGGTGATCCGCTATACCGCCCCTTCGGCGTGTTCCGGGCCGGAGAACATATCGGACTGCGGTTCGCTCGGCTCCATACCGATCTCGCGGCAAGGCAAGACCCGCTTTTGTCCTGGGCCTTTCTCCAAATGGCTAACTTCCAACTCGCTTCAGGTCAGGAACCAGCTCAATTGGCGGCCGAACTGGAGCCACACCCACAATTGCGGGTGAGCAGCATATTGCGGGAGAAGCTGGGAAGCCTGTTCTTCGAAATGGGCAAGCTGGGCGACGCCCTTCGGGCGTACGAACGCGCGCTGAACCTCGATACGTCGCCGCAACAGAAAACACGTCTGTTGCTGACAATTGCCCAATTGCAGGGACTCTACGGACGTGAAAAACAGGCGCTTGAGCAATATGAGCGGTTGCTCCGTGAGATCCCCGATTACCCCGATCAGTTGGGCCTCTACCGGCTTATGTTGCCTCTGGCTCAACAACTCAATGCCACCGACAAACTCGAACAGATCCAGGGCCAGATCGATCGCCTGAGCCAGCCTCCGGTGAAGTGAAAAACTGCCCGTAATTAGCAAAAAAAGCAGGGCACGGTGACCGTGCCCTGCCGATATTCCATCCAGATGCCGCAACCGCGTCTGGCTACGCCCCCATGCCGTCCTCGAACGATCCGGTGGCGGTGGGGAAACAGAGGTTGTCGCGCACGTATCGGATGCCGTTGGCACTGGTGGCGTCCACGTCACGATAAGCGCTCTCGGCCTCGACGATGAGCGGCGCCGTCGAACTCTTCATGATCTCGCAGTAGCGCTGCGGATATCCAATGTGGATCAGCAACTCGACGTAGCGCGTCATGTTCAAATCGCCCGTCGGGATGTCCACAAACTGCATCGCGCGCTTCGGCCAGGCAGGATCCGCCATGCGCAACGGGAGCCCCTTCCGAATCACGAAGTTCTTCACGTGACAGGCATACACCCGCGAAGCCACCTTCAGGAACCGGGTCTCCCAATCCTCACCCTCCCAGCAATGCGAGGGATCGGCGTTGACCGTCAGGCACTTGTCCCCGTCACATGCCGCCACCAGCATGTTGAAGTCATCGGCGCACATGGCGCCCGTCCCGGGATGGATCTCGTGGGCCAGATAGATGCCCAGTTTGTTCGCCTGCGCCCGAAGCTTGGCCGTCTTCTTGACGAAGCGCTCCTTGCCTTCCTTGATGAAGTCGAAGTCGCCACCGCTCCAGAAACCCCAGGGATAACCCGTGGCCACCTCCCAGCCAAACGCCACCCCCCAGAACATCGGAATAATCTTGATGCCCAGTTCGGCGGCGAGATCAAACAGCCGCATAATGTAATCCTCAGCCCATTGCTCGATCTGCTCGGGTGACTTCGCCGCCACGTCCGCCGGAATAAACGGCCGGATCGTCGGACTGCCCGTCCACGCCGTCGTATGCACCCAGAAAGGACAATGCGCCGAAATGCCGTCCAAACGCAGTTTGGCCTTCTCAAACGCATCCTTAATCTCCTTGGCGGTCTTGAAGCCGCTGTCCGATTGAAGCATGTAATTGGAAGGCTGGGCGCCAGCGGCACCGGATTCCTTCGCCCACTTCAGGAAGGCATCCAGACTCTTCGCCCCATGTTGGGCGCCTTCGATACTCGCGTGAAAACAATTTTGGCCCATAGGTTTCTTTCTGTGGTTGACTGTTGTGACCGGAGCTTATCGGCCGGCCAATCTTGAATCAACCGCAAAAGGCGACGCGCACGGCGGAGGTCGCGATCGCCGCACTCGTCGATCCCTCCCCGTTAGGCCTCCGGTTCCGTTCCCCATCAGGGTTGCCTTTCACTCCGCCTGCGCTAATTTGGACGCCATTATGAACGAGCCCACTCAACGCGCGTTTCCCGACTTCAGCCTGGCGCGGCTGTTATCCACCGTCTTCGAGCCCGAAGCCGGCGAACGCATCGGCATTCTCATCGACCTGCCCGATCCGACCCGGGTCACGGGATTCGCGTTCCTCGCAGACCAGTCACTGACGATTCAACAGCATGCCTACGAAGTCTTTTACCAGGGCCTGAAACAGGGAATCCTGGCCGAGTTGCGCCTCCGCGGAGGCGACCTCTTCGCCTACCAAATCACCGGCGGCAGCAACCTGGACCTGCCCGATGTGGCGTATACACCCGAGGGACGCCAGGTCAGCTTGGCCAGGGACGTCTACCCCAACTTCGACATTCTCCTCTGCATTTCGACCTTCTCGGCCACAGCCCCGCTCACAGCTTTCGCGAAACAGTTCGGATTCCGAGGCGCCACGCTGCACGGACTCAACCCCATCATCCTCAGCACCGGCCTCGCGGTCGACTACAACGAGGTCAGCCGTCAAGCCGAGAAACTGCGCCTGGCCATGACCCGGGCCGACGCGTTCGAGATCGACTTCACGGTGGCAGGGCGCCATTGCACCCTGAACCTCCGCTGCGACCGGCAGGAAGCCCAAAAGAGCCATGGCCTCTGTCGCGGCAAAAAGCCCGATGTCGCCAATCTCCCCGCCGGCGAGGTCTACTTCGTTCCCACCGGCGCTGAAGGCCAGTTCCCCATGAAATACGAGGACGGCACCCTCGGAATCATGGACGTATCCGGCGGCAGAATTCGAAATGCGACATTCCTGTCCGGCAATCCCGCCACCGTGCACGCCCATAATCAACGGCTCAGCACCGATCCCGTGACCGGCGAACTCGGCGAACTCGGCTTCGGCACCCAGGAACTCCCGCCTGCTGGCCGCGACATTCAGGACGAAAAGATCCTCGGCACGCTGCACGTGGCCACCGGCCGCAGCGATCATCTGGGCGGTCATCTCACACCGGACAAATTCAAGGAGGCCAGCAACGCCACTCACGACGATATTCTCTTCTCCCCCACCAAAACCCCGGAGATTCTCGTCACCCAGGCCCGGATGATTCGCGATGGCCGGAGCGAAATCGTCATTGAACGCTACCATCCCGGCCCCCACCTGAAGCGGGCGCTGAGTGCGTGAACGCCCTCGACTACTACGAAACGGACCGGGCGCTTTCCGAGTATCTCCTATTCCACTACGGCTCCGCCCCCCAGGTGCTACCCTGGTCGTTCGGCCCCGCCGGCGCCCTGGATTACCCGGTCCGCTGCGTCTCTGAGTGCCTCGAATTCGCCCGCCTCCCCGGCAACGCGCGCGGGCTTGATCTGGGTTGCGCGGTGGGCCGATCGACCTTCGAGTTGGCCCGACACTGCTCCAGGGTCATCGGAATCGATTATTCGCATCGGTTCATCGAGGTCGCCCGCCGCCTCCAGATCGACGGTGCATTCCCCTTTGCCTTGGTTGAAGAAGGCCAACTCCGCACCCCTGCCACCGCCGTTGTCCCTGCCGACATTGACCGAAGCCGGGTCACTTTCGAACAGGGCGATGCCCAGGCCCTCCAGAAAGACCTTGGCCAGTTCGATGTGGTGCTCCTCGCCAACCTCCTGGACCGACTCCGCGAACCTCACCGGTGTTTGGTGACGCTTCCCGACCTGGTTGCCGGTGGCGGACAGCTGATCATTACGACACCGTGCACCTGGCTGGAGGAATACACCGCTCAAGCCAACTGGCTGGGGGGCTTTCTCCGTGACGGCAAGCCGGTCACCACCCTGGCAACGCTCCGGCACACCCTCGAACCCCATTTTTCGCTGAGTCAGACTCGGGATCTGCCGTTCCTGATCCGCGAACACTCCCGCAAGTTCCAGTGGAGCGTAGCCCTGGCCACCGTCTGGATCCGGCATTCTCAAACCCGCGCATGAATCGGACGCGGATCTTCATAAGCCTCGCAGCCGCACTGAGCACCTTCGCCTGGTTGTGGCTGCCCGACATCAAGTCCAGTCCCGCGGTCCTTTGGCCCAGCGTGTTGGCGGTGGGTCTGGCTTTCGTAACCCGCGATATTTACTTATCCCTCTTTGTCGGCGCATTCAGTGGAACCCTCCTGCTCCATGAGGGTAACCCTTGGCTCGCTTTCCAGGATCTGTTCATCACCCGACTCATCCCATCCCTGACCGATCGCTGGAATATCAGCGTGCTGGTTTTCACCTTGATGATGGGAGGCTTTGTCGAACTCTTAAACCGCAGCGGCGGCATGACTGCCCTGTCCCGATGGGTCGTAGGACGCTCGCCTCAGCCACGCCGAGCGGCGCTCGGCGCGTATTTCATGGGCTGGCTGCTCTTCTTTGACGGCCTGGCCAGCGCCCTATTGGTGGGCAAAACGCTCCGCACCATCGCCGACCGCACCGGCTTGTCCCGTGAAAAGCTCGCGTTCATCGTCGATTCAACCTCCTCCCCCATCGCCGGCCTTGCCCTGCTCTCAACTTGGGTCGCTTACGAAATGTCCGTCATCCGTCAGGGTTTCGAAAACACCGGCGAACCAGCCTTGGCCGCGATGGTGGCACCCTATTCGTGGCTGGTGCTGAGCCTGCCCTTCCGCTTCTACAACTGGTTCATGCTGCTCCTCGTTTTTCTGGGGATCTGGCTCATGCGGGACTGGGGCCCCATGCTCTCGGCCGAACGAGCCGCTCGCCTGAAGCCAATCCCAGAACCGACCACCCCTGAACCAAACCCCACCACCGCTCCCGCCGCCCTGGCCCTGGTCCCTCTGTCAGTCCTCATTCTCGGCATTCTTATTGGATTGTACCTTGATGGAGGCGGACTTCACCGTCCCTTCACGTTCCAGGAACTCATTCAAGCCCTGGGGAAGGCGGATGCCGCTTCCGTGTTCGTGCTGGCTACTGCCGTCGCTACTGTGGTCGCCCTGACACTCGGATCCGTCTGGCGCCGATCCCCGCAGACGACCGGGGAAAGTGGGAGACACGCGTTTCTGCAGGGAATGCACCAAATGTTCCTGCCCGCGCTGATTCTTGTGCTTGCCTGGATGCTCAATTCCGTCATCAAGGAATTGCGCACCGCCCAATACCTCGTCGGTTTGCTCAGCCAAAACCTGCCCGCCGCCTGGCTTCCCGGCTTTATCTTCATCCTCGCCGCCACAATCTCGTTCAGCACCGGAACTTCGTGGGGCACCATGGCTATCGTCATGCCCCTTGCCATCCCGCTGGGAGTCACGCTCTCAGGCTATGAGGGAGGGACCAGTGCCCCTCCCCTCCTGGCGGCCACCATCGGGGCAGTCCTCGCCGGCGCCGTCTTCGGAGACCACTGTTCGCCCATCAGCGATACAACGGTGGTATCCGCCTTCAGCAGCGAATGCGACGTGACTGCGCATGTCCGAACTCAGTTGCCCTACGCCGTGACAGTCGCAGGCGTTGCGCTGCTGCTGGGTTATCTCCCCGCCGGATACGGAATCGCTCCCGGTTGGCTGCTGGTCCTCGGCGGCCTGCTCTGCTGGTGCCTTGTCCGCTACCTTGGACGCCATCCCGCCATTGGCCCGAGCCATCAGGAGCAGAACTTCTCCCCACTTCAATTGCGGTAAAACGACACAACGCCTTACCCACAGCGCGATTCCTTCGCCGCAAAACGCGGTCGCTCGGATAAAAAAAGCCGAACCCTAAAGGTTCGGCTTTAGCCAACCGGCTAACGGTTGAGAAAGATCTGGCGGCTACCTACTCTCGCGGAAGCTATACAGCCACTACCATCGGCAACGCTGCGTTTGACGGCCGAGTTCGGGATGGGATCGGGTCGGGCCGCAGCTTTATGGCCACCAAAAATCGTGTCGATTCAAAGATCGCAAGGCGAGCCTTGGTCGCTGACAACTACACATAGACCGAGCAACCACTTTCGCTGGCTGCAAATCGCTCATCCTCTTTCGAGGAAAAAGCGATCAAGCCGCACGACCGATTAGTATCAGTCCGCTTAACGCGTTACCGCGCTTCCACGCCTGACCTATCAACCAGGTGGTCTACCTGGGGTCTTCAGGGACCTTGCGGTCCGGGAAACCGAATCTTGGGATGAGCTTGGCACTTAGATGCTTTCAGCGCTTATCTCTTCCGCACATGGCTACGCAG
>JAHDYP010000110.1 GCA_023383055.1 Verrucomicrobiota bacterium | reverse complement strand
TCCCGCAAACGGAGGACAAGGGCGAGGAGCTGGTGCGCCTCGAGGTTGCGCTGATTGAAGTCGAGGCTCCGCCCCGCATCGGCTCCGGCCCGCACGAAGTCCCCGGCGTGCAGGGCCAATTTCGCGAGCTCCGTCCACGCGGCACCGCGCAGTTCGACCGATTGCGCCGCCAACTCGAAGCCGTCGCGGGCGTCGTCGAATCGGCCGAGCCTCCGCGCGGCCAGGCCGTAGTAGTAGTTCGCGGCCGGGTCGTAGGTGTCGATGGCGAGGGCTTGCCGCGCCAGCTCGAAGGCACCCTTGGCATCCATGGCGAAGAGACGGAGCAGGGCGAGGTCGCCGAGAGCGGGCACGTAGTGCGGGTCCTGGCGCAGGCAGGCCTCGAGCGCCTCTCGAGCGTGGGCATAGGAGCGCTGCCGGAGCAGTTGCTTGCCCTTGAGCCAGAGGCCGTAAACCGAGTTCCAGTCGAAATCGGCGGGCAACTGCAGTGGACGCGAGAGTTCTCCCGCGCTCGGGTCACCGTTCCACTCGAGCCGGTTTCCACCGATCCGGACGCGCAGGCGCTCAGCCGGTATGGCCACGGAGACGGTCGTGGTCCAGGGCTCGAGCGGTTTCGCGGAGACGGCCGTGGTGAAGACGATGCGCTCGCCGTCGAGCACCTCGAGCGTCTCTTCGACGGTCTCCAGCGGCGAGAACAGGATTTCGAGCCCGTTGTCGCGGAGGCGCACGTTGAGGCCCCCGAGCGGGGACACCGCCACGAGACCCTTCGTGCCTTTCACGGGGAACCAATACTCGGTCCAGGTATCGGTCCCGTAAGGGAGGAAGCCGCGGTGCTTGAACGGCGTCTGGGTGCTGTTTCCGTCGGCTTGGTTGAAGGAACGCCCTGACTGCACTTCGACGTACTGGCCGTCGGAGTCGGTGAGCAACTTTTCCCAGATCATCCCCTCGCGCGAGAGCCCCCAGATCCAGATCTTCTTGCCCGGTTTTTCATCGCGGCGGGAAAAGCGCCCCATGCCGAAGTCCTCATCGTGCCAGAAGGCGGCGAAGAAGTCGGCCCCACGGCCGAGCACGTGATAGGACTTATAGGAACCGAAGTTGTTGTTCTCGTAGAAGGAGAGGTCTCGACCCGTCTTTGGTTCGATCGGCCACGGTTTTGCCCGGCCGTCGTGGTCGATGTGATGGGTGCCCGGGAAAACGAACTGCAGGTTGCCGGCGGCCTTGATACCGGTGTTCATCCAGGTGTAGTAGGGCTGCTCGAGCGGCGTCGCGTTGTGCCAGAGCGACGAGGTGGTGAAATACGCCTTGTCCGCCGGCACCGTAACCTCGAGCCGCCAGGGCGTGCGGGTCAGGAGGTCGAGCACACCGATGACGACGGTGGCGCTCCCGTCGGGATTCCGCCGTGTCCGGTAATCGACCGGCGTCGCGCAGTTCGGGGTATGGCCGATGATGCCGTAGTTCGCCTCGATCCCCCCGCTCGTCCACGGGCCGCGCAGGGCGATGTCACGGAACTTCACCACCTGGTTCCCGTAGAGGAATCCCATTCCGGTGGACTTCTCGACGGCCGACCAGATTTTGCCGCCGATTTCGGGGAGCACGGTGACGCGGATCCATGGGTTCTCGAGTTCGATCACGGTCCACTCCCTGTCCTCGGCGCGGTCGGTGAAGCCATCGTAGCGGAAGTAGGGGTAGATCCGGCCGCCATGCGGGATCGGATCCGGGTCCGAGAAGGGGTAGGTTCGAAAGGTCTTTCGATACTCGCGGACGGTGGCGCCTCCCGCGTCCGCGAGCAGAGGGTGAGCAGCGCCGAGGGCGAGCAAGAGGACGGCGATACCCAGGAATGCAAGGCGCGTCGCGTTCGGCGTGCACGGGAGCGTAACCGCGGTGGAAGGTGAGGGATCAAGCGTCGCCGGTGGGTTCAGGTGTGGAGGAGGCATAAGCGGTCTGTTGGATTATCTTCTCGGGCCGCGGTCTTCGGCCGACCTTGCAGCCCTGGGCATGGGCGTCAACGGCGGCCGCAGGAGGAAGGAAGCCGGGGCATAGGCTGGCAGGCTGAAGGCGAGCCTGCCGTTCACCACGGTGAGCGGCTCGCCGACTTGCTCGCCGCGCAGATTGACCGGCAAAGCGGTCGTGAACTTCACGCCGGCCGGGAGCGTGACGGTAAGTTCGCCTCCGGTGCCGGACATTTCCCAGACGCGCAGGAGGGTGCCGGGGCCGTCGGGGTTGGCTCCGAACGCCGTCACCAGCGCACCCTTGCGGGAGACCGTCAGGCCGGATCGTTCGGATGGGAGCTTGTCGCCGTTGCCGGTTACGGTCGCCGCGAGCAGGGGGTTGCGGGCTTCGAGGGCGGGCGTGGCCATGACGGCGTCGGGCGGCGTGGTCGCGTCGAAGGTCCAGAGGCGGACGCGCGAACTCCACGTGCCGGGATACCAGTAGCGGAAATTCGTGTTCCATTGGTTGTTGTAGAGGTTCAGGTAGACGACCGGTTTCTTTGGTGTGAATTCCTTAGCGTCCTTCGAGGATTGCCAGCAGCCGGGGCGATCCAGCGCGACCAGCGGATGATCCAGCGGACAGACGGCGATGCCCGCGCCGTCGGCGTCGGTGATCGTGAGGCCGTGGCCGACGGTGAAGAGGTCGCGGTTGGCGCCGGGCAGAATGTCGGTGGCGGGGTTCATCACGCCGAGCTGGCGATGAACGTGGAATTGCGGGCTGGCGATTTTGAACGGCAGGCAAAGCCAGTCGGCTTCGGGCCAGTTGTCCCTGGCTTTGTCTTTGACGGTGAGTTCGAGGTCGACGTAAGGCTGATCTGGCGGAAGCGTGATCCGCAGGACGGTGGCGGGAAGGTGATTCGTGGGATCGGCGGAACACTCGAGGGTCGCGGTGTAGCCATCGATTGTCGCCGTGCCCCCGGCCGTGGACGCGGCGCGATAGGGAACCTGGTTCTCGGAGATCATGCCGGGCTTGTGCATGCCGGGATGCGGCCAGTCGCCGGCGCGGCCTTGCTGATACTTCATGGCGTAGAGGTGCGCCTGTTCGAAGGTGAACCGCTCGTTGAGGTATTGGCCGAGGGCTCGCCCGTCGGACGGCTCCACCCACTCGCGTCCGGTGGACTTGTCCACGAGTGAGGAAATGGCGCCTTGGCCTGGATCGAAGGTGAGCTTGAAGAAGGCGTTTTCGAGGGTGGCTGGCTCGGCGGTTTTGCGCGGGGCCGATTTCATGCCGGCGGGCGGCAGCGGGAGCGAGCGATAGCCGCACGGGGGCAGGTCTTTGACGAACACGGATTCGCCGTTCAGTTCCACCACGCCGGAACGCGTCCAAGGCAGCGGATTGTACACCACCATGCCGGGGCCGATGTGTTTCACGGCGCCCGCGAGGCTCCGCAGGTTCGCTTCCGTGATCCGGCGCGAGATGCGCGCGGCTTCGCGGATGTAATCGGTCTTGTCCTCCCACGAGGCTTCGAGGTCGGCGTGTTTCTTGGGGTCGAGGGCGGCGAACGCCTCGCCGTATTGGTTCACGGACGCCGCGCCGCCCCAGGTATGCTCGCCGTAGAGGAGGATGTTTTCGTAGGCGAGCGCGACATCCTTCGCCACGGGCGGCTGCGCGATGCCCCAGAGGTTGAGTTGCGTGTGCAGCGCTTCGGCGGCGGCGATTTGCGGGTGGCCTTCGCGGGACAGCTTGATGCCGCCGGGGTCGCTCATGATGCCGTGAATCCAGGTGTCGGGCATTTCGCCTTTGACGATGGGAATGTCCGGCTGCTCCTTGACGATGGCGTCCACGAAGTCGTCCATTGTGCCCATGCGGACGTTGACGCCGGGGAGTCGTTTTGCCACGTCGTCGAACAGCGCCTCGATCTGGTCGGCCGTGGGCGGGCCCGAGTTGTCGGGCGTCACGATGATGGCCGGCCAAATCGCGTAAGGCCAGTCGGCGGCCGGCGCGAGCGTGCGGGCGATGAAGGGGTCTTGCTCGGAGTACCAGCGCGGCAGCCACGACGGGACACAGGTGCCGTAGGTGTTGGAGTAGAACGTCAGCACGCGCGAGCCGTCGGGACCTTCCCACCAGAACAAACCGGGCGTCTGCACGCAGCCGCTCGGCCAATTGCAGCCGATGTGCATGAACCGGACGCCGCCATGCGCGAGCACGGTGGCCAGCGCGCCGCCGTGCGACGGCACATCGGTCTTCTTGCCGGAACGCGGCAGCGGCATTCCGTATTTGCGGCAGAGGGCGGAGCTGAAGATGAAGCCGCGAGCCATTTCCTCCGGCTCGCAGGCGTCGGACTCGAGCGTGAACGGCAGGGCGTGGAACTGGAACTTGCCGGCGTTCACATAAGCGTCGAGTCGCTGGCGGCGGGCGGGCGTCTGGCCCTCCCAATCTTCAAGCACTTTGGACATGACCCAGCCCGGCCCGGTCCAGGCGAACTGCTGTTCCGGCGGGAGATGTTTCGACTGGTCCATGATGTTCATGGCGCGGTCGATCATCTCGGTGCGGTAATGGTGGACGATCTCTTTGACCCGGTGCGTGTAGCCGATGTCGAAGTGGGTCTTGATGACGACGATGATTTCCTTGATGTGCGAATAGTCCGGCCCGGTGGTGGCATCGCCGGCTCCGTCCGCGGCCGCCGGCTCGAACGGGTCGGCGAACGAAGCGCGCAGGGAATCTGAGGCGGGGGCGGCTACCAACGTTCCAAGCCAGGCCATGACCAGAGCGAGGGCCGCGAGACCAAGCTGCGGCTTCCGGTTGCGGTGTGGGCGATTCATGGTTCGGTGGGTTTCCGTACCACAACGGCTGAAGCATGGCGAGTGTGAACCGGGTCGGCATCCTGGATCGGTTGGCGGATGACTCATTTCAGCGCCGCCTGCGCATGGGCCGTGATGGCCACCACGGCGGGGTGAGTGAGCCGCCGCTCCGCGCTGATGGCATAGAACTGCTGGCTGCACCGGGGGGCGTGCCCAATGATTTTGACGCCATAGCGTGTCACCGCTTCGCTGGCAACGAGGCTGGGAAGCGCGAAAAAGCCCAACCCATCGGTGGCCGCCACCTTCATCAGGGCGGCATCGTCAAACTCCGCAACGAGGCGGGGGGAAATGCGCTGCTCCTGAAACCATTTCTCCAGGGACCGTCGCAGGGCTGAGTTCGGACTGGGCAACAGTGCCGGAGCGTCATGCAGGGAGGCGGGAAAGCGGCGCTTGAGGCGAGCCGCCAGTCCGGGCTCGGCGGTGAAGGAGACGCCACATTCGCCCAGGAGATGGTTGAAGGTCTTGAGGTTTCCCGAGGCTGGCGCCGGCTCGTCCGACAGCACGATGTCGAGGCGATAGGTCGCCAGTTGGGCGAGCAGGTCGGGCACTTTACCCTCACAGCAGGAAGCCTGGACGGCCTGGGGAAGGTGGAAAATCGGCTTGAGCATCCCGTAGGTGAGGAGTTTGGGCAGCGAGTCGGCGATGCCGATGTTGACGCGCAAGGGGCGCGTGGTGGGGCGCTGTTTCATGGTGCTCAAGAGATCCTCGCCGAGGGAGAAGATTTCTTCGGCGAAGCTGAAGACCTTCTGGCCGGCTTCGGTCAGGGCCAGGCCGCGCGGGGTGCGGCGCAACAATTTGTCGCCCAGCGCCTGTTCGAGGGCCTGGATTTGCGTGCAGATGCTCGGCTGCGAGACGCGCAGCTTGGCGGCGGCGCGGGTCAGTCCGCCCTCTTTGGCGGCCACCCAGAAATACCGCAAGTGATGGTAATTCAAGAAGTCCATACCGGGAATTGTGTTAGGTTAAAGCTAAAGGTTCAATATAACAATCGTAATAGGCTAAAACGCTCCAGCCAGGCAAGACTGATCTCCACGATGAACGCAGGACCGCGAGCTGATCGAAAAGACCATGAGCAAGACGGGATGCCGAATCTGAACCGCTCCAGGTCATGACCATTCAATTCCGCATTCGAGGGATGAAAGACGAGGACGGGTTGCGGCGACAGGTGCAGGCCGACTTGGAAACCCTCAACCGCCTGTTGGCCGTGGCCTCTGCCCAGGTCGGGCTGCAACACGAGCGCGAGGTGACGCCGGCCTTCCAGGCGGTCGCCATGCTGGCGGTGTCGGGCCCGGACATCCATGCCGCGGCCCGTGATCACACCTGGCCGGCCGCGTGGCAAAAAGTGGTGGCCCGCCTGCGGGAACAGATGGAACAACGCCGGAGCCGGCAGACCGCCCGCCAGAAGGGCGAACCGCACCTCCACCGCCCCACCGGCCGCCGGGCGAAGTGACGGCGGTCCCGCCGGCCAAGGCCAAGGAATTGGGCCCTGTGCCCCACACAAACGACCTGTCGAAACAACCACCAAAATGAACTGGCAGAAATATCATCCCCCCGGCGAAGCGGCCGAAATTCTCACCGATTGCAAGCGGCTTACCATCGCCAGCACGACGGATGAACTCGTTGACCTGGCCTGCGGGGGGCCCGAGTCGGATTACTCCGAAGTGGCCTACGACGTGCCGGGCCGGGGACGAGTGGTCGAGGCCACTGTCGCCCGTGTGCGCAATGGCGTTGCCGCCAATTACACCGAGCCCTACATGCGCCGCCGCGACCCGGACTGCATGGTGATTGGCGACGCATTGCCGACCGACAAGGAGGCGTTCCAGCCACGCTTCGGAACGGAGTTCGCGCCGCTGCGCCAGCAGACCTTCGAGTGGCTCAAGGGCCAGGAACTGGCGATGTTCGGTTTTGTGGCCGGGGGCGCGGGCCTGGGCATGGACGCGCTGGTGATTGCGCCCGCCAATGCCGGATTCTTCGCCCTGGGACTGGCCATGTTGCAGGGCATCATCCCCGGCGACGAGATTCCGGCGAGCTTCGTGCCGCGCGCGATCATTTACGTGGCGCCGGTCTTCCGGCACACGCATTTCGAGGGCAAACAAGTGGTCGTGCATAATCGCCGCAACGGCTTGCACGAACTCTTCTCTTACAACCTCTACCCTGGGCCGAGCGCCAAGAAGGGAATCTACGGCGTGCTCCTCGGGTTGGGCGAACGCGAGGGTTGGGTGACGAACCATTGTTCCACTGTCCAGGTCATCACGCCTTACGACAACGTGGTGACCATCATGCACGAGGGCGCCAGCGGCGGTGGCAAGAGTGAAATGCTGGAGCAAGCGCATCGCGAGCCGGATGGCCGCCTGCTCCTGGGTGAGAATCGGGTCACCGGCGAGAAGCGTTACCTCGAAATCCCGCGCAGTTGCGAGTTGCACGCCGTGACGGATGACATGGCTTTGTGTCACCCTTCGTTGCAGGAGGGCAAAGGCAAACTCACGCTGATCGACGCGGAGAATGCCTGGTTCGTCCGCGTCAATCATCTGGAGCACTACGGCACGGACGTGCATCTGGAAAAGCTGGCCGCCGAACCGCCCGTGCCGCTGCTGTTCCTCAGTATTGACGCCGTGCCCGGCAGCCGGGCGCTCGTCTGGGAGCACATCGCGGACGCGCCGGGCAAACCCTGTCCCAATCCCCGCCTCATCATTCCGCGCAAGGTCTTTCCCGGCGTGGTGGAGGGAGCGGTCACGGTGGACATTCGCAGTTTCGGCGTGCGCACGCCTCCCTGCACGAAGGAGAAACCCACTTACGGGATTCTGGGCGTCTTTCATATTCTGCCGCCGTCCCTGGCGTGGTTGTGGCGACTGGTTTCACCGCGCGGCCACGCCAATCCGAGCATCGTGGACACCGAGGGGATGACCAGCGAAGGCGTGGGTTCCTACTGGCCGTTTGCGACGGGTCGGCGCGTGGATCAAGCCAACCTGCTCCTCCGGCAGTTCGCGGAGAACACCCGGATGCGTCATATCCTCTGCCCCAACCAGCACGTGGGCGCCTGGCGCGTCGGCTTCATGCCGCAGTGGATCGCGCGCGAGTATCTGGCCCGGCGCGGCGTGGCGAAGTTCCGCCCCGATCAACTGCGCCCGGCGCGTTGTCCGTTGCTCGGCCACACGCTGCACCAGTTGCAGGTGGAAGGCCGGATGATCACCCGCTGGTTTCTCCAGGTGGACACCCAACCGGAAGTCGGACAGGAGGCCTATGACCAAGGCGCACAAATCCTCCAAGCCTTCTTCCGCAAATGCCTCGCGGATTTTCAAGACCCGGACCTCGACCCGCTTGGCAAACAGATCATCGCCTGCTGTCTGGAGGGCGGAACGCTGGAGGATTACGAGCGATTGATTCCCGTGGGCTGATCCACAAAATGGAAACCATTGGGACACTCTGGATTTGGATCGGCTTCACCGTGTTTGTGCTGGCGATGCTGGCGCTTGACCTGGGCGTGTTTCACCGCCAGGCGCACGCGGTATCGCTCAAGGAATCGCTCGCCTGGACGGCGGTGTGGGTGGCGCTGGCGCCGGACGTCAACGCCGGGGGGTGGCACTACGCCGGAACGCGGACGGCGCACGAGTTCTTCACCGGCTACCTGATCGAGAAGTCGTTGAGCGTCGACAACATATTCGTGTTCGCGCTGCTGTTCTCCTATTTCGCCGTGCCGCTGAAGTATCAGCACAAGGTGCTGTTCTGGGGCATCCTCGGCGCGCTGGTGATGCGGGCGGCGATGATCGGGGCGGGCGTGGTGCTCATCACCCGCTTCAGTTGGATCATCTACCTCTTCGGCGCGTTCCTGATTCTCACCGGCATCAAGATGATCGTGAAATGCGCGGAGGAGATTCATCCCGAGCGCAATCCGGTGGTCGGCTGGTTCAAACGCCTGATGCCGGTGACCAGCGACTATCGCGAGGACCGCTTTTTCGTCCGCGAGAACGGCATCCGCATGGCCACGCCGTTGTTCGTGGTGCTGTTGCTGGTCGAGTTCACCGACCTGATTTTTGCCGTGGACAGCATCCCGGCCATCTTCGCGGTCACGACCGATCCGTTCATCGTTTACACCTCGAACGTGTTCGCGATTCTCGGCCTGCGTTCGCTTTACTTCGCGCTGGCGGGCGTGATGGACAAGTTCCATTACCTCAAGATCGGTCTCGGCGTGGTGCTCACCTTTGTCGGGGTGAAGATGCTGCTGGCGCACTCGCCTTACAAGTTGGACACGCTCGTTTCGCTGGGCGTGATCGTGACCGTGCTCGCGGTTTCCGTTGTGGTTTCCTGGCTGCGACCGGGAAGGAGCGGTGCTTCCGCCACGCCCGCGGCAGGGAGTCGCGTATGAACATCAGCGCAACCGGCGAACACCGCGCCGCCGTGGGTCATTCGCCCAACACCCGGACTGACGCAATCACCCTGGGGATCATTGGCGGCGGGCAACTCGCCAAGATGACCGCCTGCACCGCGGCGCAACTCGGCTGCAAAGTCGTGATCCTGGAACGTCAGCCCGAATTCCCCGCCGGCAGCGTCGCCGCCCGCACGCTCATCGGCGATTGGAATGACCCGGACTCGCTGCTCGAACTCGCGGCGTTGGCGGACGTGGTCACGCTGGAGAATGAATTCGTGGACGCCGGCGTGCTGGCCGTGCTGGAGGAGCGCGGGCACACACTCTGGCCGTCGGCGGCCACCCTGGGCCTCATTCAAGACAAACTCGTCCAGAAGCGGACACTCGCCGATGCCGGGCTGCCGGTGCCCCGGATGCGCGCGGTGGAGGGGGTTGAGGATGTGGCGGCGCTGGCCGGGGAATGGGGATGGCCGCTCCTGCTCAAAGCCCGGCGCAACGCCTACGACGGCAAGGGCAACGCCACCGTGCGCACGCTCGCCGACAGCGCAGTGGCCTGGAACCGGCTGGGCGGCGAGTCCGGCAACCCGCTCTTTGCCGAGCAGTTCTGTCCGTTCACCAACGAACTGGCCGTTATCGTCACGCGCGCCCGCGACGGCGAAGCCGTCACCTATCCCGTCGTCGAAACCGTGCAGCGCAACCACATCTGCCATGTCGTCCGCGTGCCCGCGCCGGTCGCGCCGAAGCTCGCCGAACGCGCCGCCGAACTTGCCCGCCGCGCCGTCGAAGCCGTCGGCGCGGTCGGCAGTTTCGGCGTGGAAATGTTTTTGATGGAGGACGGCCAGCTCCTCATCAACGAACTTGCGCCGCGCGTTCACAACTCCGGCCACTACAGCATCGAGGCGTGCGTCAGTTCGCAGTTTGAGAACCACGTCCGCGCCGTGCTCGGCTGGCCGCTGGGTTCGACCGCGCTGCGCTCGCCCGCCGCCGCGATGGTCAACCTGCTGGCCGCCGCCGAGGGTCCGGGCAGGCCGCCAGGATTGGAGGACGCCCTGCGTGTGCCCGGCGCGCACGTCCACCTCTACGGCAAGACGCGCAGCGCGCCCGGCCGCAAGATGGGCCACGTCACCGCCCTGGGCGCGACGGCCGACGAAGCGCTGGCCATCGCCCAACGCGCCGCCGCTTGCCTCCGATTCGAGTCAACCCCATGAACCGCAAGACAACCAAACCAGAACAGGGAAGCAAATCCGCCGCGCCGCTCGTCGGCATCATCATGGGCAGCGATTCGGACTGGTCCACCATGAAGCTGGCCGCCGAGGCGTGCGCGGAATTCGGCGTGCCTTGCGAGGCGCGGGTGGTCTCGGCGCATCGCACGCCGATGGACATGGCGCGCTACGGGCGCACGGCGGCGGCGCGCGGGCTGAAGGTCATCATCGCCGGCGCGGGCGGCGCGGCGCATCTGCCGGGCATGATTGCCAGTCACACGCCGTTGCCGGTCATCGGCGTGCCCGTGCAGGGCAAAGCGCTCAACGGTTTGGACTCCCTGCTCTCGATTGTCCAAATGCCGGCGGGCGTGCCGGTCGCCACCGTGGCCATCGGCGGTGGGCGCAACGCCGGGCTGCTGGCCGTGAAAATTCTGGCCGCCAGCGATGCCGGGCTTCAACCACGGCTGCACGAGTTCATGGCGCGATTGGCGCGGGAATCACGCGCCAGAAACCGCACCCTCACTGCCTGAGTTCAGATGGACCTTCTCGAAAGCATCCGGATCAACCTGGCATCACCGGCCATCCTGTTCTTCGTGCTCGGCATCGTTGCCGCCCTGGTGAAAAGCGATTTGCGTTTCCCCGAGCCGCTTTACCTTGGCCTGACGATTTATCTGCTGGTCGCCATCGGGTTCAAAGGCGGCGTGGCGGTGAGCGCGGCCGGGATTGGCGCGGTCTGGCTGCCCGCCCTGGCGGCCATGGCGCTTGGGGCCCTGATTCCGCTGTGGACCTATCCTATCCTTCGATGGGTCGGCCGATTACCGGCGGTGGATGCCGCGGCCGTCGGCGCGCACTACGGATCGGTGAGCGCGGTGACGTTCATCGCGGCGGTCAATTTCCTGACGGAATTGCGCCAGCCGTTCGAGGCATACGCCAGCGCCTTTCTCGCGGTGATGGAATCGCCCGCCATCATCGTCGGCGTGATGCTGGGCAAGCTGGCCCAGCGTCGGCAAGGCTCTCCGTTCAACGCGGTGATGCGGTTGGCGCTGCACGAGGCGTTGTTGGGGCGCAGTGTGTTCTTGCTGGTTGGCTCGTTACTGGTCGGCTTCGTGTGCGGACAGCGCGGGATGGACGCGACCGCGGGATTTTTTGTGACTCCGTTCCAAGGGGTGCTTGCGCTGTTTCTGCTGGAGATGGGCATGGTCGCCGCGCGGCGACTGGGGGACCTGCGCAAGGTCGGCATCTTTCTCGTGGTGTTTGGCGTGGTGATGCCGATGATTCATGGCGTGCTTGCGATCATGTTGGGCCAGGTGGCCGGGTTGAGTCCGGGCGGCGCAATGCTGCTGGGTGTGCTGGCGGCCAGCGCGTCGTATATCGCCGCGCCGGCGGCGATGCGGCTATCGTTGCCGGAAGCGAACCCCACGCTCTACCTGACTTCGGCGCTGACCATCACGTTTCCATTCAATGTCACGCTGGGCTTGCCGCTGTATTATGAAGTCGCCCGCTGGTGGTTTGAAGTGGCAAAGTGAAGACACCATGAACACTCATCCCATGAGGCTGGTCACCATTGTCGGCGAGGCGCTGGCGCGGGAACGGCTGAAGCGGTTGCTCGCCGAAGAAGGCGCGCAGGGCTACACGTTGTTCGCGGTCGAGGGCGCGGGCGCGTGGGGTTCGCGCGTGGCCGACATTGAGGAGTTCGCCAACATTCAAGTCGAAGTCATCGTTACGGCGGCCGTGGCGGAACGACTGCTGGCGCGGTTGCAACGGGATTTCTTCCCGCATTTCGCCATGATTGCCTATGAAACTGACGTGCGGGTCTTGCGCCAGGAGAAGTTCTGAGTGGGTGTTGCCGGAGGCTACGGTGCGGTGACGCGGAACACCCGGTAGAACCGGTGCTGGGCGTCGGCGGGTGCCGCATCGGTCGCGGGTGGTCCGTTATCCAGCCAGGAGGCGGTGGCGCCATCGGCCGTGATCCAGCCGGTGGGCGAAGCCCGCCAGAATAGCAGGTTGGAGCTGGTTTCGACTTGGTACGGGACGCCGGTGACGGAGGGCCAGTCCAGCTCGAACGAGGCATTCGGGGCGGCTTGGAGAGTCGCTGCTTCAAACGGCAGGCGCACAAAACCGGCCCGCTCCAGGCCGCGTTGGATGAGGGCGCTGCGTTGGAAAACCGACCAAACCCGTCCGGAACGGTAATTCTCGATCATGATCAGGATGGGCCCTTGGTCGATGCCGAGAATGTGAGGACCCCACCATTGCTGGCCGAGATGGAAGGCGTCGCGAAAGCCGTAGGCGGTCCACAGGTTGGCGCGATAGGCGCCGTAGAACGAGCGGAGGGTCGGGAGGCAGATTTCGGGAGCGAAGGGCAGGGAGCCGCCCACGGCGGTGGGGGCGACGGTGCCGTCGTCGTTCTGCGCGGGTGGGGCGCCGCGGGCGATGTAGGCGAAGGTGCCGCCGGTGCCGGGGCCGTCGGAGGCGGTGAAACCCCAGAGGTTGCTGGCATAGCCGGTATGGCCGGCGGGATTGGTGATGGCGTAGGCTTGCTGGGCGAGGGTGGCGCGACGCGAGTTTTCGAAGTAGGTGGTGGATTCGGCGAGGGTGGCGCTGTCGGCGATGTGACGAAAGTCGACCCAGCAATGGGAGTATTGGTGACCGAAGAGGGGCGGGAACTGGATATAGCGTTGGCCCTGGTGGTCATCCCAGGTGTAACCCGCGGTCCACCCTGTCCAACTCCCGGCGGGCAACGGGTCAACCGCGACGCCCAGGCCGATCAGGTACAGGATCATGGCCTCGTTGTAACCGACCCACCGCGCGTCGAGGAAACCCGACTCCGGCCGCCAGCCCATCGAAAGGGTGGTGTCGTCGTTCAGCATCCAAGTCCAGTTTACGCGGGCGACCAGCGTGTCGGCCAGGTTGCGGAGCGTGGTTTCCTCCGTGTCCTGCCCGTCGAAGTACTCCCGGGCGTAGAGGACGCCGGCGAGAAGCAGGGCCGTGTCGATCGAGGAGAGCTCGGACGTTCCGGCCCGGCGCGCCGTATCGAAGTCGAGGAAGTGGTAGAACCAGCCCTGGTGGCCGATGGTGCCGGTGACGTCGTCGCCCTGGGGTGTGTCGGTAAAGGTTCGCAGCGTGGCCAGCACCCGGTTGCGGCCCTCCTCGCGGGTGATCCAGCCGTGGTCGATGGCGATTCCGATGGCGGTCAGTCCGAAGCCTGTGGCGGCGACGCTGGCGGCGGAGGTGGGATCGCTCCGGTCGCGCACCAGTCCGTTCAGCGGGTTGGCCTGGTACCAGAAGTAATCGAAGGCCGTCCGTTGCACATACTCCAGGAACGCCGCGTCGTCGGCGAAGGGCAGCGCCGCGACGTCGACCGTCGTCGAAGCCGCGCCTTCCTGTTGGTAGAGGTCGACGGCGCTGACCCTGTAACTGTAGACGCGGTTGTTGATGGCGGCCAGGTCGGCGTAGGCGTGAACGGAGACCGGATTGGTGGTGAGCCGGGTGAAAGTTGTCGCCGGCCTCAGGGCGCGATAGACGTGGTATCCGGCCGGCACAGGCCCGGAACCCGCCTGCCAATGCAGGACCACGCTGCGATCGCCGGAATGGGTCACCAGGCCCGTCGGCGCCACGGGCGGGGGCGGGACGGTTCCACCCTCGCTGGTGCGGAAGCGGATGTTGTCCAACCACAGCGTGTGCGGTGCGTTGTCGGCTTCGCCCTGGGTCAGGTACACGACCTTGACTTTGGCGAGCGAAAAGCCGCCCTCCTGCGGAAAGGCCGAGAGGGGAATGACGACCGGTTGCCAGGTGGCCGGGTCGGCGTCCACCCCCTCAGGCAGGTAATCGCCGAGCCAGACGGTGGCGGAGCTGAAGTCGGGCGGGCTGCTCTCGAGCCCGAGCTCGGGCAAGTCCGGGGCGATGACGGTCGCCGGGCCGTTGAGGTAGATGACGAGATTCGTGTAGGCGGAGACGTCGAAGGTCGACCAACCCGGGCGGGCGATGAAGAACTTCCAGGTCCCTCCCGCGGCCGACTGCCATTCGAGCAGTCCACAGTCCTGACCGGTGTAGCTGCGGGTGGAATCGATGATCAGTTTGTCGACCGGGCCGCCGCGGGTCAGCACGCTGGGAGGCGTCACGATACCGACCGAGGCGTCGTAGTAGCCGATGCCGATGCTGTCGTCTTCGTCGAACAGAATCACGTCGGGCAGGTCCTGAGCGCCGGCGGCGGAAACCGCCAGGAAGAGGGCGAGGAGCGACCGGAGGGCAAGCCGGCAGATGGTCTTCATGGGCCTATCCAATAGCCAATTCCGCCAGGGAAGCAACCTCGGAAACACCCCGATGACCCTCAGGTCACAGAAACCGTGACCTGACTTCATTCATTGGATGTTTCTTTCGATCGGTTGATTGCCAATACGGATGTGTATTCGTGCAGCAGCCGGAGGTAGAGTCGGTAGTGCTCCAACGAGACACCGGGAGGTGTCTGGTGATCGACACTGGGGATGAATCCGCCTGACTGCATCAGGGGCAGGAGCCGCTCGAACTCCGCCCGCATGGCCTCTTCAGCGTGCGGCATGACCATCTTGTTGTAATGGCCGACCATTCTCAGGCTGGGGAACCGGGCACGCAGGGACATCCCATCGACGCCGGCCTGCCTTTCCAGCGGCAGCACGCCCTCGATCCCATTGTCCAGCAACCATGGAACAAGGAGCGTCACGTCGCCGTCCGTGTCCACGAGGGTCAGCATCTCCATCTCTTTCGCCCGCGCCAGCAGCTTCTGGTAGTAGGGCACCATGAATTCGTCCATCAGCCCCCTGCCGATCATGGGGCCGTGGTTGTACGACATGTCCTCGGCGATCGTCATGAACGTCGGACGGCCGATCCTCCCGATCCGCTCCAGGATGGCCAGGTTGAATTCCAGCAGATCCTGGTTAATCCGGTGTAGGAGTTCCGGCTGATCGTAGAAGGCGAACATCAGTTTGGTGAAGCCCATGAGCGTGCGCGGAAACCAGAAGCAGCCTTCGAGCGTGATCCAGATGACGGCTTCGCCCTGGTTCTGTCGTTCGAGCCACGGTTTCATCCCCAGGATCGCATCGCCATGGTCGGGAAACAGGTGCGGGCGATGCCTCAGGTAGTCGTTCATGTCCGAAACGATGCCCTCGACGTGGTGCTGCTCCGCCTCGATCGTCGCGTCCGTCGTGCTGAACCAATACTGCTTGTACGGGTCGAGCCCGAAATACTCGTGGATCTCAAAAACACCCGTCAGCTCGGCAGGCAGTCCTTCGGCATGCCAGCGATCAATCGTCTTGTCCCACCACATGGCCCATTCCCAGCGCGGCAGCCGGTCGACCGGCTGGAAGTTCATCACCGCGCGAAATCGTTCAACGTGATTCATGCTCGTGATTGGCTGTTCTTGTTCTCGCGCGACACGACCACCGGACAAAACATTGCTGTTCGCGCCCGGCAACAGCGCAGCAAAGGCGCCATGTAAGGTTGGAACGACTGCCGGAGCGGCCCGGCAACTCGGTGTCGAGGGTGAGAGATGTGCGCGTTTTCATGGTTTGAGTCGTTCGAGCACCAGAACCCAATCTTGGGGCGAAGGCAGGTCGGGCGCATGATATTCGTCGGTCGTCTGGCCTCCGAATGGCGGAGCGGTGGGGCCGGCATACATCACCGTCCCCTGGACGAAGCGTCGGCCGGTGGCCGGATCGAAATAGAAGACATGATAAGTCACGCCCGGTTCCAGGTGCTTCACGACGGTGCCTTTCCAGTCGTAGATTCCTCTCCGGGGCTGGTAGATGAACCGCACCTCGCCCGGAATGCCCGCCGCGATGCAGTTCGCCTCGGTCCATTCCGGATGCGGCTCGAAGCGTGACCAGGGATATTGCTCCAGCAGTTTCTTGCCGATCCCGAGCTGGGTGGCGCCCGGATAGTGCATGCCTTCCTTCCAGGTGGTCCAGTCATACACCTTGGTGCCTCCAAACGCCGCGGAGGCGCAGCCGGGGTCGCCTTCCACACTGGCGTGCCAGATGCCGGCCGCGCCATAGGTGTGGCCCGCCGCGCCGCTAAGGATGCTTCCCCAGAACATGCGGCGCTGAACATCCCCGAACCCCTGCTGCATGTGCCCCTCATAGCAGGTCTCGCGCAGGGCGGCCAGCTCGCGGCCGACACCGGTCTCGCCCACCAGCACCGGCATGGGTGGGTCTTTCGCATAGGCGGTGCTGACAATCGCAAGCGTTTTTGCCTCCACAGCGACTCGTTCGTCGTGATTTCCGCCGACCATGTCGAAGTCAATCACATGGCTATCCCCTTTGGCGCCGCGACGCCCATGGCCCGTGTGGCAGGTCAATGGCCGGTGATAGGGATCGATGCTGCGAAGATAGGTCGCCACTTCGGCCCAGGGACCCTGCCCCCATTTGGTTTCCTCCGGAATCTCACCCGCCAGAATCCAGAACACCGGATAGGCGCTGTAACGCGCCACGAGATACCGCCAGTGCCGCTTCAGGCCGGCCGCTCCAATCGCCTCCATGCTGTTGCAGTCCCCACGCCCCCAGGCACCCACAATCGCCGGAGCCATGCCCGCGTCCACCAGATGCTTCAAGCGCCGATCCGCGTAGTTGAAATACTCCGGATTCACCTTCTCGAATTTCACGGATTTGTAAGGAAGGCCGCCCTCGTTCGCCATTCGCGGTTCGAGGAATCCCTCGTCCGGGTATGGCCCACAAACAACCTGAACCACATTGAACCCCTTGGCCTTGCGGTCGGCGGTCAGTTCCTGAAAGCCCTCCCAGGTCATCCGCTGGCACAGGCATTTCCACCACGTGTCCCCCAGCCAGAGAAACGGCGTGCCATCGGCGTGCTCGAAGTGGCGCCCATCGGCGCTCACTTTGAGGAATCCATGTTTCAGCAACGGATTGTTCCCTGTGTAGGCGGTAACGTGAAGCGTCTGCTCTTTTCCGTTGAGGCCGGGATTGGCCTGGTCGGTGCCTTCGACGCGGTAGGTGTATTTCCCCTGAGTCGGGGGCGCGAATCGCACCGTCCACTTCTTGTCACCTGCCCAGAAGGCCGGAACCTTCCATTGTTCTTGGCCTTGCTTGAAGACGACATCGACCTCCACCTCCACGAATGGATTCTCATATTTCTTGGCGGAGGTGAACGAGGTTTCAAAGACAGCCCATTGCTCCGCCCCGATGGCGGACATCGCGATCCAACCGGCAAGGGCGCTGAGCAGAATGCATTTCATGGAGGTGACTGGTTGATTTGGGGCGCTAGCGTTCGTTGCCAACCTGTAGGTTTACGATTTCGTTTTCCCAACGCCCCGGGACTCGGGAATCGCCGCCAGCGCGGCTTTCAGGTCCTTCAACTCGGCGGCGGTGGCGGCGCGCAACGGGGCCCGCGGCGCGCCCACCGGCCGCCCCATCAGACCGCACGCGGCCTTGACCCACTGGGTGTATTTGCCACCGCCTTCCATCAGGTTGAGCAGCGGCAGCATCTGGAAGTAGAGTTTACGGGCCGCGGCGAACTCGCGCTTCTCGATCATCAGCCGGTACAGCTCGACGTGCGAGCGCGGCACGACATTAACCACGCCGCCCACCCAGCCCACCGCGCCCAATGCCAGGCTCTCGAAGGCCACGGTATCGCCGCCGCAAAAGACGCCCAACCGGTCACCACACCGCCGCAGGAGCGTGCTGATGCGGCCGATCTCGCCGGTGCTTTCCTTGACGTAACGGATGCACGGCAGTTCGGCCAGGCGCTCGATGAACTCCGGCGTCATGTCCACGCCCGTGCGACCCGGGTAATTGTAAAGCATGATCGGAATGCCGATGGCGTCGTTGACGGCTCGGTAGTGCGCGCGGAGTTCTTCCGGTTGCGGCAGCGAGTAGTAGGGCGGGGCGAGCATCACGCCATCGCAGCCGAGCTCCTCGGCTTCGCGGCTGAAGGCGACGACCTCGCGGGTGGAACTGGCGTTCGCTCCGGCCACCACCGGCACACGGCCGTCGGCGGCTTCGAGGGTGGCCTGGATGACGTCGCGCCGTTCCTGGGGGCTGAGGGCATAGAACTCGCCGGTGCTGCCCAGCGGAATCAGGCCGTGGACGCCCGCGCCGATCATGGCCTCGATGTGTTTGGCGTAAGTGTTGAAGTCAAGGTGCGAGTTCGCCTTCATCGGGGTGACGAGGGCGACGAGGATACCGTGGAGTGTGGTTTTCATGTGGCGTTTCACGAGAGTTACGATGGATCGATTCGGTTAGGCCAGTTGCATCCAGATCGTTTTCAGTTCGGTGTATTGGTCGTGCGCCCAGATGGATTTGTCGCGTCCGAAAAAGCCGGACTGCTTGAACCCGCCAAACGGCGTGGTGATGTCGCCTTCCGAGAAACAGTTCACCGAGACGGTGCCGGCACGGATGGCGCGTGACACACGATGCGCCCGGTTCAGGTCCTGCGTGTAGAGCGAGGCGGCCAGGCCGTAGTCCGTCGCGTTCGCCAGGGCGATGGCTTCGGCCTCGGTCGAGAACGGAATCACCGACAACACCGGGCCAAAGATTTCCTCGCGCGCGATTTTCATTTTCTGGGAAACCTCGTCGAAGATCGTTACCTCCATGAAGTACCCGCCGGTTCTCTCGAGAATGCGGCGGCCGCCCAGGATCAACTTCGCACCCTCGCTCCTGCCCGCGGCGATATAACCGAGGACTTTCTCGAGATGCGGCTTCTCGATCAGGGCACCGAGGCGGGTGCGCGGATCGAGCGGATCACCGACCGGCCACGTTCTCGCGAGTTTCACCACCCGCTGCACCAGCTCGTCTTTGATATTCTTGTGAACGATGAGCCGCGAACCGCAACTGCAATTCTCCCCCATGTTCCAAAACGCCGCGCCTACGGCATGGTTCGCGACAGCTGCCAGATCCGGCGCGTCGGCGAACACGACTTGCGGACTCTTGCCGCCACATTCCAGGATCACGCGTTTGAGGTTGGACTCGGCGGCGTATTTCAGGAAACAGCGGCCGACTTCGGTTGAGCCGGTGAACGCCACCAGGTCCACGTCCCCGTGCCGGCCGATGGCCTGCCCCGCCGTTTCACCCAGGCCGGGCACGACATTGAACACGCCGGCGGGTACTCCCGCTTCGGCGGCCAGTTCCGCCATGCGGATGGCACTCAGCGAAGTCAACTCGGCCGGCTTGAGCACGACACTGTTGCCGGTGGCCAGGGCCGGTCCAATCTTCCAGGCCGCCATCTGGGCCGGGAAGTTCCAGGGAATCACACAGCCCACCACGCCGACCGGTTCGCGCAGGATGAGGGCGAGGTTCTCCGGCCCGGTCGGCGACACGTGTCCATAGAGTTTATCGATCGCCTCCGCGTGCCAGCGGATGCAATGGATCGTGTCGGGAATGTCCATGGTCGCGCAGTCGCCGATGGGTTTGCCGGCTTCGAGCGTGTCCAGCAGGGCGAGTTCATCCGCGTTGGCTTCCAACCGATCGGCAAACCGGAGCAGCACCTGCTTGCGTTCGCCGGGTTTCGCGCGCGACCACAGGCCGCGGTCGAACGCCTTGCGCGCAGCCGTCACCGCGCGATTCACCTCGGGGATGTCGCCCGCGGCGATCTCCGCGAGCGGCTTGCCGGTGGCGGGGTTCTCGGTGGTGAAGGTCTGCCCACTCCTGGCCCCAACGAACTTGCCGTCAATGAACGCCTGGGTGCGGAACTTCAGTTTGCCTGCCGTCTTCTTTACGTCGGAGTATTTGAGTTTCATATGGGATGGATGGTGCCATTGCGGTTGAGATGGTTCTCCAGCTACGGGCAGGCGCAACCTCCGCACGCGGCGGTTTTCCTGGTGGCCAAGCGTTGTTCAATCGCCTTGGAAGTCGGTGTGATCGACAACCCGCCCAGCGCCGTGCAGCGCAGTTCGCGCGGCATCTGCCCGGCAACGGTCTTGGCTGTTTCAATCACCTCATCCAACGGGATGACCGGATCGTAGTCGGCCAGCGCCATGTTGGCGCAGGCCAGGGCGTTGCTGGCCGCCATCACGTTCTTGCCCAGGCAGGGGGCTTCGACCCGGTTGGCAATGGGATCGCAAATCAGTCCCAGCATGCTTTGAAACGCGAGCGAAGCGGCCGCCACCGATTGCGCGAGCGTCCCGCCCGCCAGGTCCACCAGCGCCGCCGCCGCCATGCACGCAGCGGAACCGCCCTCGGCCTGGCAGCCGCCCACTTCCGCCGCAAACGTCCAGCGCGTGGCGATGAAGACGCCGATGACGCCGCTGGCCAGCATCGCCTTCGCCATCTCCTCCTCACCCAGTCCCCTCTCCTCGGCGATGGCAATCACCGCCCCGGGCAGCGCTGCGCATGCCCCCGCCGTCGGCGCGGCCACGATGACTCCCATGGAACTCTTCACCTCCATCAGCGCTGTGACGTAAAGGGTCATGCGGTTCAAGACCCCGCAGTCCAGTAGCCGGCCGGCTTTCATCAGCTCGTTGAACTTCCCGCTCTGATGACCGAGCACGCGGTCGTCGTAGCGGGTCCCCGCGATGCCCTGGGCAATGGAGCGGCGCAGGATGCGCACGATGTCCGCCATTTTGGCGATGACCTCCGCCTCGGTCAGGCCGCCTCGTGCCCTTTCGTAATCCACCGCCAGCTTCCACAGCGGGAGATTCCGGCCCGCGTCGTGGGCCAGCATCTCCGCACAGGTCGTGAACGGCACGCCCATGTCCTTGCGCGAGAGGACCGGCAGCACCGGTGCCAGCCGTTTGACCGTGCGAATCACGAAGGCCCCGTTCAGCCTGGCGACCGCCTCTTCGCTCACGAACTCACCCGCCTTCACCTCCACCAGTTGCTCGCCCCCGGCTTCATGTACCAGGATGGCATCGGCAGATACCAGCGTCGCCAGCTCCTGGGCCAACTTGTGCCCCTCGCCGCCCACCCAAAGCAGGGTTTCAAAGCAGTCCCCAAACATGGAGACATTGAACGCATCCACGCCCAGCACCTCCATCATGCCGCCGCCGGTGGAGATGGCGCGCACGAAGTGTCGCTCCTCCCCCCGGCGCAACGTGAGGCGATAGGTGTTCGGATGCGGATCCCCGGCGTCCACCGTCTCGATGCGGATGCGCACCCCCAGATCGCGCAGGGCCTGCGGCGAACCAGGCAATCGCTCATCCGCGGCGTCCCAGCCCAGCAGCCCGCCAAACAACCCCATGTCCGAGCCCTGGGAATCGTGGGTTGTGGGCAGCGAGCCGTTGCGGTCAAACTCGACCAGAACTTCATCGAGCTCGCCGCCCATGAGGTCGCGGGCCAGTCGCCCGATGCGCAGAGCGGCGGCGCAATGCGAGCTCGAGGGACCCCGCATGACCGGGCCGACCACATCGTTGAATATGCTTACGAGCATGCGGGTGGTGTTCAGCGGTCTCCCGCGGCCAACGGCAGGACCGGTGATCGCAGAGACTGCGGGTTTGCTCCAGCGAGTCTACCTTGGCTTTGCCTTCTGGCTTGGCAAATTCTCACGCGTGACTGTGAAAGTCGGCACAATGCGAGCCCTGGGGCAATAGCTGCGGCAAAGGCAAGGTCCTCCGGGTTCTCGCCGATGGCAAGGAGATCGGTGCCCGCGATACCCTCGGTCGACTCGACGCCCCTTGCCCCGAAAATTGATCGACATTCCACGCGCCCATTTTATCCTCCCGCTTCCAATCATGCACTATCCCGCACCCTCTGCTCTCGCTGCGCTGACGGCGATCATTTTCAGTGGGCGCGCCGCCGAAAATGAAGAGCACCGGCGTCAATGACTGCCGTTCCCTATTCCTCCAGACAAACGATTTCTCACCATGCCAACCTCGAATCATCAAACGACCAAGACGGGCCGCTTTCGGCCGCGGATTGCCGGTATGACCTTCCTGGCCGTCATCGGTTTCAACGCCGTGGGATGGATGAGTGCCAGCGGAGGCGATGCCGTAACCGACCGGGCCGCCGATCGGTTCTCGGCGGAGGCATTTGCCGAGCCACCGCTCAATGCGCGGCCGGGATCGTTTTGGGACTGGCTCAACGGATCGATCACCAAGGAACAAATCACGCGGGATCTGACGGCGATGAAAGAGGCCGGTATCATGCCGGCACGGATATCAATCCGTCCGCCACCTGGTGGCCCATGGCGGGCGCTTTGATGGATTACCTGGCGCGTTGTTCCTACATGCTGCGCCAAGGTTGGTTTGTGGCCGATGCATGCTCAATGGGAAAAACCTCGGCCGCGTATGGTTGCCGCCGTATCGGGTCGAGATTTCCGGTGTGGCCCAGGCCGGCCCGAATCAACTGGAAATCCGCATTGCCAACCTTTGGGCCAACCGCTTCAACGCGGACTCACTTCGCCCCGGGCCGGAACGCTTCACCCGGAGCAATCTGGACCGGATTCAAACCGACCCGACCTCGGATAGTGCCTTTGGACAAGTCCCCCGTGGCAAGACGCGGCCCGTTTACACCGAACTCCCGCCGCTGATGAAGTCGGGCCATTTCGGACCGGTCCGAATCCTCTCGCCCGAATGTCCGTAATTATCGCCGGGTGGTCATGGCTGTGGAGGATCGCATCGTGGAACTCGACTCGATTCAAAAATGAAAACCAACACGCCGAGCCAGGCTGGCTGGGGTGACGGACTCCGCCAGGTTGGAGGCCTGCAGCCTGGCACCCAGGGCTCGCATTGTGCCGACTTTCACAGTCACGCGTAAGAATCAGCCAAGCCAGAAGGCAAAGCCAAGGTAGACTCGCTGGAGCAAACCCGCAGTCTCTGCGATCACCGGTCCTGCCGTTGGCCGCGGGAGACCGCTGAACACCACCCGCATGAAACGATAGCTAAGGACATGATGGGACCCTCAAGCACACCACTATGAAACGCACAACCACCGAGGAACTCTGCCGCCTGCTTGTTGCCCTGGCAGTGGGTGTCACGACCGTCACTGCGGCGGACGAGGCCGGCGTCGTCACCTCGCAGTCCCAAGGTCTGCACGGCTACATCGGCTTCAGCCACGACCAACCTCCCGCCGGATCCGGATACAGTGCCGGGATGGGATTCTACGCCGCAGTCTGGACGCTCATTGACCAGCCGCTGGCGGATTTTCAGATCGGCCTGCCGAGTTCGTGGGTCACGCCGGATAACTCCGACAACAAAGACCAACCGCTGGCCCCGGAGGGAACGCTCGCGCGCACCTGGAAGGAGCGAGGGCCCACTTGGGACAGCGTCTTTCAAACGTTGGAAGGCGGCCTGGGTTACTGGGCCGGGAACCACTTCCGCTACGGCCCGCCGAAGTTCAGCCTGAACGCCACGCCGCAATGCTACGACTACGAGGTCGGCTCGCCCGGATGGTCCTTCTTTTACGACGACGAGGCGCTCCCCGACCATCGCCTGGGCATCGCCCAGTTGAGCAACCGGCTGCTGATTCCTCCCGATGCGCTGCCGTTCCAGGGCAATCCGAACGGCGAGTTCCTCGGTTACACCTGGATGGCGCTGCCCTTCACCGACCCCACGACGGGCGATCCCCCCACCGGCGACCAGAGTTGGACCTGTTTCCTGAGCGCCGCGAACTACAAGGGGCCGATGGCCTATTACATCC
>JAHDYP010000109.1 GCA_023383055.1 Verrucomicrobiota bacterium | reverse complement strand
ATGAGCCGCGCATGGTAATTCAGTTCGGACGTCGTCCAGTTCGTGTTCAGGAATATCTGCTGGTAGTTCAAGTCCGCCAGGTCGAACTTCTCCTGCCGAAAATAGTAGTCCGCGATCCAATGCTGCGCCCAGCGCGCCAGAGCGTCCCGCGGATACTGCGCCACAAAGTTCGTAAACAGCTGAAACGCGTTGGTCTCGTTTCCCGCCCGATACCGCGCCCAGGCCCGGTCAAACTCCGCCCGCGACAACGACGCATGCCCCGGATAGTTCGTGACCCACCGGTCATATTCCACCCCAGCCGTCGCCCAATCCCCCTCGAGCTGGTACATCCGCGCCGCCGCCAGCCGCGCCTCCGGCACCCGCGGCGAGTCGGGAAACAACTCGACGAACCGGTTGAACAACTGCCGCGCCTCGGCCGGTTGCCCCGCCCGCCCCACCGCCTGCCCGAACAACAGCAGTCCCCGATCTCCGAGCCCATTCCCCGGCCGGGCCAGCAGTTGTTCCAACGCCTCCTGGGCATTGGCGAGATCCCGGGATTCGATGCCTGCCCGGACGATCTGGTGCCGGGCCTGATCGGCCAACCCCTCGCTGACGGCCGGCAGTTCACTGTAGTTGCTCACCACCAGCCAGTAATTCGTGACCGCGGCCGCGTAATCCGCCTGCAGAAACAGCAAATCCCCCAGTTTGTAACGCGCAATGGCCTGCTCCTCGGATACCGGCAACTGCTCGGCCGCCGCCCGGAAATCCGACGCGCCCTCCCCCAGGCGCGCGTTCGAGCCCGTCACTTGCGATTCCTCCCAATACGTCCATCCCCGGTTCAACAACGCCCGCGCCACCTCCGGGCCCGGCGCATTGGTGCTCGCCATGCTGAATTGCTGCCGCGCTTGCTGCAGCAGGTTCGTACCCGTCCGCCGCGCGTTGCTCGCCAAGGCGTAATACTGCCGCAGCCGCAACTCGCCCAGTGCCAGCCGCAACACGCCCGCCGCCGGATCCGCCGGATACTGCCGCAGGTAATCCTCGAGTCGCGCCACCGCCTCCTCGATCCGATTCTGCGCCAGCGTGAGCCGGACAATCTGCTGCATCGCTTCGAATCGCCGCGCCGGACCAACTCCGGCATCCAGGTTCCGTTCGTAAGCTTGGATGGCCGCCTCCGGCTGCCGGCTGCGCTCGAGCAGGGCACCTTCAAGCGACTTGGCATCCGCCCGGAGTTGCACCGCCGCCGCATTGGTCAACGGCGCAAGTTGCGCCAGCAAATTCGTCACCGTCGTCAGGGCCGCCGGCACTTGCTTGCTCCCCAGTTGCAGCCGCGCCAGCACATACTGGCGTTGCCAGGTCTGTTGCGCTGGCAGACCCGGCTCCGGCAGCCGCGCCAGGGCATCGATACCTCCCAGATAATCGCCCAACTCCAGGCATACCTCCGCCAGCAACAGCTGCCCCCGCGCCACCAACTCCGGATTGCCGCTCGCCGCCGCCCGCTGAAAGGCCCCCTCGGGCGTGCGCAGCAATTCCGCCGTCCGCCGCAGATCGCCCAATCGGAACGTCGCGTAAGCCTCGCCCAGGCTCGCGTCCAGCCGCCGAGGCGACTCCGGGTGTGCGGCGAGCACCGCCGCATACGCCTTGGCCGCTTCCTCATTCCTGCCCAACTGATAGAGCGATTCGGCGATCCAATACATATACCGGTCGGACAATGCTCCGGCTGCCTCCAGCCTCGACCGTAACAACTCCAGACTCTCCCCATGCCGCCCTTGGGCAAACTGCGCCTGCGCCTGCAGCAAGACCGCCTCGACCACTCGCGAAGACTCGGGATGCCCCCGTATGAACTCAGCCAACTCCTGCTCCGCCAGATCAAAGGCCCGGTCCTCAAAAAGGCGAACCGCAACCGCAAACGCCTTCGCCTCATCACCGGCGCCTGCCGCCGGAACGGCCGCCTCGAGACCCGCACACACCAGCAACAACCCAATGACTCCCAGTACACTCGCTATGAACCGCATCGTGGCCAATACCGTAATCTTCCCCCCGCCGCCGTTCAATCCCTTTGGGAGAGACAACTCGCCAGATCGCAATCCGCACACGAGCCTGACCCGGCAGGCGGTGCGAGCCCATTTGATCCGACACTTCGAACCAACCGTGTTTTTGATTTACCTCTGGCTCCAGGTCGTCTTAGCTGAACCGGGATGCACGTGCCTCCGGACATGCCGTTTCAACCGGGTCAAAGCCTCGTCACGCGAGTGGTCGACCTCGCGTTCGGCGGGGAAGGAGTCGCCCGCCACGAGCAATTCGTCATCTTCGTTCCGTTCGTCCTGCCCGGTGAAGAGGTCGAAATCACCATCACCGAGGTCCACAAAAACTACGCCCGCGCCCGCACCCTGCGCCTGCTCACCGAGTCGCCGGACCGGGTCACGCCCGTCTGTTCCTATTTCGGCGCTTGTGGCGGTTGCCAATACCAGCACCTCCGCTATGAACGGCAACTCGAGCTGAAACATCGCCAGGTCGTCGAACTGCTTCGCCGCGTCGGCCACTTTCCCGAACCACCGGTCCGATCGCCCATCCCCTGCCCCGTCCCCTATGAATACCGCAATCGCATCATGGTCCGCAGCCAGTGGAACGGCCCCGAGCAACGGCTCGTGGTCGGCTACCTTCGCCACGACAATCGCTTCGTGGTCGATGTCGAGCGCTGCGCCATTGCCGAACCGGCGCTCAACCAGCAACTCCTCGAAGTCCGCCGCCGGCCACCCCCCAAAGGGGGACTGAAGGTCACGCTCCGCATCCCGCCCGAAGACTGGGAAGTGCCCCCCGACTCGTTCTTCCAAAACAATTTCCATCTCTTGCCCGCCCTGGTACAGACCGTCGGCCAGAGCCTGGCCGGCAGCGGCGTGCGGCATCTCATCGACGCCTACTGCGGAGTCGGTTTCTTTGCCATCTCGCTGGCCCGGCAAATCGATTCCTTCATCGGCATCGAACTCGATAAACCGGCAATCCGTTCCGCCCGCGCCAACGCCGCCGCCCGCGCCATCGTCAACGGCGAATTCATCTGCGGCGCCGTCGAAGAACTCCTTCCCGATGTCGTGCGACGACTCGATCCCGGGCATACCGCCGTCCTGCTGGATCCGCCCAGGCGCGGCTGCCTCCGCTCAGGCCTGGATACCCTCCTGGCCGCCGGACCCGCCCAGATCATTTATGTTTCGTGCCATCCCGCCACCCTGGCGCGGGACTTGAACATTCTCTGCCGGGACGGGGTCTACCACTTTGTGGACCTCACGCCGCTGGATATGTTTCCCCAAACCCAGCACGTGGAGTGCGTCGCGGACCTCCGCCGCACTGCGGCCAGGCCCGGAATCAGCCCAATTTAGACGGCTCCTAGCCAAACCAGCCTTGCCAAGCGACCAGCCTTCGTTTCAACTGTCCCCATCCTGAAGCTATGGAATATCGAGAGCACTCCACGTTCGCGTCGCGGCGATTGCCGTGGTTGATCGCGGCCGGGGCCGTCATCGTCTATCTGATCACCCTGAATCGCTGGGTATCGCTATCCGGCTTGCCCATGGCCGTGATGCTCACGGATGCCAGCGGCAGCACTCCCCTCAGCGGCCCGCTGACGTTCCTGCTCACTTACCCGTTGCGCTGGCTGCCCGTCTCCGCGCAACTCCACGCGCTGAACGGACTCTCCGCCCTGCTCGCCGCGGTCACCCTCGGTCTGCTCGTTCGTACCGTGGCCCTGATCCCCCAGGACCGCACCCGCGATCAACGCCACCGCGAACGAAGCGAAACCGGATTGCTCAGTCTGCCCACCGCGTGGCTGCCCCCTTTGGTCGCGGCGCTGACCTGCGGCCTCCAACTCGCCTTCTGGCAACATGCCACCGCCGGCACCGGCCAGATGATCAACCTCGCCCTGCTGGCCTACCTGGTCCTTTGCCTGGTGGAATTCCGCATCGATGAACGGGAAAGCCGCCTCACCCGCCTCGCCTTGGTCTATGGCCTCGCCACCACCAACAACCCCGCCCTCATCGCCATGTTTCCCCTCTTCGTCCTCGGCCTGATCTGGATCCGAGGACGCGAGTTCTTCCGATTGCGCTTCGTCATGCGCATGGTCGCTTTCGGGCTGGCCGGCCTCTCGCTCTATTTGATCCTCCCATTGCTCTCCCAGCTCAGCGAGACATCGGCCATCAACTTCTGGACCGCCCTCCACCATCAACTTGTCGAGCAGAAGAATTTGCTGCTCGGGATTCCTCGCTATGTCGTCCTGTTTGGCGCGCTGTTCTCAATCCTGCCGCTGGCCTTCATCGGCATTCGCTGGCCTTCCTCTTTCGGTGACACTAGCGTCGCCGGCGTTTTGCTCACCAACCTCCTCTTCCGAGTCGTCCACGCCCTCTTCCTGGCCGGCTGCCTCTGGGTCGTCCTCGATGCCCCGTTCAGTCCCAGGGTCCTGGTCGACAACCTCCAAATCCGCACCAGTGCCGAGGTCACCGCCGGCTTGCCGTTCCTCGGCTTCCACTACCTCACCTCCCTTTGCGTCGGCTATTTCGTCGGCTATTTTCTCCTTCTTTCAACCCAACCCGCCGAACGCAACTGGCGCCGCACCTCCCCCCTCGACCGCCTGAGCTCGCAAGCCTTCGGCCTCGCGGCCTGGGTGCTCGCCCTGGCCATACCCGCCACCTTGATCTATCGCAATTGGGTCCCGATCCGCGCCAATGATGGCCGCCTGCTGCGCGATTTCGCCGCCCTCACCCTGCGCGGCATCCCGGAAACGAACGCGGTCGCCCTGGCCGATGATCCCTTGCTTCTCAACCTGGTCCGCATCCTGGATCGCCAGGCCCGCGGCGGTGAAGACCGCCTCATGATCTATACCCCGCTGTTGCGCTATGCCGCTTACCAGCAATCGCTCAAACGCCTGTTCCCTGAGCGGTGGGCCAGCTTGCCTGCGGAGGTCCCCAGCTCCGCCGTCCTCTATCCACACCTGCTGGCCCTCCAAGTCTACTCGATCGTCGCCACCAACCCCGCCTACTATCTCCACCCCAGCTTCGGTTACTTCTTCGAGCAGGTCTATCTCCAACCGGACGGGTTGGCCGGCCGGCTCAGCATCTATACCACCAACGACATCGCACCCCCGCCCCTCACCGCGGAACTCCGCCAACGCAATGCCGCCTTCTGGGATGAGGCCTCCCCCCAGCTTCAGACCCTCCCGCCACTCGTGGCTCGCCGGGTGCCCGACGCCCGCGCGGTGGGTCGCTGGTACTCACGAGCCCTCAACTACTGGGGGGTCGAACTCCAACAACTCAATCATCTGGAGGATGCCGGCCGCCACTTCGCCCTCGCCACCAGGCTGAATCCCGACAACATCGTCGCCGCCATCAATCTCGAATACAACCAGTCGCTCCGACGTCATAGCCCTTCCCGCGTCGACCTCGCCAAATCCGCCGAGGAACAATTCGGCCCCAAATACCGCTCCTGGGACTCCTTCCTGGCCGCCAACGGCCCCATCGACGAACCCGGTTTCCGCATCCGCCTGGGCCGCCTGCTGGACAAGCAGGACAACCTGCGCCAGGCCATCCTCCAATACCGGCGCGCAGTGGAACTCGAACCCGAGAACCGCCCCGCCCTGATCGAGCTGGCCGAGCTGTACCTGCGCTTCGGCCTGGCTCAATCCGCCCTCCAAACCACCGCCAAACTGCGCGAACTCCGCGCCACTCCCGAGGAACAGATTCAGTTCATCCGCCTCGAAGCCGGCGCCCAGGCGTTCCTCGGCGATACGACCGCGGCCGAGAACACCCTCCTGGATGCCCTCCGGATCCACCCCAGCGCCGAATCGCTCATGGACACCCTGGCCGAGCTTTACAAGATCACCGATCAACCCGACAAAGCCCTCCAGATCTGCGATCGCCAGCTTGCCTTGAACCCCCGCGCCACTGCGGCCCTCATCCGCAAAGCGGTCATCTACATGAAACAGGCAGATTACGCCCAGGCCGAAAGCACGCTCAATACCCTCAGCCAGGTGGCTCCCGACAGCGTGACCGCCCTGCTGACACAAAGCGCCTTCTTGATCCAGACCCGACGCTACCCCGAGGCCCTCCAGATCGCCGACCGCCTCATCAAGCTCGATCCCCAAAACCAATGGGCTCTCATCAACCGCGCCATCGCCCTCCTCCAAAGCGACAAACTGGACGAAGCCAAAGCCGCCTACCTCGAATTGCACGAACGCATGCCCCGCGAACATCGCTTCCATTTCGGGCTGGGCGAAATCGCCTACCGGCAGAATCAAACCGCCGAGGCCATCAAATTTTACGAGCTCTACCTGCAAAACGCACCGGCCAACACCGATGAAGCCCGCCAAATCGACGACCGACTCCGCCAATTGCGGGCCCAAGCTCATTAGCGCCTCCACCCATCCCCCCGAGCCCCAACTGCGCGTCACCCATATCATCACCCGGCTCATCGTCGGCGGCGCCCAGGAGAATACCCTCGCCACGGTCCGGGGACTCCGCACCCGACACCACGTCGACGTGGAACTGATCGCCGGTCCCACCACCGGCCCGGAAGGCTCGCTCGAACCCGAGGCCGCCTCGCTCTCCATCCCTTTCCAGATCGTGCCAGCCCTCGTCCGGCCCGTTCATCCCTGGCTCGATCTCCAGGCCTGGCGCACCTTGACCCGCCACCTCGCTCAACGACGCCCCGACATCGTCCACACCCATAGCGGCAAGGCCGGCTTCCTCGGCCGGCTCGCCGCCCGACGCGCCCGCGTTCCCATCATCGTTCACACCATCCACGGGCCCTCCTTCGGCCCGTTCCAAGGCCCGCTCGCCAACACCGCCTTCCGAACCGCCGAAAAGATCGCCGCCCGCGCCACTTCCCATTTCATCTCGGTTGCGGATGCGATGACCCAACAATACCTCGCCGCCGGCATCGGACGCCCCGGCCAATACACCCGCGTTTTCAGCGGATTCAACCTCTCCCCCTTCCTCGAGGCGCGGCCCCGCCCCGACCTCCGTCATCAACTCGGTCTGCGCGAGGAACACTTTGTCGTCGGGAAAATCGCCCGGCTCTTCGCCCTCAAAGGCCACCACGATCTCATCGCCGCCGCCGCCCCGATCGTCGCCCGGTCTCCCCACGTCCGGTTTCTCCTCGTGGGTGACGGCGCCTGGCGTCACCAGTTGCAGCAGGCCATCGCCCGACTCAAGCTCACACCCTACTTCGTCTTTGCCGGACTCGTGCCGCCGAACGCCGTGCCCGATCTCATCGCCCTCATGGACGTCCTCGTCCACCTCTCACGCCGGGAGGGATTGCCCCGCGCCCTCCCACAGGCCATGGCCGCCGGCCGGCCCATCCTGGCCTACAACCTCGACGGCGCACCGGAAGTCTGTCGAGACAACGAAACCGGGTTCCTCATTTCTCCCGATGATCAAGCTGGCCTGGTCTCCCGCCTCCTCCAACTCCAAAATGACCCGCACCTCCGCCGCCGCCTCGGCACCCGCGGCCAGGCGCTCGCACAAGCCGAGTTCTCCGACGCCAAAATGGCCGACTCCATCCACCGCCTTTACCACACCCTGCGCGACCGTGCAGCCCAGCCTCGATGACCTTCCCGCTCAACGTCTATCTGGTGTCTTGCGCCACTGCCGCCATCCTCACCGCGCTCACACTCCCATTCTGGCGGAACTGGTCCCGCCGCGTCGGCCTCGTCGATGATCCCGGCCATCGCAAGATCCATCGCGATCCCGTCCCACTCGCCGGCGGCCTGGCCGTTCTGACAGGAATTCTTCTCCCTTTGCTCGCGGCCGTCGCGGCTTTGTGGCTGCTCCAGCCCGCCACCAGCCCGGACCGGTCCTCCGCCCTGATCGAACCTTTCGCGCTCGACCTCTTCCGCCACGGTTTCTCCCGTCGCACCCTTCAACTGATCGTCATCCTGCTGGGCGCCATCGCCATCCTCATCCTCGGTTGGTGGGACGACCGGCACGAACTCCGCCCCCTCGCCAAATTCAGCGGCCAATTCCTCGTTGCCACCGCCGTCGCCGCCGCCGGCATCCGCATCACCCTGTTCGTCGACAACACCTTCTTCAGCTACGCCATCACCATCTTCTGGTTCGTCACCCTCATCAATGCCACCAACTTCATGGATAACATGAACGGCCTCTGCGCCGGACTCGGGCTCATCGGCTCCTGGTCCTTCGCCTGGACCGCCGCCAGCCACGGCCAATACCTCGTCGCCGCCATCGGCTTCCTCGCCTCCGGCGCGCTGCTCGGCTTCCTCCCCTACAACTTCCCCAAGGCCTCGGTCTTTCTCGGTGACTCGGGCAGCCATCTTGTCGGCTATCTCCTCGCGCTCATGGCCATCATGCCCCACTTCTACCTCCCATCAACCATGCCGCGTCTCGCCGTCCTCAAGCCCCTGCTTATCCTGGGCGTCATCCTTGCCGACCTCATTTCCGTCGTGTTCATCCGCTGGCGCCTTGGAAAGCCCTTCTATATCGGCGACCAAAATCACTTCTCCCATCGCCTCGTCCGCGCCGGCTGCTCCCCCACCCTCGCCGTGCTCTTCCTTTGGCTGGCCGCCGCCATCCTCAGCACCCTGGCCTTCCTCTGAATCCACGCCTCCAAGCCGGCCATCCGCCGCGCTTCATCAAACCTCGCGCCCTCGAACGACAGTCTGAGAGCTCGTTCACCAGAACCAGTCCGACCCCATCCCCGCCTCGCAGTGAACCTCCTTGACCCCGGGCACACGCCGCGCCACCTCGGGAATCGCCTCCAACACCCGCGCCGAGGCCACACTCCCCACCACGGTCACGTGGCCGTCATTGGCCGACACCCGCAAGGATGAACCCTTCGTCCGCTCTTCACGAATCAGCGCCGTCCATACCTGGGAACCCAGCTTGAGGTCGGCGTGCGCCTTCAAGGAATCCGGCGTCGCCCGGAAATCCTCCGATTCCGCCAGGCGAGCGATGGCGCATACCGTCCCCTCCACACTCATCCGTTCCAGGTTGAAGGTCACATCGAACAGCGACGGATCCTGCCACTCAACCCCATAAAGAAAGTGCGCCCAGCGCGCCCGGTGCTTGTCCAACTTGTCGATCGCCGCAATCGCCTCCTCGCGATCCAGTCCCTCCTGGTCCATCATCGCTCGAACCCGAAACTCCAGGTTCGCCACGATCCGCACCCGCAGCACATGCGAAATCCCGTGCAGGAGCAGATGCGCCAGATGCCCGTGATAGACCAGATTCCCCCCCTTTACCCGTTCCAGCAGCGCCGCCACAATCGCATTCAAATACGCAACCCGCTTCCCCGGCGCCTCCTTCCAATACGGCGGCGGCTCATCCATGATCGATACCAACTTGCCCTCCTCGATCCCACACTCACGCGCCGCATCCACAATCACTTCCCGGCTGACACACGGATAACCCAACCGGGTCGCGGTTTGCTCAGCCACCGACTTGGCGCCGCTTAATGTCCCTCGAGAAATGGTAATGATGGCCATGATCTTTGTCTTTCTGCCGGAATCGACCCCCGCCCACGGTCGAGGCGACGCCTGCTCCAGCCGGTTGAATCGCGCAAACTTAACGATCCCCGGCGCTTCCTGTCAACGCGACTGAAAAAACGACAACCGATCGCCCGGACCCGCTTCGCCTTCCCACCCCCGCGAGATCAGGGCGCGGGTTTCAGCAACAGATAGTCCAATCCAAACATGTAGGACGTCACCGCCTTCTCGTTCGCTCCAACCACGGTCACGGTGAACTGGTTCTCGCCTTCCTTCAAATCGAATTCGCCCAGGATCACCTCGTCCGAGGGCGTCACCTCCGGGGTATAGAAATCCCTCGGCGCGCCAGCCTGCTGGCCATTGATCGCAAGCTGATGAATGCCGTAATCGCGCGCCCGCAGGAAACGGCCCACCACTTGGTATCTGCCCGCTTTCGGAGCGGGGAAGGCCAGTGTCAATTGGTCGCCCGGCTTCATTCCGGCATGCCACCAAAGATGCTGATCGTTGCTCAGGTTCCCCCAGTCCTGTGGGGCCGCGACGCCCGTGACCTTCACCAGCCTCAAAGTTTCTCCCTCGATGGCCCCAGCCACGCGAGGCGCGGCATACGCCGCGACGGGCCGAACGATCGCTGCCGTCGACCGGATTGGCCCGAAAGTGTCACGGGATCCCGGGCGCGCGTACCAGTACGCCGTAACCGCCATATTGACCTGACAACGCGCGTGCCAATGCCATAGCTCCATGTCAAACCGGAAATCCTCCCGGAAAGGAATGCGATCGAGGATGTGAAACCGATTCACGCTGGTTCGCCCATAGTTCCCGGGGCCATCACAACGGGGCTGGGCGTGATACGCATGCGTGAAAAGCCCCGGCCAGCACCAGGCATAACCGAAGTAATCCTCCGTCCCCGTCCCGAAATGACTCGGGAATGTCTCCCCATCCACGTAAATCTTCTCGTCGCCTTCGCCCCACCAATCCTTGACCGGGTTGTCGATGGTAAATGCGGCACCCGCGAATACCCCCCGGCCTTGGGCGGTCAGATAGTTCCAGTCGATCATCGGCCGGGTGGGCACGTCGAAATCGGCGCGCCATTTCGCGCGAAAATGCATCGAGGCCTCGGTCCATCGATAGTCTTGCAGGGTCAGCGCGCCACTGAGCGTGACGACGTCCCGAGTGTAGTTCACCAGCTCGATCACCGCCGAATCGCGAAACGGCATGAACCACTGGCTGTACATCTCGCCGTTGGCTCTCATCCCCAGCGGCAGCGATCGGTAGACGTTCACTCCCGGCCCGCTCCCGAACAGGTCGCCCAACGGCGCCTCCACACACGCCTCGCCGTCAAAGCGCATCTTCACGATCACTCCCCGCAGCGCCGTTTCCAGCTCCCGGCTCGAAGCCCTCACCACCGCCCGCGCGATCGCCGCGGGTCCGCTGAAGTGCTGCGCCACTGTCTCGCCCGCCGGAAGTTCCAGCCAGAACGGTTCCGTCTCTCCCTCCGCCCCCCCGGCTGGCATGTCCGGCTGGTCCAGGCCGGCGATGACCTTCTCGATTTCGGCTTTGAGCGCCTCGATCTCCCCCACCCGGAATGACTCCACCGCGGTGCCCGGCTCGTAGGTCCGGTAATTCACATGATAGTAAAACCCGCCCTGATCACTGGTGATCTTGCAGTGCTTCGCATAGGGAATCGGAAAATAGAGGTTCCAGCCCTTGCTGTACTCGCCCGATAACGGACGCGGCAATCCAGGATATCCGCCGCCCAGCAAATCGATCATCGGCGCCGCCACCACCGGCTCCACCGCCCCGTCCAGGTAGATCCGCAGCGTACCCGCCGGATTCGCCGACCAGATCCGCACCACCGCCCCGGGCCCCGCCACGTCCATCATCACGTGTTCCTTGCGCCCTTCACGCTCCTCGACCCGCAAGTAATGGCCCGCATCGGCGTTGGCAAACCATTCAATCTCCGGCGATTCGGACTTGCGATCGTAGGAGGAGAATTGTCTGCAGGTGTAGGCCGGGTTCGGATAGGACGACATGCCCTTCAAATCTGTCATGTCCCTGAGCAACGCGGCCGTCGTCACCACCGGCGCCCCCAAAGCCGCCCAACTCCGGCCATGGCTCCCAGCCAAACCCAATATGGCAAGCGCGACAACCGCAACCGCGCGCCGGCTATGCCGGATCAGGCTTGCGCCCGAGCCCGGGCGCGAATGACGGATGAGACAGCTCGATGCTGCCGTCGACGAGGAATGTGGTTCTGGATTGTTCATGGTGGAGAATTCAACGATAGAGTTTCGGTTCGACTCGCCAGTCCTGGTCCCGTTCGTGCCCCATGGCCGCCACGCGCGGCCGACGCTCCCGCAGCCGCACCGATTCGATGCCGCAGAAATAACCGGCCGAGAGCGCATGCCGGCCCACGCACTCGAGCCGCAGGGTGTGCCGGCCCGGCGCCGGCCAGAAATCGAGCAGATGATACTCCGCCGATCCGAGCTCCGCACGGTAGAAGTCCAGTTCTTCACCGACCCGCGTGCCATCCAGGTACGCCTGGTACCGCCCGTAATCCTCCGCCTGGGTGGCCTTGATCAGGAGCCGCAACGGTTCCTGCTCCTCCACCTCAAATGGGATCTCGATCCAGGCGCCCTCCGCCGCTTCGGGTCGGTAGAACAACTGCGGCCGCGGATAGAAAGCCAGCGCCTGGGCCGTCGCCGTTCCCTGACCGTGATGCTCCGCCCGCGTGAACTCGGCGGCATCTACCATCACCCGCTCCAGGCTCGGCAATGCCCGCTCCCGGGCGTGGGGAGCCCGCGCCTTGAAGGTGGGCTGACCGGTCTGGTACCAAAACGCCACGCTCGCATAATCGTCCTCGCGCTCGTTCCAGCTCGTCGCCCGGTAATCCGGGTTCTCATCGGGCGGGATCCACCCGAAATGCTCGAAGGCGACCCTGATCCCACGTTCGAAGACGATGGGATCCGTCACGTGCCAGCGATAGGCGCTGGTATGCCCACCCACAATCCCCCATTCGTCAAAATAGGGAACCCCGAAAAACGGCGTGCTGGTCGTCCTCAATCCCCAGGCCGAAAGAAAGTAATCCTCCGTCCCCGTGCCCCAGATCGACGGCTTCAGCTCGCCATCAATACAGATCTTCTCATCGCCTTCTCCGAACCACGACGGGCTCCGCGTGCGCACGGCCAGGACCGTGCCGACGTAATGGCCTCGGCCCTGCGTCTCGAGCACGACGTAATCCTGGCCGGACTGCACCGGGTACTCCTGCCGGTACTGCGCGTGAAAATAGGGCGTCCCGCGCGGCAGACGGTCGAGCTTGATCCAGTCGATGTTGTAGTAAAGCAAACCGATCGGCTTGTCGCTCTGGTTCTCGATCTCGATCCGGGCCGATTTCCGGAACGGCATCCGCCAATAACAGTTGTACGAATCCGCATCCTCCACCACCACCGGCATACTGATCACTTCGCGCCGTTGGCCAAAACAGTTCGCAAAGAAATCGCCCACCGGCGCCTCCACCGCCGCACGGTCCCGTCCGTCCCAATACATCCGCAGCATCATCTCCTGATGGTTTGCCGACCCCTGCTTGGCCCAGTCCTGCGGCTCCGGACCCAGGAACGTCAGCCAGATGTGCGTGATCACCCCAGGCCCCCGCTCGTCCAGCAACACGTGCGTCGCGCCTGGCGCGATCCGGAAGTTGTCCCAGTTGCTGGCCTCCTCAAGATCGCCTTTGGGCTCTGCCGCCCGGTTCACCGATCGGTCCCGGCTGCCGGCACTCACTTCCCCCACCCGCATCGTCGAGCTGGCCCGCATGGATCGCCCCTTCTGAGCTTGAGCCAGGCTTTCGAGCGATCCCCCGGTTTGACCGGCCAGCGCCACGGCACCCATCAACCACATCGCCGTCATGACTCGGACCAGGGGCGGCCGCCGATGCGTTTGTACGGCATCAACCGCGGAAAGACCGCACCATCGTGGAAGCTTCGCTGGATGGATCACGCCTCTATAACTGGTGCAACCGACATCACTTGGCAAGTCTGAAGCTCCCTCGGGCGACCTCGAACCCAGCACCCATCGGCGATCCGTTCGCGCTGGTCGCCGGCCGCGGAACTCCCAGCCCCCCAATTCCAGGCTCGCCTCGACGGTATCGATCCCGCATAGTCTCGCTGCGATATGCGAAACAGGCCGGCATGACCTCGAACAACCCCTCGTTCTACGTCGTCGGCGGCACTCTTCATGCCGACGCGCCTTCGTATGTCGAACGCCAGGCCGACACCGGCCTGCTGACGGGCCTGCTGTCCGGAGAATTCTGCTACGTCCTCACTTCGCGTCAGATGGGCAAGAGCTCCTTGATGGTGCGAACCGCCCGGCGTTTGCGGGAAAAGGGAGTCAAGGTGGTCGCACTCGACCTGACCGCCATCGGCCAGAATCTGAAACCGGACCAGTGGTATGATGGCATGCTCCTGCGGTTGGGCAGCCAGACGGACCTCGAAGAACCCCTGGAGAAGTTCTGGCAATCCCACTCTCGCCTGGGGCCATGCCAGCGCTTCTTCACCGCCATCCGCGAAGTGCTCCTGCCGCATCTGGACAAAACCGCCGCCGATCCCAACCAACCCCACAAACCGGCCCTGGTCATCTTCATCGACGAAATCGACACCGTCAAAAGCCTCCCGTTTTCCACGGACGAATTTTTCGCCGCCATTCGCGAGTGTTTTAACCGACGAAGCCAGGAAACCGAGTTTGAGCGTTTGACCTTCTGCCTCCTCGGGGTCGCCTCACCCACGGACCTGATCAGCAACCCCAAAACCACCCCCTTCAACATCGGCCGCCGGATCGAGTTGAACGATTTCTCGGAGGCCGAAGCCGCACCCCTGGCCGCCGGCCTCACCGCCGTCGCGCGCTTGGCCAGCCCGCCGGATCCCCGGGCGCCCGCCCACGTCCTCCGCCGGGTCTGGTATTGGACCGGAGGCCACCCTTATCTTACCCAGCGCCTTTGCCGCGCTGTGGCCGAAGCCACCAAGGACCGACGATGGTGGGTGGGCAGCGAGGAACTCGTCGACCAGCTCTGCACCGAGTTGTTCCTCTCCTCCCATGCCCGGGAGCGCGATGACAACCTGATCTTCGTGCGTGAACGACTCCTGCGGGCCGACGCCGACCTGACCGCGTTGCTCGAACTCTACGCCCGAATCCATGGCGGCAAGCCCGTGCCGGACGATCCCACCAGCCCCCTCGTTTCGACCCTCCGGCTCGCAGGGATCATCCGCGTCTCTCAGGGACTGCTCGACGTTCGTAACCGGATCTATCGTCATGTCTTCGATCGCAACTGGGTCATCTCCAACCTGCCCGGTGCGGAACTGCGCCGCCAGCATCGGGCATTTCGCCGCGGCCTGTTCCGTGGCGCCGCCCTGGTCGGCCTGGCGCTCCTGATCGCGGCGACGGCTGCGGCTGTGCATCGCCGGGCCGACCGCCACCGCAAGGTCCAGGCCGTTGCGCAAAATCTCGGCAGTGCCTACGACCAACTCCAGACCTATCAGGATGCCGCCGATCTCCAACTCCAGATGCGCATGGACGGAGCCGCGCTCACCGCCAATGGCTCCTCCACCTTCGCCTTCGCCCGACCCAACCGCTTCAACCTCACCTTGAGGCTCCGCTTCGGTCTGATGGAGACCCACGTCCGCCTCCTCAGCAACGGCGAACAAACCTGGTTTCACCTGGTCAACGCCGACCAATACGTCTCTCTGCCGGGCCACAGCTCCCTCGATCAACTCGCTCAACAAACCGGGCTCAGCGGTCTCTTCGCCGCACCTCTCACCCTCTACTCGGCGGTGGAGAGCGAAACACCTTGCCAGCACCTCGCCAAATCCGTCGGGACGAATCTCGAACTCATCGGACGCGAATATGTCGACGACCAACCCGGCTGTCTGCTCGACTTTCGGCATCAAGTCAGTTCCCTGTCCAATGCGGAGCCCATGTCCCTCCCACCCACGCTCGCAACCATCTCCGGCCGACTCTGGGTGACCCCGGAGGATGCCTTGATCCGCCGGCTGGCACTCGATCTTTCGTCCGTGGTGCGGCGGGCCACCCTGCCCAGCCTCAGCGGCGGCCCCGCCCGCGAAGTCAGCCTCCAATCCTATTTGATGACCAGCCGCCACCATCACATCCGCCTTAACGAATCGATCCCGGAGGAACTGTTCCACTTTGCGCCTCCCCCCACCGCCAGACAGATCGATTCCTTCGATACTGCCTCCCTCTTTGCGGTGAGCGGCAACCGAGAAACTGAACCGCTGTTCGACCGCGAAACCTTGAACACCCTCATCCCCGCCCGGCCCGCCAATGCCGGGCCGATTCAGCTCGATCTCTCCGCCTTCTACAACGCCCCACTGACCCGCCCCTGGCATTCGTCCCTCACCAACAACGACCTCTCCCCTTTGCCCCAAGGCCTGCGCACATTCCAGGACCAACTTTTCGATGTCCGCGGCGTCGTTCAACTTGCCGGCGCCGCCGAACCCTATCTCCGTCGTCTCTACCCCGACGCCGTGCGCGACCTGCCCGTGAATCAATCCGTCCACCGCATCCACTTCCTCCACGCCACCGGCTGGACGGTAGCCGACGGGATACAGATTGCCTCCTACCTGATCCGTTATGCCGATGAATCCCAGCGACTGGTGCCGGTCGTTTACGGCTACGACGTACGCAATTGGTGGCCCCAACCCAACGAACCACCCCACGACCGCACCGGCCTGCACCTCGCCTGGCAAAGTCCCGGCACCAACAACCGCCGCCGGCTCTTCCTGACCTCATGGACCAACCCCCAGCCCGAGGTCCCGGTCAGGTCCATCGATTACCGATCCACCCTGTCCGATGCCGCCCCCTTCCTGATCGCCATCACCCTTGAGCCATAGCCCGACAAGTTCCATGAGCAAACTTTCCGGTCCACAATTGCGTGCCCTCAAAGCCAGAGCGCAGCGCCTCGAACCGATCCTCAGAATTGGCAAAGCCGGCCTTTCGGATGCCTTCTTCGCCGCCCTCGAAACCGCCCTCGACCAACATGAACTCGTCAAACTCAAATTCGAGGCATTCAAGGATCAAAAGAAAGGACTCACCCCGCAGCTCGTCGAACGCTCCCGCAGCCAACTCATCCTCCGCGTGGGCAACGTGGCCGTCCTTTACCGCCGCCGACCCCACCCCGCCGCGGATGACGCCACGGCAGCCAACCCTTCCTGAGCCCGGTCACCGACCCGGAACCGCTTTCTCGCGATTTCACTGCGTCGCCCGCCCGCTGAGCCGGCGTATCTCCTCCAGCAGTTGAGTCGGGCTGAAAGGCTTCGTCAGAAACACGGTGGCGCCACTCGATTCGGCTTCCTCCCGTGAAAACTTGTGCGGGTTGGCAGTCAGCATGATCACCGGGATCGAGCTCGTAACCGGCTCCCCCTTCAGCAGTCGCAGCGCCGTGAATCCATCCATTTTCGGCATCATCGCATCCATGATAATCAGGCCGGGCTGCTCCTTGCGGGCAATCTCGATCGCCTCGTCCCCGCTCGCGGCCGCGACCATGGCATATCCTCCCCGTTCGAGGATGATCTGGATCATCCGCAACATGAAGGGCTCGTCATCCACCACCAGGATTTTCATAGTGTCAACGGCTCAAGATCAGGAAGGTCTGGTCGTCCCGCAATGGCTCATCGAATCGAAAGCGGTTCAGTTCTTCAAGCAGGTTTTCTTTCATCGCATTCACCGACATGCGCGATCGCGCGCAACCCGCCAGCCAGTCCGCCAGACGCTGCGTCCCGAATTCCGACCCATCCGGACTCGAGACTTCGGTGAGCCCGTCCGTGTAGAGAAACAGCCGCAGCCCCGACTCCAGTGGAAGCACTTCCTCCCCAAACTCCGGCTCAGGCAGAACCCCCAGAGGCATCCCCTCCGGCGAAATAGCCCGCGGGGCCCGCCCCTCCTCGCCGGCTACCAGCAGAGGACAATGCCCCGCATTCGCCACCGTGAGCCGGTTCCTGGCCAGATCCACATGCACCAACTGCGCCGTGATGAACATCTCCACGTCCGAAAGCTCGGCGAAGAGCAACCGGTTCACCCGGCCCAGGAGTTCCGCGGGCTGCGCCGCCCACGCTACCGAAGCCCGCACCAGACCCCGCAGGATCACCGCGAACATGGCGGCGGGTATCCCGCTTCCCATCACATCGCTGATCAACAGCAGCATGCTGGTGTCGGATATCTTGAGAGCATCAAAGAAGTCACCGCCCACCTGGCCCGAACTCTCGCAGTACCCACTCAACTGCACCCCCCCCACCTCCGGTAGACTTCGCAGCAGCAGCGATCTCTGAATGTGCCGGGCAATCTCCAGCTCCCGCGCAACCAAGAGGGCTCCCACCCGCTCCTCCTGATACCGCGTGTTCATGATCTGAATCGCCAGAAAGTCGGAGAAAGTGTGAATCACATTGACCTGGGCAGCGGTCAATCTCAAGGTCGCGGCACTGCCCCCCACCACCAACGTGCCAATCAGCGCGTCACCAAAGTACACGGGGTGCACCAGGCCCACGGATTCCCCGCCCACCACCGCCAAAGGATCGTCCGGCGGCAACATTCCCGGTTGGTCAAACCAAACGTCTCGGCGGCTTTGCACCGACTCCAGTTCCAGGCTGCGGCCCGCCATCGCCAGGTCTCCCAACTGCAGCGGCTTCAGATACAGCGACGGGTCAGATGCCGTGAATACACTCAATTCGCCGGTCCCGCCATCCAGCAACCGCAGAATGTGCCAGCGCGACTGCGTCACCCGCAGCAGATCTTCCAGCAGCCGGCGGCAAAACTCCTTGATTCCCGACTGGCTGGCCTGCTCGCGTCCAAACCGAAAGATGGCTGCCAGGCTCTCGTAACACGAGCTCAGTTCATCCGTCATGTCACGAATGATGCGTTCGTCCGCCGCCAGTAATCGCTCCAGCTCAACCGCCGTCCGAACCGGACTGCCCTCCGTCACCACCGCCTCGGCCCGGGCACGCTGCATCAGCAGGCAGTTGCTGTCGGGCCCGCGCAGGTAGGTGGCGGTATCCATCAGAGCTTGAATCAGGAAGAGACCTCGACCGCATTCCCTTTCGGGCTCGGGCAGTTCAACCCGCGAAGGCCAGTCAAACCCCGGGCCATGATCGGTCACGCGCAACTCCACCGCTAAAGGGGCCAAAACCGCTTCCAATCGGATCGGCCGGCTGCGGCGGCTCGGTGGGGTGTGCTGGACCGCATTGTTGCAGGCCTCGGCCAAGGCCAACTCGCAGGCCCCCAACTCCTCCTCGTTCAAACCGTGCTCGGCCAGAAAAGCCCGAACGGCCAGAACCGCCGGACGCACCTCCGCCAGTCCCCAGGGCATGGCGATCCGCAACGCGGTCCCACGAATGAACTCGTGCTTGAGCGATCCCATCACGGCATGCCAAACCTGCGCTCCCTAACCCATTCTATCCCTGCCTCGCTTGGATCTCCCGAACCATTCCATCGTCAGGCAGCCTTGACGATCTCAAAGATCCGGTGCATCCGGGTCAGCTCAAGGATTTGCTGCACCGGCATGGCAGGATTGACCAACCGGACCAGGCCTCTTCGGCTGCAGGCGGTCTTGTGAAGTGAAATGAGCGCCCCCAAACCGCAGCTATCCAGAAAGATCGCCTGAGACAGATCAATCTCGATGTTTTTCAGGGTATCCGACATCGCCGAACGGATTTGATCACGAAAGGCATTCGCGTTGGCGGCGTTCAGTTCCCGTATGCCACCAATGCTCAACGTGTCGCCCTGAATGGCCAGCCTGATGTTCATTCTAACCGACCCAGCGCAATTACCATGCCGATCGATTCGCTTCGCCGCCCCGCCACCTGCCCAGGGAAGCGGGCCCACCGAGAACAACAAAGCCGGTGTTGAATGTCACGGAAAATTCGTGCTGACGGAAACATCCAGCCCGGATAGCTTCTCCCATCGGTGATTCCGTGTCCCGTTTTCAATCAATGGCCTGGGCGGCGCAGGCGAGCTTTGGCCTTGATGGCCGGCATTCTCCTGCACTGCGGCGTAAACCTGCCAGCGTTGATGTCGGCCGCGCCGCCCTCCCCCCCCGCTAACACGGACCCGCCGCCAGTCCTCCCGGCACCGACAAACACCGAGTCCGCCCGCACCGCCGCATGGATGGATCAAGCCTACATCGCTCCCATCGCTGCGATTTCGACCAGCCTACTCGTGCTGGGATCCCTGTTGCTCTGGCGTCAAAAACGCCTCGCGCTCATCCAGGCCAGCGAACTCCGCTCCCTCGCGGCCAATCTCAGACGATCTCAAGAAGCCCTGCGCCAAAGTGAGGAACGCTTCCGCCGCGCCTTCGAAGAGGGCCCGGTCGGCATCATCCTCGCCAGCCCCAAGTCACTCGTGCTCCGCGCCAACCGCACCCTCTGTGACATGCTCGGATACAGCGAAGAGGAACTCCTGGGCCTGGGGTTGCTGGATCTGGTTCATCCCGAAGACGCCCCCCATCTGCTGCGCGCGGCCGATCGTCTCTTCGGCCGTGAAGTCGCCCGCTATCAGCTCCAGCAACGATTCATTCGACACGATAAAGCCGTCATCTGGACCAAGATCACCGCCAGCCTCCTCACCAACCCCGAGGGCCGGCCACTCTATGCCCTGGCCATTATCGAGGATGTGACCGACCAGAAACGGGCCGAGCAGACCCTCGAGGAAAACGAACGCCGCTTCCGGACCCTGATCGAGAAGAGCTCGGATGCCCTCTCCCTCTTCGATGCCAGCGGCCAGTTCCTTTGGGATGCCAACTCCGCCACGCACCGCCACCTGGGCTATACCCCGGAGGATCTGATCGGTCGCACCGCCCTGGACCTCCTCCACCCGGAGGACCGGGAACCCATGGCTGAGACTTTTCGCCAGATCCTCGCCCAACCGAACCAGAGCCCCACGCAGGTTTATCGCCTTCGCGCCAAAACCGGCGAATACCATTGGATGGAAGGCACTGCCACCAACCTCCTCACGGATCCCGTGATCCGTGCCGTCGTCATCACCGAACGCGATATCACCGAACGCAAAAACGCCGAGGAGTCCATTCGGAAGAGCGAAGAACGGTTTCAGCTCATCGCCCGCGCCACCAACGACACGATCTGGGACTGGGATCTCGACACCAACCGCGTCTGGTGGAATGAAGGAATCAAGAGCGTCTTCGGATACCCCGCGGAGGCTGTGGATAACGACGGACATTGGTGGGACCAGCATATCCATCCGGAGGATCAGGAGCGCATCCTGGGTGGCCAGCGGGCCGTGATCGACCAGGGCGGCCATTTCTGGTCCGACGAATACCGGTACCGCCGCGCCGATGGCAGCTATGCCGACGTCTATGACCGGGCCTACGTCACCCGCGACGCCCAAGGCCGCGCGGTTCGCATGATCGGCGCGATGATGGATATCACCTCGCGCAAACAAGCCGAAAAAGAACTCGCCCAGGCCCGGGACGAGGCCGTTGAAGTCGCCCGGCTCAAGTCCGAATTCCTGGCCAATATCAGCCACGAAGTCAGAACCCCGCTCAACGGCATCATCGGCATGACCGTGCTGCTGGACGACAGCGAACTGCATCCCGAACAGCGTAACTTCGTCGAGACCATTAAAACCTGCTCCGAAGTCCTGCTCCGTATCATCAACGACATCCTCGACTTCTCAAAAATGGAAGCGGGCAAAATCTGCTTCGAAGCGCTCGATTTCAACCTGCGCCAGACCGTCGAGAGCACCATCGAGGTTCTGGCCGATCGCGCCGACCGGAAGCACGTCGAACTGGTTCTGCTCATCGATGCCAATGTGCCGGTCCAATTGCGCGGCGATCCCGGACGCCTGCGCCAGATTCTGATGAACCTGGTGGTTAACGCCATCAAGTTCACCGAACATGGCGAAGTGATCGTCCGCGTGGCTCTGGAAAACGAATCCGAAACGCAGGTCGACCTCTGCTTCACCGTCAAAGACACCGGTGTGGGCATCCCTCCCAATGCCATGCCCTACCTCTTTCAAGCGTTTTCGCAGGTCGACGGATCGACCACCCGGCGCTATGGCGGCACCGGCCTCGGCCTCGCGATCTCCAAAAATATCGTCGAAATGATGGGCGGCCAGATCGGAGTCCAAAGCACCCCGGGACAGGGCTCCACCTTCTGGTTCACCGTCCGACTCCAGAAACAACCGCATGCCTGCCCCATGGCCCAGGTGTCCCCATCACGGCTCTCCGGACTCAGAATTCTGGTCGTCGACGACAACGAAGCCAACCGCAATCTCCTGGCCCAGCAAGCCTCCTTCTTCGGCATGCGCCCTACCGCCGCCGGCGACGGTCCCGAAGCCCTCCAGATCCTCCGTGCCGCCGTCGCCAACAATCAACCTTACCCGCTCGCCATTCTGGATCTGCAAATGGCCGAAATGGATGGCTTAACCCTGGCCCAGCTGATCAAAACCGATCCGTCGCTGGCCGACACCCGGCTCCTGCTCCTGACTTCCCGGGTCTCTCGCAATGACACCTCGATCTTCCGGGCCGCGGGGATCGGCTCGTTTATGCTCAAGCCCGTCAAACAGCAGGAGCTGTTTGACCGCATTTCCGGGCTCATGGCCTCGCCCTCCCAGCACGAGACCCGGTTCTGGCTCAACCGCCACTCCGGCCCCGCAACGTCACCGCAGTTGCCCCGGCAACCCTCCGCCAAGCCTATCCACGTGCTCGTGGCCGAGGACAACCCAATCAACCAGCGCGTCGCCGTCGCTCTGCTGGCAAAGTTGGGCTACCAGGCCGAGGCCGTCGCCAGCGGCCCCGAGGTGCTCCATGCCCTCGAAGCCGTGGCCTATGATGTGGTGTTCATGGACTGCCAACTTCCGGAACTGGATGGATTCGAAACCACCCGGGAAATCCGCCGCCGCGAGCTCGCCGACCCCAATTCCCGCCGGCGTGTGCACATCATTGCCATGACCGCCTACGCCCTGCGAGGAGCTCGCGACGAGTGTCTCGCCGCCGGCATGGATGACTACCTCACCAAACCGGTACGCATTGAGTCTCTCATGGAGGCGCTGAACCGGATCTCCGCCAATCATCTCCCCCCCGCGGATATCGCTCCCCCGCCCCCTTCGCCCGGGGACGATATCCTCGACCCCACCGTGATAGAGGGATTCAAGGCGCTGCAGCTTCCCCACCACCCGAATCCCGCCCGGGAACTGATAGACCTCTTCCTCCAGGATGCGCCGACCCGGATCCGGGAGATGGACCGCGCCGCCGCCCGCTACGATGCCCACCAACTGGAGCGGATTGCCCATTCCCTTCGAGGCAGCGCCTCCAGCATCGGCGCCATGCTCCTTTCCAGGCGCTGCGGTGAAGTCGAAGAGAAAGCCGCCGCCCGCGCACTCCAGGAAGCGACTCATTCGCTCTCGCACCTCAAGGCTGACTTCGACAAGACGGCGCCCGCGTTGAAGTCCCTCCGCGACAAGCTCGACTGACTGCGCCCGCGGGTCGGTCGAGAGACTGGTACGATGAGCGCTCTCTCCAAGTGTGCGATTAATCATCCGCCTCGCTATCCCTGATCCAGCCCTGCACCGAAGGAGCCGAGGCTTCACCTTAATCGAAACCGCCATCATCACCGCCATCCTCGGCCTCATCGTCGCCGTGGCCCTCCCCAACTTCCTCAAGAATCGTGACTACGCCGAATGCGAGCTCTGCATTCACAACCTCAACCGCATCGATGTCGCCAAGGTCAATTGGTCCTTCAGCGTCCCAATGGGCACGGACGCCGAACCAACCGAGGACGATCTGACCCCTTTCTTCTCCAATCAACAGTTCCCCCACTGCCCAGCCGGCGGCGAGTACGACCTCGGCTTCGTCAACGAACCCACCCTCTGCAGCCTGGCCGAGGCCGGGCACTTCTCCGCTACAGGCTTGGACGATTACGAAGTTGAACCCCTCCCTGAAGGCAATGGCAGACCCAAACCAAAGAAGACCAAGCCAGGCCGGGGCGGAAAGCACGAACCCTAAGTTGGCGGCAAAAAAGGATTTGAATTACGCCGCGCCCAATCCAATACTCCCTCCCATCAACCGTCCAACCGGGCGGGTGCGAGTCGGGGCGTAGCGTAGCTTGGTAGCGCGTCTGAATGGGGTTCAGAAGGTCGTGAGTTCAAATCTCACCGCCCCGACCATCTCTCCCTCAACAGCTTCCCCACGAAGCCCCAGGAAATACAGTTAACCCAGCCCTGCAATTCAGACTTCCGAATGATATGGGCTTTCCAGCCTGTCACAGCCTGCAAGCAAGTATGAGCCGCCAAACTCACCCCAAATGCCCTCCCATCGGCTCCGAAGTCCCCCCAGAATCAAGGCAGTCGTTCACCTACACCCTCCGACACGCCGACAGTCTCGGCAAAGGTTTCAAGGTCGGGGCTATTGTCCTCGGACTGGCGGATGGAAAAATTAAATGGCAGGCCATCTGGACACTG
>JAHDYP010000108.1 GCA_023383055.1 Verrucomicrobiota bacterium | reverse complement strand
GACCCCCTCCTTTGGAATTGAGACTACCAACAACTCCGAGATGCACCGGGACCGGAAGGCGCCGGCCTCGTGTAACTCGGCCCTCCAGCAGATGGATGGTGGAAAGGGGATGGCAGGTAGGGCTCAATGGCCGGCGGCTTGTCCTTTCAGGTAGGTGCCGAAGCCGATGACGATGGTCGAGAGGATGAGCAAGGCGATGCCGCCGGCGATCAGGCCGTGGGACTTTTTGCTGGCCCCTTTCCATTCATGGAAGATCCAGCCCCACATGGTGCTGAAGATGATGATGCTGGCCATGTGCAGCGTCCAGGAGGCGAACCCGAACTTGCCCATCTGGGTTTCGCCCATGGTGTAGAAAAAGAACTGCATGTACCAGGTGGTGCCGGCCAGCGCGCTGAAGAAGTAGTTGCGGGCCATGGGCACCCGGTTGTCCTGGTGGTCGGGCTTCCTGGCCGCGTGTTCCACCACCTCTTCGCTGGGGGCGTCCACCGCCGTTTCGATGATGGTCTCGTCCTGGCGCCGCGGCACCGGGGTGATCAGCGTGCGACTGAAGTACTGGTAACCGGTGCGATTGCGCAGGTTCAGGAGCACGCACCAGATGAAGTTCGTGGTGAACCCACCGGCCAACACCACCACGAGCTTGGGCAGCCCGGTCCAAAGCTCCTGGGTGCCCGCGGCGGCGGTGGCCTCACCGATGGGATTGCCGGCGGTCAGCGCGAAGGAGAAACAGGCGCTCATGATGCCGGAGAAGGTCGCCACCATAATACCCTTGGCATAGTTGAACTCGGCGATCGCTTTCTTCTTTTCGGCGGCGGGCATTTCGCGTTCCTTGGTCAAGCCGGCGTAGGCGGCCACGGCGATGCCGACGAGGCAGACGAACACGCCGAGCAAGGTGATCTGACCGGGCTGGGTGGAGGCGATCTGACCCAGCGTTTCCGGCACGGGGATGCTGGGGATGAACGACTTGAAGATCGGCGGCAAGAGCGTGCCGAAGGCCGCGCAGTAGCCGAGGGCCACTCCCATGCCGAGCGACATGCCCAAATACCGCATGGTCAGGCCGAAGGTCAGACCGCCAAAGCCCCACATGGCGCCGAAGAAATAGGTCCACCAGAGCGTGCCGGCCGATTGCTGCCGGATGACCCCAAGCAGATCGTTGGTCATCAGCGACGCCAACAGCCAGGGCATGATGATCCAGGAGAAAAAGCCGCCCACCAGCCAATACACTTCCCAGGCCCATTTCCGCACCCCTTTGTAAGGCACGTAAAAACTCCCGGAGGCAAGTCCGCCCAGCCAATGAAAGAAAACGCCGAGGAATGGATTCATGATCGGTGGTTGGTGAAGGGTATTTGTCTATCCAAGAAGTATCCCATAAAGCGCAGCAGCAGCTCTGTCGCAAACCGCTCGGTCGCGAACTCGTGTCGAATTGCGGCCGTTGGGGATGCCTGTGCCACCCAAGGCAGCGACGAAGTTTATGATGAAGTTTGCGACAAAGTTCATTCGCCAGACTGTGGCCGGTTTACTGGCGGCGGCTCAACACCTCGCGTTCGTAGCGTTTCACGTCCGCCAGCCAGGCTTCGCCGACCGGGACGTCCTGCCGGAGGCAGTGATAATCCCAAACGGCAGTCCACGGCAGCGTCTTGGCCTCTTCCATGAGGGCCAACCGCGAGGTGTAATCCCCGTCTCGTTCGAGTTCACGGTAGCGCGGGTAGGGCTCGAGCATGGCGAAACAGAGTGCCCGGAGCAGGTTCCGCGCGCCGATGACCCAGGCGGCCACCCGGTTGATGCTGGCATCGAAGAAGTCCAGCCCCAGGTGCGTGCGGCCGAGGTAATCGCCGCGGACCAGTTCCTGGGCGATGCCCAGCAGCTCGTCGGTGAGCGTCACCACGTGATCGCTGTCCCAGCGCACTCCCCGGCTCACATGCAGCAGGATCTCCGGCACGAAACACAATACCGAGGAGATCTTGTCGGCCATGTTCTCGGTCGGATGATAATGACCGGCATCCAGGCAGAGCAGTATCTGGCGGCGGGTGGCATAACCCAGGTAGAACTCGTGCATGCCGACCGTGTAACTCTCGGCGCCGATGCCGAAGAGTTTGCCTTCGACGGCGTCGAGGTTGTTTTTGGGATTGAGTTTCCTGGCGAAGACGGTGTCGAGGGCCTCCGCCAGCCGCTCGCGCGGTCCGCGCCGGTCGGCGGGCGTATCCTTCATGCCGTCCGGGATCCAGACGTTGGTGACCGCCGGGGTGCCGAGCGCCTTGCCCATGGTCGCGCCGATTTCGCGAGAGGCCTGGCAGTGCTCGATCCAGAAGCGGCGGATCGCCTTGTCCGCATGCGAGAGCGTGAAACCGCTGGCGGCCTTGGGATGCGAGAAGCAGGTGGGATTAAAGTCCAAACCGATACCGAGCGACCTGGCCCACGCGATCCAGCCTTTGAAATGCTCCGGCGCGACTTCGTTGCGATCGACCCTTCGGCCGCCGAACTCGCCGTACGAGGCGTGGAGGTTGAAGCGATGTTTGCCCGGGATCAGGGCCAGCGCCCGGGCGGCATCCGCGCGGAGCTCGGCCGGGGTGCGGGCTTTGCCCGGATAATTGCCGGTGGCCACCAGACCGCCCGAAAGCTCGGCGGCGGCCGGTTCGAACCCGCCCACATCGTCGCCCTGCCAGCAGTGAAGTGACAGCGGCACGCGGGCCAGGGTGCGCAGGGTCTTTTCGGTATCGACGCCAAGGGCGGCGTAGCGTTCGCGGGCCAGGCGATAGGCCTGTGGCAGGTTGGTTTTTCGCGCCATAATAGTCTCCGATTCGCCGGGGTGTTTGGCCGCAAAGCATACGGGTCAAGCGGGAGCTTTCCTTGACGATCGCGCCACAAACCAGCACAAAATGTCATCGCCCGGACGCTGGGCGAACGGCGATGCCAAGCACCCTCAAGAGCGCGGACTGGTTTCAGGGATTCCCGATCGCCATCGAATGGCGCGATCCGCAGGAGGAATTCCCGCCGCACAATCACGATTTCTCCGAGATCGTGATTGTCACGGGCGGCAAGGGGCTGCATGTGACCGGTCGTGAATCGTGGACGCTTGGCACCGGCGATGTCTTTGTGATCGGCGGGGCGCGGGCGCATGCTTATCGCGATCTGGACCGGTTGAAGTTGGTGAACGTGCTTTTTCGGCCCGAGCTCTTGCGCCTGCGGACGGCCGACCTGGCCCGGTTGCCGGGGTACCATGCGCTGTTCACGCTGGAGCCGGCCTGGCGACGCCGGCATCGTTTCGAGAGCCGCCTGCGCCTGACCCCGAGCGAGCTGGGGCCGGTCCTGGCGCTGGTCGAGCACCTGGATTTGGAACTGCGCCGGCGTGCGCCCGGGTTCGGTTTCATGGCGACCGCGTTGTTCATGCAACTGGCGGGGATGTTGGCGCGGCATTACGGGCATCTGCGCAGCGCGGATTCGCGGAGCCTGCTGCGGATCGCCCAGACCATTTCCCATCTCGAAACCCATTTCCCGGAGCCGTTGAACCTGGCGACCCTCGCCGGCATGGCTCACATGAGCAAACGCAGTTATCTCAGGGCTTTTCACGCCGGCATGGGCCTCACGCCGATTGCCTACCTGATCCAGCTCCGGATTCATCACGCCGCCGCCCAACTCCGATCCACGCGCGACAGCGTCACCGAGATCGCGTTTCGCTGCGGTTTCTCGGACAGCAATTACTTCACCCGCCAGTTCGGCCGGATCATGGGGCAAGCCCCGCGGCGCTACCGGCAGCAGCACCACCTTCCCGATGCCCGCGAGCCGCTGGTCACGGCCATCGCCCCGAGACCGGGCGCGTGAGCGGCAAGCCGACACCGGACCCAGCGCGACTGGCCGGCGCGTGATTCGAGGCGCGGCCATGCGGGCATTGACGGCCAACCCGGCGCTTGCCAGAGTGCGCCGCTTCGCGGGATGCGACCATGACCCAGAACCGGCTCAAGACGGGGTATTACACGCTGGAAGGCATCAATGCCTTCGCGACGGCGTACTATTTCTATTACCTCTTTTTCTACATGCAGTCCCGGTTCGGCTACGGGAATCTCGAGAACCTCCTGCTGTCTGCCGCGAACGGGTTTATCTACATGTTTGCGGCGTGGTTTGGCGGGCGGTTCGCCCAGCGGTTCGGTTACTTCCGCGCGTTGCGGGTCGGTTTTGGCACGATGAGCCTGGCCCTGGCGGCGGGCGCGGTGGTGGGGAGCCTGGCGGGCCAATGGGCCGTGATGGCGGTCTGGACGTTGGGGATGTGCTTTACGTGGCCGACCCTCGAGGCGCTGGTGAGCGAAGGTGAAACGCCGCGGACGCTGCCGCGTCGCATCGGCGTCTACAACCTGACCTGGGCGGGCACGAGCGCGCTCGCCTATTTCACGGGGGGCGCGATGCTCGAGTGGCTGGGGGATCGCAGCATTTTCCTGGTGCCGGCCGGTTTGCACGTGGCCCAGTTGATCCTGCTGGCGTGGCTGGGGCGGGCGAGTCGGAAGGCGGTTCCGGCCAGGCCGGTGGCGGGGTTGGGAGCGCCGCTGGAGGTGCCGACGGGGCGTTGTGCGCCCAAGCGGGCCCGGAGTTTTCTGTGGCTGGCGTGGTTGGCGAATCCTTTTGCCTACGTGGCCATCAACACGATCGTCGCGGTCATCCCGGGGCTGGCCCAGCGGCATGATCTGACGCCGATGTGGGCGGGGTTTTTCTGTTCCCTATGGTTTTTCGCGCGGTTTGGCGCGTTCGTGGTCCTCTGGTTATGGCCGGGGTGGCATTATCGGTTCCGCTGGTTCGTGACCGCGTATGTCCTGCTGCTGTTGAGTTTTGCGGTGATCCTGCTTTCACCCGACTTGTGGCCGGTGCTGTTGGCGCAGGTCGCGTTTGGGCTGGCTGTCGGGTTGGTCTATTACTCGTCGCTGTTCTACTCGATGGATGTGGGCGAAACCAAGGGGGAGCATGGCGGCATTCACGAGGCGGCCATCGGCGCGGGGATCTTCGGCGGACCCGCGGTGGGGGCGGCGGCGTTGGCGCTGTTTCCGGCTTATGCGACCGCGGGGACGTGGGCGGTGGCGGGTTTGTTGTTGGCGGGCGGGATCGCGATCGTGGGGGTACGGTGGCGGAGTTGGCGTGAGGAGCAGGCGCAGGATTCGCCCTTGCCTTCCGGTAACGATTTCCCTACTGCTACTCCGTTCAATGAGTCATAGAACTTCTCAAGGCCTGCTGGCGGGCAAGATCGGTTTGGTGTTTGGCGTGGCCAACAAACGGTCCATTGCCTGGGCGATCGCCCAGGCCTGGCACCGCGCCGGCGCCCGGCTGGCCTTCACCTATCAAGGGCACCGGGTCAAGGACAACGTCGAGGAACTGGCGGCCACTTTTGGCGCGGACACGCTGATTCTGCCGTGCGACGTCACCCGGGACGAGGAGATCGCCCGGGTGTTTGCCGACGTGGGAGGCAAGTTCGACCGGCTGGATCTGCTGCTGCATTCGGTGGCATTTGCGCCCAAGGAAGCCCTCGAAGGCCGGTTTGCCGAGACCAGCCGCGAGGCGTTCCGGATCGCGCACGACGTCAGCGCCTATTCGCTGGTGGCATTGGCGCGGGCGGCGGCGCCGCTGATGACCGCAGGCGGCAGCATCATCGGGATGAGCTACTACGGGGCGGAGAAGGTGGTGCCCCACTACAATGTGATGGGGGTGGCCAAGGCCGCGCTCGAGGCCTGCACCCGCTACCTGGCCTATGACCTGGGACCGCAGGGGATCCGGGTCAACTGCATCAGCGCCGGACCGGTCAACACGCTGGCGGCGCGCGGCATCTCGGGATTCATCGAGATGCTGCGGCATTACGAGTCCAAGGCGCCGCTCAAGCGCAATGTGACCGCCGACGAGTTGGGGGCGACGGGGGTGTTCCTGGCGAGCGACGGCGCCGCGGCCATCACCGGCCAGGTGCTTTACGTCGACTGCGGCTATCAGATTATGGGGATGTAGGACCTGGCGCTCCGGCCATTCCAGGATGCGGAGCATTGGCACACCGCACGCGCCCCTTGAATTTCAGCGAGCGTGGGGGTTTAGTATTCACGAGCCCATGAAACCAACCGCGGAATCGCATTCCGGCCCGCCCCGCTGTCCCGGCGGGATCCTCTCGCGCCGTGATTTTCTGCGTGGCGCCGCCGCCCTGGCAATGGCCGCAGTGGGGGTGCCTCCGGCGGCAGCCTCACTCGCGGCAGCCATCGGACCGGCGCGCATCCCGAGAGCGCCCACCGCGTTGGGGTTGTGCCAACGCTACGATTTGCCCGAAGTCCGGCGCGTTCTGGGCCGGATGTTGGACGAATGCGGAGGGGTGCGGCGGATGGTTCGGCGCAAGCACGTCACCGTCAAAACCAACCTGGTGAACAGTTCGGAGGCGGACCTGGGCGGCGTGCCGCTCTGGCTGACGGTGACTGTGCATCCGGTGGTGGCGCAGGCGCTGGGCAGTCTCCTGGTCGGCTACGGAGCGCGTAGTGTTACTTTCTGCGATCAATTGCCATTTCGTTCGGTTGATGCCGAAGCCTTCGGTGGATATGGCTTTGACCTGGGGCGATTCAACGAGCGAATGGATGGGCGCGCTCGCATGGTCAACACGCGGAACCGCGGTGCGCACCGCGACTATGCGATGGTCAAGGTGCCGGGTGGCGGCGAGGTGGCCGGCGCCTGGGAGGTGAACCGGGCCTACGTGGACACCGATGTGCTGGTGTCGTTGACCAAGTTAAAGAGCCATGTTTCCGCCGGGTTTAGTGGCGGGCTCAAGAACCTGTTCGGCCTGCCGCCGAGCAGTCTTTACGGTGACGATCTGGCGGCCGATCCGGACGAGAACGCGATGGGCTACCGCAATGCGGTGATGCATGCCTGCACCCGGATGCCGTTCACTTCGATGAAGACCTTCACGGGTCGCACCGTCGAGGGCGATCACGGTTATAATGTGCCGCGGTTCATTGTGGATCTGGCGGCGGCGTTTCCAATCGACCTGGTGGTGATCGACGGGATCAGCACCATTCAAACCGCCGAGGGCTGGTGGAACGGATCCATGTCCACGATCACCCGGCCGGGCTTGCTCATCGCCGGACGCAATCCGGTCTGTACCGATGCCGTGGCCGCGGCCGTCATGGGCTTCGAGCCCGATGCCCCCGAACGCACGCTGCCTTTCGTGAATGGCAGCAATCACCTCGCCCTGGCGCGCCAGCGCGGCCTGGGCGAAAACCGGGTGAAGGAACTGGATGTGGTCGGGCTCAAACTCGATCGGGCCCGGTTTCAATTTCATCCGACCTATCAACGAGCCAAGGCGTGATCGGGCTTGGCGAACTGGAACCGCGCATGAATGCCACAACCACCGCCCGCTCGAGCGTCTGGGCCTTTGCCGGCGGCGACCCCGGCCGAACCGGATTGGCCGCGCACACCGGCGACATCCGCACTCGCCCGGCGCGCACGTTGAGGGCCGGCGCGGGCGTCCAGGCGTCGGTGGTCTTTGATGCCGGGCAACGGGCGTTGGTGGCGGACATGGGGGGGATGGTGCGGGCATTTGACGGGGACGGCCGTCGACTTTGGCAACAGCAGCTCGACGGGGCGGTCTCCGCCACGCCGGCGGTCGATGTGGAGAACTGCTGGCTGTTTGTCGGCACACACGCCGGTTGGATCTACGGCCTGAAGAGCGCGGACGGCGCGGTGCTTTGGCGATCCCGGTTGCCGAGTGCCGGCGATCCGCGGATTGTGGCCGACCTGCTGTACCTGGGCAACCCGGAGCGGGTGGTGGCCAGCAGTTGGGGCGGGCAATTCCAGGCGTTGGCTGCCGCCTCTGGCGGCATCCTCCACACCTGGAATGCCGGCATATCGCCGCAGTCAGCCGCCAGTGCCGACGCCAGGAACAACATCTATTGTCTCCGGGCGGTCTGGGACGAGGGTGTTTCCCTGGTGCGCGTGGCGCCCGACGGAAGGGAGACGGTGCTCCATCGAAGCCCGGAGGGCGAACGCCAGGCGAACCGGGCGGTGGTGGCGGCGGCGCCGGTCATCGACGACGGGCGCGGCCTGCTTTACTTCATTGCGAATGGAGATCGTGTGGGGCGGGTGCATGCGTGGGACCTGGCGACCGACCGACTCCAGTGGAGCGTTGAATTCGAACGCGTCATCGTGGCCACCCCCGCATTGCGGCCCGACGGCAGTCTGATGATAGCCGATATGACCGGAACGCTGAGCGCGGTGGATTCCGGCTCGATTCGATTCCGTTACGACACCGGCTGCGAATACTTGCTGGCGGGGCCGGTCAGCAACGGTTCGAGCGTGACTTATCTCGGCGACCCCGCCGGATGGTTCCACCAGGTGGACTCCGACGGGACAGGCAAGGCGTTTTTCGAAGCGCATCGTTCCCTCCAGGCCCGACCCTCGTGGAGTCCCGCGGGCGATCTCCACCTGCCCGCGATGGACGGTCGCGTCCATGTCTTCGGGCATGCCGGATCACAGTAGTCCGCACCTTTCAAAGCCGCAGCCACAGCCCCCTCAATAGGGTGACAGGTTCACTGCCGTTGCTCTAAAGGGTCCAACCAGCGCGGTATTGGCGATGCAGGAGCGAATCGGCGCGGTCGGAATTCAGGATCCGGCCGCCGGCGATGTCGTATTCGAGGGGACCTTCGACCAGGGTGGCGAGATTGGCGAGTTGGAGCATCTCGGTGAGTGGCCCTCCGATTTCGAAGGGTGAAAAGGTCTGGCCCTGGCCTTTGCAGGCATCGACCCACTCGCGATGGTGGCCGGGCGACCGCGGCAAGGTTTCGGGAGGACCGCCTTTGAACCCGTCGAATTGGGCCTCCGGGAGCAGGATAAAACGGGTGTTCCACGGGCAATCCGAGTAAAGGGAACCTTTCGATCCGACCACGAGATCGCCCCAACCGCCCGGTGGATAGCCCAGCATCAGATCCGCCCGGGGCCGCTCCTTGGCATAGAGCGAGACCTTGGCGGGGGGCCGCTCGCCACGAGCCGGAAACTCGAAGTCAGCCCGCATCGATCGCGGGTAACCTTCAGCGGTGACCTCGGAAGGTGTGGCCTGAAACCGGACCACGGTTTTCGGACTCGAAGCAGCGCCGGGTTTCCACAGGTCAGCCAGGTTGAGCGCGCGGAACATGATGTTGCCGGTGTGACAGCCGAAGTCGCCGACGATGCCGCTGCCGAAGGGTCGCCAACCGCGCCAGGAACCGGGCAAATACGCGGGATGAAACGGCCGTGCCTCCGCCGGCCCCAGCCAGAGGTCCCAATCCAGGGTTGGAGGAATCGCGGGTTGTTCGGTCGGGCGGGTGAGCGGTTCATTGCCGCCATCGAACCAGACGTGAGCCTCGCGCACTTCGCCAAGGACGCCGCCTTGGATGAGTTCGACGGCGCGGCGCAGTCGCGGTTCGGCCGAGCCTTGATTGCCCATTTGAGTGACCACCCTGGTGGCGAGGGCGGTTTCGCGCATGACGCGGGCTTCGCGCACGGTGCGGGTGAGTGGTTTTTCGCAGAAGACGTGTTTGCCGAGGCGCATGGCGGCCACCGCCGCCACGGCATGGGTATGATCCGGGGTCGAGATCACCACGGCATCGATCTCCCGTTCCATGGCGTCGAACATCCGGCGGAAATCGGTGAAGGCTCTGGCCGAGGGATGTTTTTGATAAATGTCGCCGGCACGGGCCTGGTCGACGTCACACAGGGCCACGAGGTTCTGGCCCTGGCCGGCGAAATTATCCAGGTTGCCACGGCCCTGGCCGCCCACGCCGATGCCGGCGAGGTTAAGTTTGTCGTTGGCGGCGTAGGCGCGCGCCAGGCGGGCATCGTTGAGGATGAGCAGTCCAGCCCCGCCCAAGGTGGATTGCCGCAGGAAGGTGCGTCGCGCGATGCGGGTGTTCATGGGGTGATCATGGTCCGGGGCTGGTTGCCGGGCAAGAGCGTTGATGATTGTGCCGACCTGAGGAGGCGAATGAGGCTCAGGTTTTGTGGCGAAGCGTCGCGAGAAATCCCCACAAGAGTCCGCCTGCGAATCCGACGGTGTGGGCGGTATTGGCCACGTTGGGGATGATTTCGAAGAGACAGGCGAAGTACCAGACGGTCATGAAGAGCATCGTGGTGCGATCGACAAAGAAGCCCGATCCCGCGTCGAGTCGGCCCCGCAGCCAGATGTATCCGAGCAGGCCGTAAACGACGCCCGACATGCCGACGAAGTTGGGGCCGTTCACGATGAACTGACCGAGGTTGGAGAGGCCGGCGATGACGAGCACGAACACCAGGTAACGGCGTATGCCGCGGCCGAATTCGTACATGCTGCCGAGATCTTTGAGCCAAAGCATGTTGAAGAGGAGATGCAGCCAGTCGCCGTGCAAAAGGATGGGCGTGAAGATCCTCCAGATCTGACCGCTCTTCACCTCGGGCAGTCCCTGCTGGATGCGCGCCAGGGGTGCTCCGCTCGGCACGTCGTCTTCGGAAATCCGCAGCCAGCTCAGATCGAGCTCGGTCCAGGAGAGGAAAGAGAGGACCACCGCGACCACGATGAGACTGAGCGTGGTGACTCCGATGCCGTAGATCCGTTTGGGCATCAGTTTGGCACGGTCGAAGTGGCGTTTCTGGGCCGCCGCCTCGAGCTTTTGCTGTTTGGTGCGCCGATCCTGAGCCAGGTCCTGCGCATGGCGGTATTTCTCATCGCCCGGCTGCCGCAGGAAATGCTGGAGCTGTCGGGTGGCATGCTCGAGTTCCTCTTCGGCGTGGACCCAGACCGCCCAGGAACCGTCCCGATCCGGTTCGACCTGGTTTTCCACGCCTTGGGCGTAGAGGTAATCGCTGAACAAACGCGCGTGCGCCTCGTTCCCAAGATGCCCAATCATCCGCATGCCCTTATCCCTAACCGCTTCGAGGCGGTCGTGCACTTCAAAAGCGGACGGCAGTGAACCTGTCACCCTGTTGAGGGGACTCAGAACCCTGAACCTGTCACCTTGTTGAGGGAGCTGTGGTTGAGGCACCAGCGAGCGCTGTTCAATGAACCTGTCACCCTGTTCGTTGAGCGGTAGTTGTTGATTGACACTGAGATGCGCAGTCCGGACGTGGCTATGCAGAGGGGCTGCATTGCTCTTTGGCGATGACACGGCGATCGCCGCGGGCCATTCGCCGACAGGGCCATTCGCCGCGCTTGCATCGCGATGCCGGAAGCCCGACCCTTTTCGCCGCGACGCCGGGCCCTGGTTGACCGAGCGCAAGGCCGGGCGCGGGACGCAATCGTTCATGAACGCCCAAATGCAGCGGCTCTGGTCGTTTGACCATGGCATCGACTTCCTCAATCACGGTTCGTTTGGCGCCTGCCCCGGACCGGTGCTGGACTTTCAACGCCAGGTCCAACAACGCCTCGAACGGCAGCCGATCCGGTTTTTCCTCGAAGACTGCGAACCCGCGCTGGACGAGGTGCGGTCGGTGCTGGGCCGTTTCCTGAAGGCCAGCCCGGCGGACCTGGTGTTTGTGCCCAACGCGACCGCCGGCGTGAACACGGTCCTGCGCTCGCTGCCCTGGCGTCGGGGAGATGAGCTGCTGGTGACCGATCATGCCTACAACGCGTGTCGCAACGCGTTGGATTTCGTGGCGGCGCGGGCCAAAGCCCGCGTGGTCTCGGTCGCCATGCCGTTCCCGCTCCGGGACGCGAGCGAGGTCATGGAACCGATTCTGGAGGCGGTGACCTCGCGGACGCGGTTGGCGTTGCTGGATCACGTCACGAGCCCGACGGCGCTGGTGCTGCCGATCGCGGAGTTGGTGCGGGAGTTGGATCGTCGCGGTGTGGAGACGCTGGTGGACGGGGCGCATGCGCCGGGGATGTTGCCGCTCGATCTGACCCGGATTGGGGCGGCTTATTACACCGGAAACTGTCACAAATGGATATGCGCCCCGAAGGGTGCCGGGTTCCTGCATGTGCGCGGCGATCGACAAGCGCGGATCCGCCCATTATCGATCAGTCACGGGGCCAATTCCCCGCGCCGGGATCGTTCCCGGTTTCAACTCGAGTTTGGCTGGACCGGCACGGCCGATCCGTCGCCGTATCTCTGCGTTCCGGAGGCCATTCGGGTGATGGGCGGGCTGGTGGCGGGCGGTTGGCGGGGATTGATGCGTCGGAACCGGGAGTTGGCGCTGGCCGCGCGGGGGAGGTTATGTCGGGCCTTGTCGATCGAGCCGCCGTGTCCGGAGAGCATGCTTGGGTCGTTGGCGGCGATTCCGCTGCCGGATCAGCGCGGATCGAAGGTCAGCCGGTTCGGCCTCGATCCGCTCAATGACCGGCTCTGGAGGGAATTCCGGATCGAAGTGCCGGTGTTTCCGTGGCCCGCGGCGCCGAAGCGGTTGCTGCGGATATCAGCGCAGCTCTACAATCACGAGGATCAGTATGAGCGACTTGCCCAGGCGCTCATCCAACTGCTTACCTGAGCCGAGGCGAAGTGGGCTCACGGCGCGGTGATTTCGAAGCGAGTTTCAGGTCGGCCGGGTTGAGGGCAACGCGCGGAGCAGTTCGGCGCCCGAGCGGAGCATGCGTTGGGTCGTCTCCCAGCCCACGCAGGCATCGGTGATCGACACGCCGTATTGGAGCGCGGCGCGGTCCTTGGGAATGGGCTGGCTGCCTTCGCCGAGGTAGCTCTCGACCATGAGCCCGATCAAGGCGAGATTGCCGGCCGCGCGCTGCTGGAGCACGTTGTGCCACACTTCCTCCTGCCGGGCGTGTTGTTTCGCCGAGTTCGCATGGCTACAGTCGACCATCAGGACGGCAGGCAACCCGGCTTTGCGGAGGGATGCTTCCGCGTCGCTGATGCTTTGGGGGTCGTAATTGCCTTTCGCGCGTCCGCCCCGCAGCACGAGGTGGCCATCCGGGTTGCCGCGGGTGCGCACGATGCTGGTCACGCCATCCTGGTCGATGCCCAGGAAACTGTGGGGATGCCGGGCGGCGCCCATGGCATCGATGGCGGTCTGCAGGGTGCCGTCGGTGCCGTTCTTGAACCCGACCGGCATGGAGAGGCCGCTGGCCATTTCCCGATGCGTTTGGGATTCGGTGGTACGCGCGCCGATGGCGGCCCAACTGACGAGGTCGGCCAGGTATTGGGGCACGATCGGATCGAGGAACTCAGTGGCGGTTGGCAATCCCAGCTCGGTGATGGCCAGCAACAGGCCCCGGGCCCGCCTGAGTCCGGTGGCGATATCGTAGGTGCCGTCGAGATGCGGGTCGTTGACCAATCCCTTCCAGCCGATCGTGGTGCGGGGTTTTTCGAAGTAGACCCGCATCAGGATGCAGAATACGTCGGCGAACTCGACGCGCAATTGGTTGAGGCGCCGGGCGTAATCGAGGGCTCCTTCGGTGTCATGGATCGAGCAGGGCCCCACGATTACGAGCACCCGCGGATCGCCCTGGCGCAGGATGTTCTGCACCGCATCGCGACCCACCACCACCGTCTGGTTGGCCGGTTCGGACATCGGGAATTCGGACTTGATCGCCGCCGGGGACAACAGCCGGACCATTTCCCCCACCCGCAGATTGTTTGTAGGTTGCATAAAACTCGAGCGGGGGACAGTAGCCAAAGACCATCCCGAGGTCAAAAGGGGGTTTTATACGCAGGGTCAGGAATGTGTGCGCTCGAAGGTATCGTCGAAGACGATGGCGCCGGTGGGACAATGCTTGACGCATTCGGCGGCGACCTTCTGGAGGCCGTCGGAGAAGGGCCGATCCAGCGGGGCGGCGACCTGGACGTTGAATCCACGTCCGACAAACGTGAGGCCGAGCGGTTCGGCGGCCTGTTGGGCGATATGGATGCAGATGCCGCAGAGGATGCACTTGCCGGGTTCGAAAATGACGCGCGCGGGGTGACGATGTTGTTCGAAGAGCCGGCGTTGCCGGGCGAATCGGTTCGGGTTCGCGCCGTAGAGCTCGGCGTAATGCTGGAGGTTGCAGCTCCCCTCGGCGCGACAGTCACAGTGAAGGCAGCGGGCGGCCTCGCCCCGGGCTTCGTCGACGGTGAATCCCGCGCCGAGTCCCTGGGCGGGCGCGGTGCGCGGGATGGGGCTGGCGGACTTGAGGAAAAGGTCGAGCTCGGGCGCCTCGAGCCGGCCCATGACGCTGGAGAAAGCTTTCTCGAGGGGTCGGATGGGGAGTCCGACGAGGAACTGGTGGAGGCATTCGGCGGCGGCCTGGCCTTCGCTCATGGCGCGGACGAGTTGTTTGACCGGTTTAACGGCGCTGCCGGCGGCGAAGACGTTGGGATGTTCGGTTTGGCCGGTGGCGGTGTTGACGCGGACGCCGACGGGAGAGGCCAAGAGCCCGAGAGCGTCGAGCTCGGTTTTGGAGAGTTCGCCGGCGGCGATCAGGACGGCGTCGTAATTCCGGCGCAGGTGATCGGTCGATAAAGCGTCGGCGCCGACGGGCGTGGAGACCTGGAATTGCGCGCCCATCTGTTTGAAAGCGTCGAGTTCGGCGTCAAGGATGGCGGGGGGCAGGCTGGTATCGTCGACCCGCCGCAGGCTGCCGCCCGGCCGGGGTTGGCGGTCGAGCAGGGTGCAGGCATGGCCCTGGCGGAGGAGGTAATAGGCGGCGGCGAGGCCGGTGGGGCCGGACCCGACGATGGCGATGGATTTGCCGGTCGACGGCTTGCGCGCCGGCAGATACTTGTCGGGCGAACGGAGGCAGGCATCGGCGACGAAACGTTCGAGGTCGCGGATGGCGGCGGAGCCGCCGCCACAACTTCCGCCGCGGCGGCAGCCGTTTTGACAGGGCGCGCTGCAGAGCCGGCCGAGGACGGCGGGCAGGGCGAGGGCCTGGCGCAGCGTGGTGATGGCGCGGTCGAGGTCATTGGTCTCGATCTGCCGGATCATGCGCGGGATGTTGAGGTCGAGGGGGCAGATCCGATGGCAGGGCGAGAGGCAGTCGCCCACGTGATCGCTGAGGAGCAGTTCGAAGGCGGTGCGGCGCAGGTCGCGGATTTCGGTGGTTTCGCTTTCGACGACCATGCCGGGTTCGGCCTTGGCGGCGCAGGAGGGGACGATGCGGGCGCGGCCGTTTTGGGTGACCTTGACGACGCAGACGAGGCAGGAGGTCATGGGCCCGCACTGTTCGAGGTAACAGAGGGTGGGGATATCGATGCCGAGCTGGCGGGCGGCGTCGAGCAGAGTCGCGCCCGGGGCGACTTCGACCGACTGACCGTCGATGATGAGCTCGGGCATTAGAGGACCTCGATGGCGTTGTGGGGGCAGACCCGTTTGCAGGTATCGCAGCGGGTGCAGAGCTCCTGGTTGATGGTGTGGCGTTGGTAGGGCGCCATGGGGATGGCGTCGACGGGGCAATGCTGGGCGCAGATGGTGCAGCCGGTGCAATCGGCGGTGACCTGGTAGCGGATCAGGGCGGTGCAGCGCCTGGCGGGACAGCGGCCCGCGAGGTGGGCTTCGTACTCGCTCCGGAAATAGCGAAGCGTGGTCAGCACGGGATTGGGCGCGGTCTTGCCGAGGCCGCAGAGGCTGCCCTGGCTGACCTGGCGGGCGAGTTGTTCGAGTTCGGCGAGGTGTTCGGGGCGGCCTTTGCCGGTGCAGAGCCGTTCCAGGAGATCGAGCATGCGCCGGGTGCCGACGCGGCAGAAGGTGCATCTACCGCAGGACTGGTCCTGGGTGAACTGGAGGAAATAGCGGGCGATGTCGACCATGCAATCGGTGTCATCGAGCACGACCAGGCCGCCGGAGCCCATGATGGCGCCGACGGCACCGAGCGATTCGTAGTCGACCGGGGTGTCGGCCAGTCGGGCGGGAACGCAGCCGCCGGAGGGGCCGCCGATCTGGACAGCTTTGAATTTGCGGCCGTGGGGGACGCCGCCGCCGATTTCCTCGACAATCTCGCGGATGGTGGTCCCCATGGGGACCTCGATGAGGCCGCCCCGCTGGACTTTGCCGGCGAGGGCGAAGACTTTGGTGCCTTTGCTGGTGGCAGTGCCGAGGGCGGCGAAGGCCTCGGATCCGCGGCGAATGATCCAGGGCACCATCGCCAGCGTCTCGACGTTGTTGATCAGGGTCGGTCGGTTCCAGAGGCCGGATTCGGCGGGGAACGGCGGGCGCAGGCGGGGCATGCCGCGTTCGCCTTCGATTGAGGCGATGAGGGCGGTTTCCTCGCCGCAGACGAAGGCGCCGGCGCCTTCCTTGATCGAGAGGCGCAGCGGGTAATCGAAGCCCATGAGGCGGTCGCCGAGCCAGCCGCGTTGTTCGAGTTGATCGAGAGCGGCGCGGATGCGGCTGACGGCGAGGGGATATTCGCGGCGGATGTACAGGAAACCCTCGTGCGCACCCACGGCCACCGCGGCGATGGCGAGCCCCTCGATGATGCGGTAAGGAAAGGACTCGAGGAGCATGCGGTCCATGAAGGCGCCGGGATCGCCCTCGTCGCCATTGCAGATCACGTACTTGACGGGGGCATCCTGGCGGCGGACGACTTTCCATTTGGGACCGGAGGGGAAGCCGGCGCCGCCGCGTCCGCGGAGGCCGCTGCGTTCGACGGTATCGATGATCTGATCGGGCTGGGGCTGCTGCAGAACACGGCGGATGGCCTGAAAACCGTCGTGGGCTTCGTATTCCTCCAGGTCGAGGGGATCAAGGTGACCGAAGTGCTCGGTCGCAATATGCACCTGGCGGCCGAGGAAGGCGCTGACGTTGGGATCGCGCTGGTTCAGGGCATAGCGTTCGATTGGTTCATCGGCTTCGCCGACCAGCAGGCGGTCGAGCGTCTCACCGCAGGCACGCGAGATCCGCCGCCAGAGACCGCGCGGCCGGAAGTGTTGGCGGACGACGCGATGGGCTTCGGCGGGTTCGACGGCGGCGTAGAACTTCGCGGGCTGGTTGGGGGACCGGATTTCAATGAGGGGGGTGCGATGGCACATGCCGACGCAACCGACTCGCTTGACGAGGACCTCGGCATTGAATTCCTGGGCGGCCTCTTTGAGCGCGGCAAACAGGAGATCGCTGCCTTTGGCCATGCAACAGGAGCCGAGCCCGACATGGATCTGGGAGATGCCGGATCGCGCCAGGGCCGGGGGCTGACCGACGGTCTCGGGTGATGGGGGCGCGGCTTCGAGGCTCAGGAAATCGCTGACGACCCTGGGCAGTTTCTCGGCGGTGATATGGCCGTAGGTATGTTGGTCGAGCTTGACCACGGGCGCCAGCGTGCAGCAGCCGAGGCAGGCGACGCTTTCGATGGTGAACTGTTGTTGCGGATCGGTGTCTTCGCCGGGAGGGATGTGAAGCTGGCGGCGCAGCGCATCCTCCACACGGTCGGCGCCGGTCACGTGACAGGCGGTGCCATGGCAGACATGGACGATATGTTTGCCGACGGGCCGATGCCGGAACTGGTCGTAGAACGTGGCGATGCCCCAGAGCGTGGCCGGGCGGATGTCCGTGAGCGCGCAGATCCGATCGAGGGCGGGCTTGGGCAGGTACCGATAGTGTTCCTGGACGGCTTGCAGCAGGGGGATCACGGCGTCCGGCGAACGACCGATGCGCGCGACGGTCTGGTCGACAAACTGGAGCGAGTCACTGGCCATAGCTCAGCGGGGCGGGGTTGCCGGTGGGATTGCCCATCGCGTGGAGATGATCTTTGCCGCGCAGATAAAGCCGGCCATCGACCACGGCCGGGCTCGCATGGACGGTTTCGCCCAACTCGGCCCGGGCAAGAATCTCGAGCGCGGGATCGGCGGAGAGCAGCAGGGCGGTGCCCGGGATACCGACGAGCAGCAAGCGGCTGCCGACGAGGATGGGCGAAGCGTTGAACTCCATTTCGAGGTCTTTCTCGGCCAGGCGCGCGCCGGTTTTGGCATCGAGACAGGCCAGGGTGCCCCAGGTGGTGACGGCGAAAATATGGGCGCCGTCGGTGACAGGGCTGGTGATATCCGGGGCGCCATCCTCGTTTTGCCAGGCGATGTGGGTCTGGGTGACGTCGCCCGAGCCGTCGACGCGCAAGGCGATGACGGCAACGCTGGGATGAACCAGGTAGAGCAGGTCCGACGCGAAGATCGGCGACGGGGCGAGGTCGGCGCCGAGGCAATCCGCGCGCCAGAGCTCGGCGCCGGAGGCGGGATCGTAAGCGATGGCCCAGGGCTGGCTGGTGACGATCAACTGCGGTTTGCCGGCGGCCTCGATGACGAGCGGCGTGGTCCACGAGCTGGGCAGGGCGCGGCGTTGTTCCCAGACCGTGCGGCCCGTGGCGGCGTCGTAGGCGTATAGCCGGGAGAGCTCCTTCTCGGCCTCGCCCTGGTCATATTGGACGAACAGTTTGCCGTCGTGCACGACCAGCGAGGTGGCGAACCCGTAAGGATTCTCCGGTACGCCCAGGTGCTTCGACCAGGCGAGCCTGCCGTCGAGATGGAAGGCAACCAGTTCGCCGGTGGCAAAGATGGCGAAGACGCGTCGGCCGTCCGTGGCGGGAGTGGGTGCGGCGATTCCCGTGAATTCCTGGACTTCGAGCTTTCGGCCGGGCGGCGCGGTCATGGGCGGCACCAGTCCCTGCCACAGCTGGCGTCCGTCAGCGACGGAATAGCAGAAGACAGCTCGAGCGGTTTCGTTGCCGCCGGACAAGAGGACACGATCCTGCCAGACGATGGGCGACCCGAATCCGGGGAGGGGGACGGGGGATTTCCAGGCCACGCCGTCGCCGGTGGCGCCAACCCAGTTCATTGGCAGGTTGGTGGTGGTGGCCACGCCGTCGCCGGTGGGTCCCCGGAATTGGGGCCAGTTGGCCCGGAGTTCCTCTCGGGTTGGGCCGGGATCGGGGGCTTCCGGTTCACCGCCGGTGAGCCGGGCCAGGGCTTCGGGAGATTCCGGGACCAAGGTTCCCAGGGTGAAGCCCAGCAGGAGCAGGAGAATGGCAACGATGGTAGCGGTGGTGGCGACGGCGCGGCGGCCGGCCTGGGCGTGGCGCCGGAGCGCGGAGGCGTCGTCCGGGCGGCGTTGTGGGGCCGGAAGCGCGATGCGACTGGAGACGAGATAGCGGCCGGCGATCACGAATGCGGCCAGGCCGCCGAGGAGGAACCAGGCGCCGCCGCGGTTAAAGGCCAGATGCCGGAAGAACCGCTGGCGGATCTGGAGATCGAGATCGCGGATTTCCTGTTTGAGCGTTTCGTTCGGAGGATCCTCGCGGAGGAGATCCTTCTTTTCGGCGAGCGCGCTCGAGGTGAGCGGATCGTAGGTGGCGACCTGGAAGTGGTTCACGAACATCGCGGCACCCACAACGATCGAGAAGACGGCGGCCACGATCACCACCCACCCGAGGTGACGCTGGATCTCGGCGCCCGTCACACGGTTCCTTTTCGGCTCAGCGCCCCCTGGCTCGGAGGGATGGCGATGCCCGGGATGGGCTCGCCCGCCGGCCAGGTCCCGAGCCGGACACGCTCCTGCGGGCAATACTCGAAACACCGGGCGCAGGCATAACACGCGCCGCGGTCGGGCTCGAAATCGGTGCGGCGCGGTTGGATCGAATAGCGAGCCAGCTTGGCGCCGACCACGAGCCCGGCGAACGCCCCGAAGATCCAGCCGCCGTAGTTGAATTGGCGGCGGGTGGCGACGGCGTTTGCCAGCAGCGCATCAGCGTCGCGTTCGGCACGGGCATAGGCCAGAGCGTCAACGGCTGGAAGCGGCGTGGACGGCGGGTTGGTCTGGTGGCGCAGGTAGAGTTCGGCCAGCTCGACGACGGGATGGAATTGGGCGGCCACACCGCTGAAACGCGCGCCCAGCCAGCCGCCGGCCAGCATCAGGACGGGCACCAGCGCAAGCAGCGCGGCGAACCGCCGGCGTTCGCGGGCGAGTTCGCGAGGGTCGCGCCGGGTAACCACCGGTTCGCGGATGGCGCCGAAGGGGCAGGAGTGTTCGCAGAGCTGGCACTGGGTGCAGATATCGGGGGTGATGCGCACGCGCCAGCGCGAGACTTTGGCGGCCAGCTTGAGCAGAACGCCATAAGGACAGAGAAACCGGCAGTAGGGCCGGCCCACAAACAGCCCCGTAACCACAAACAGCGCGCCCACCAGCATCATCGTCAGACTGCCGGAGAAGCGGAAGATGCCGACGAACGGATCATAGCGGCAGATGACAAACGCGCCGCCGGTGGCGGCAAACCAGACGCCGAGCCCAAGGTAAAGGTAGGGGATGACTCCCAGGCCTTGCGCGAGCCAGCGCGGCACGTTGACGGGTTTAACCAATATGAGGTCCTGCAGCGCGCCGTGGGGGCAGACCGCGGCGCAAAAGGTGCGCCCAAAGAAGAGGGCCACCGCCAGTGGCGCGACGAAAAAGACCAGCACCGTAAGCGGGATGGCGTAGGTGGGGTTGAACAAGGCCAGGGCTACGTTCTGTACCGAGCCGATGGCACAGACGCAGCCGGCCTTGAAGAATCCGAAATACAACAGCGAGAACAGGGACAAACCGAGCACCGCCTTGCGCGAGCGTCGGCGGGCCACGAACCACGAGGCCAGCCCCAAGGCGCCCAGCAACACCGCCACATCGAGATACTCAACCCACAATGCCCGCGCCGGCGCATACTGTTCCTCCGGGATCTGGTACTCGGTCTCGAAATCAGGCGGGGGAAACCGCGGTTCGGCGACTGCCAGCGGACCGAGCCCCAGGCAGAGGCAGATCAGCCAGCCGCGGACGAGCATGGCGCCCAGCCTGGCACCGGCACTGGATGAGGGCGAGAGGCGGGGCATTTCAATGGGCTATCTGCTTGGAAATGTAGGGACGACTGACGGGCACCCGGAGGAAGGCGTCGCCGGGGCAGACGCGGGCGATGGCGCACTCGTTGCAATTGACGCAAATCTCATGGCGCACCTGGAGGTAGAGGGAACCGTTGCCGAACCGGTTGCAGCCTTCGACGCACCGGGCGCACCCGATGCACAGGGCCTCATCGATCGTGTATTCGAAGTAAGGGTCCTCGACAAACCGGCGCCGGATCGCCGCGGTGGGGCAGAGCTGGTTTTCGGCCCCCGTGTTCAGGTCGTTCGGGTCGGGCTCGAAATAGCCGGTGCAAAGCTCGCAATACCCGCACATGGCCTGGGCATGGGCGCAGCGGACGGCGGAATGTTCGAGAACACAGGCGGTGGCGCATTGGCCGCAGCGGACGCATTTCTGCGGATCGATCTGCCAGCGGGTGGTCTCGGCGCTGCTGCGCCAGGAGAGGGCGCCCACCAGGCCGCCCATGCCCAACAGCGCCGCGCCCCGAAAGCCCTGGCGAAGGAAATCACGCCGATTCTGACCGGTTGACTTGGGAGGTTGCGGATCCATGAGCAGGTCAGCTGGAGGCGGGTTTGACGGCCGCGGGCGCCGGATCGGGTTTGCGTTGCAGAATGTCCACCCGCCGGCTGGGGAGATCGAGGGCGTAGATTCGGCCTTGCGAATCGATCGCGCCGTCCAACACCCCGGCCGGGGATCCCTCGGAATCCAAGGCGGGAGAAACCGCGCCCGCGTCCGAAAACTGGTCGGGACCGGCCACGACCGATTCGAGTTGGCCGGTGGGGGAGTAGATCTTCACGCGCGGCAGACCTTTCTCGAAAGTCACGCAGCGGCCATCGGGCAGCAACTCGAGGTTCACCGGGTTGCAGCAGCCGCAGAAACCATCGATGGCGGCCGAGGCCCGCCCCCAGACCAGCTCGAGATCGCCCGCAAAGGTGTAAGTCTCGACCCGGTGCCGGCCGGGGTTGTTGACCCGCAATAGGCCGTCAGCGCCAATCTCGACGTCCAGACAGGCGCTGGGCACGATCAACCCCGGGATGTTGCGGTCGGGATTCCGTTCGCCAATCCGGCCCAGGAGCTTGCCGGATCGATCATAACGCAGAATAACGCGGTTGCCGGCGTCGGCGGCAAACAGGTCATTCTCGCCAGCCGCCAGGCCGGTCAGGAACGGCCGGCCCGTCACCGCTTCCCATCGGGCCGTGCGCTGGCCTTTGGCATCGAAGGCTTCGATATGATCCTTAAACCCGAGGTAACGCACGCCATCCGCCGCCACCGAAACACAGCGGACCGGGGCGTCGCAGAGGATTTCGGCCGACGGAATGCCCTGCCGGTCCAGCACGACCACCGTGCGCCCGGAGGCGAGGTAGAGGCGATCCTGGCGATCGATGGCGATGCGCCGGGGATCGGGCCTGGGCGAGTCGAAGCTGGCGGTTTTTTCGTAATGGAGCCATTTCGGATCGACCTTGCGGTAGCGGTCGATGTTGTAGTTGAAAGGGTTGTCGCGCGCCGAAGCGGCTTCGGCCCGCGATGGCAACCAGCCCAGGAGCAGCGTTGCGCCACCCACGCCGTGATGGAGAAACCGACGGCGGGAAAGGGCATCGGAATTGGATGACGGATTCATGCGGGAGGCGAGGTCTGACGGACGGCCGCTGCCGGGGGCAGACCGCAGCGGGCGAACAGTTGACAGGTGGCACAGCCGCCTGAGTTCCGACAGGGCGGAGCCGACCAGACGATCGATCGGCCGCGCAAGGTCAGCCCGGCCAGCCCGATCAAACCGGTCAGCAACGTCCCCCGCAGCGCGGTGCGGACGAACTCCCGCCGGTTGGGCAAAGTCGTGTATCGAGTCATGTTGCTTCCGGCAAACTCCGCGGCGCGGACCGGTCCGGCACCGGACCCAGCCTTGGCCGCCGGTTTGGAATCTGCCAGGAATGTCCGTGGCCGGGGCGGACGTGGCTTGCACAATCTTGCCAAAGCGTGCACATATTTTGGCCGGTAAGGCGGCTGGCGCCCTGGGATGGATGGCCGGGCGTCGAGACCTTGCCACGGTCGGCGGGGTCCATTAGGCTCGGATCCGCGCGGGATGGGCAACGAACGAAAGGAAATCAGATCATGTTAGTCAGCAAGAAAGTCACCGGAGCGATCAACCAGCAGATTGGCAACGAGTTTGGGGCGTCACTGCAGTACGTGTCGATCGCGTCGTATCTTTCGGAGGAAGGGTTGATTGAGCTCTCCTCCTTTTTTTACAAGCAGGCGGAGGAAGAGCGGGAGCATGCGATGCGGTTTGTGAAGTATGTGGTGGACTCGGGGGGGCGGGTGGAGATTCCGGCCATTCCGGCGCCGCGTCATTCGTTCAAGCAGGTGCTCGAGGCGCTCGAGTTGTCGTTGAACTGGGAGCGGGAGGTGACGAACCAGATCACGGCGCTCTATGAGCTGGCGGTGAAGGAGAGCGATTACCTGACCCAGAACTTCCTGAGCTGGTTCATCAAGGAACAACTCGAGGAGGTCTCCACCATGGATACCCTCGTGAAGGTGGGGAAGCGGGCGAAGGACAACCTGCTGTTCCTGGAGGAGTTCGTGGCCCGGCACGGCGACAAGCTCCGGGCCGAGGGTGAAAGCGAGGAGTGATCCCTTGGTGCGGCTGGTCTTGTTCGACATCGACGGCACCCTGATCCGAACGAGCGGGGTCGGGGTGCAAGCCTTTTACCGGACGATGGCCTCGGAGTTCGGCGTGACGGACGGCAAGGCCCGCATCCGATTCGGCGGGCGCACGGACACTTCGCTGGTGCGCGAGCTCTTCAACCATTGTGGAGTCGAGCACACCCCGGAGCAGGTTCGCCGTTTCTTCGATGCCTACGTCTTCTGGCTGGACCATCTCCTGGCCGAAAACCGGTCGGGTTCGGTCTGTCCGGGGGTCTGGCGTCTGCTGGAGGCCCTGGCGGGGTTGCCGGAGCCGCCGCGGATCGGGCTGTTGACCGGCAACATTCGGCTGGGGGCGGAGATCAAGTTGCGTCATTTTGGCTTGTGGCAGCGGTTCGAAACGGGGGCTTTTGGCGACGACCACGAGGATCGCAACCAGATCGCCGCGATCGCCCGGGAGCGCGGCGGTCAACTCATGGGCCGGCCGCTGGCGGGCGAGGAGATCCTGGTGGTGGGTGACACCGCGCACGACGTCACCTGCGGACGCGCCATCCAGGCGCGGGTGCTGGCGGTCGCCACCGGCGGGG
>JAHDYP010000107.1 GCA_023383055.1 Verrucomicrobiota bacterium | reverse complement strand
GGCCCGTGGAAGATGCTCAGCCCGCTGGATCGCTGCCGCAGCCGCTCCAGCCATGCCCGTTCCCAGTCCGTGAATCCCTCGCCGTAATGCAGGGACAGTTCCTGTTCACTCATGGGCGCAACCTGCTCCAGCTTCACCGGCTGTGTGCTCGGATGGATCAAGCATCAGGGTGTACGGCGTCGGAGCCGGGTCATGGATTTGGGAGGAGCTGGAGGACTGATATGGGATTGAGCTATCACTACAGTTTCTGCGCTCCGGGGATGACGTCTGCCGAGAAGTTGCTGGAATTTTTGAAAGCGGTGGAAGCGGACGCTGAGAAGATGGGCTTTGAGCCGACGCTGGTGCTGAGCGCGGAGTTCGACACGGTGGAGCGGCGGGAATTCGCGCGCCGGCTGACCACGGGGTTCCATTTAGAGAACGCGAAACTGAAGGGCGTATTCGTTCTGCGGGATGGACAGGTCTGGCGCCACGATCTCGTTCACGGTGACTGCTGGGTGATCCCGGAGCGCGGAACGGTGCTGGTGGTCACGGATGAGCAAGGGCGCGAAACGGTATTCGGATTCTTCCAATATCCCGCTGGGTTGAAAGACCTGAACGGGCTGGAAGTCGTTCCAACCGGCATAGGCGAGCGCTGGATTTTCCGGAACTTCGTGGACAGCCCCGATCCGCGCTTCCGGAAAATCGTGAAACGTTTCGCAGACGCAGGCTACCTCGACTCGGAAAGGGATGAATTTTCGGGAGGGAAGGCGGCGTGAGCGATGAGTCGAGCGAATTCAGGTCGGAGATCTTCGGATGCGAGGTTTGCAGCAACGTCGCGAGCTTCGAGCGTCCAAACGGTAGAGGACCGTTCTACAAATGTCCTCCAATCATCGGCGCGCCTGGAAAGGCACGGCTGCTTTTCATCGGCATCAACCCGAGACGTTCCAGGTCAAACCAGACATTCCACGATTGGGTGATGTCTTCCCGGACGGCTTTTAGCACACTCGCCGCGAATCGAACGATGGATGGACAGCCTTACATCGCTCGCGATGCAGTCGAAGAACACTATCACTGTCACATGATCGTGGTCGAAGGTGCTTGCGGAGAGGGCAAATCATTTGAATCGGTTGCCGCCGTGACGGAGCTATTCCTGTGCGCAAGCGAGGACGGGTCGAAACTCCTGGCAAGTGGGAAGAGTACGTGCGCCGAACGTTACCTTGCGCGGGTGATCAACATCGTCAAACCTGATGTGGTGATCGCCGTGGGCTCAGGCGTGTTCGGCCAACTGAACCAGTATTTTCGCAACGTGATTCCGATGCCAATCGTGGAGATGGTTCATCCGAGACAAATGCGCGGCCTCGCTCGTGAACAGAAGCAGCAGATTCTACAGCCGACTATCATGCACTTGGTCAAGGTGCTCCGAAGTCATTCGTAGCTAAGAGCGAGATTGCGCCCGCTTGGTAGTTGGAGCGAATGCGGCTTGCCCGCCGCCTTTGACTTTGAACATCGCTTTGGCGAGGTCAGACTTCATGGGGACGGCGAGTAGTTATGGCATGATCATCATCGCCCCACCCGACGCCCCGCAAATTGCGGCACCGAAACCGCCACCGCCGCCGGAGCCAATGCGGCTCGACTGGATCGACAAACGTGTCCTTGATCTCGTTGCGGAGAGCGAGCCGGTGAAGCTATGGTCGGCGTTGAATTGGCTGGCTGAAGAAATGTCCCCAAAGGACAGGAACGCCGGGCGCGAACTTCGGCTCACATTGCTGTCCAAGGTGCTGCGCTTGATGAGCCTTAAACTGCTGTTCCGAGCTGGACGGAATTGCGTGGCGACCTTCAAGCGCAGCTGCTATCCGAGGCCGAGGCGACCGCGTCGCCCGAAACGGACTGTCGCCAACACGAACTCCCAAAAGGCCGTCAGCGCAATTATCCGGGCAACCACCGTGGAGCAATCACGACAAGTCAACCAAGTTCGCGCTGAGGTGGTTGCCGCAAGCCACAGTGGTCACCAACCGACGCCGAGTGAACCGAAAACCGAAAGCGCACCTACGGCAAATGGCGTGTCGGATGCCGCCAGAAAGCTGGCCTCGCTGCGGCGGCGTCCAAAGATCTGGTCAGGCTGGATTGGTTCGATTAGGGCCTACCGTAGGATGCCGATCAAGCTTCGGTCAGGAGAGTTAGTTTTTGCGTTTGGCGTTTTGCGCGGACATGTGGCTTTTACTCGCGAGGTCGACGGCCATATCGGTGACCCGGATGAAGTTGGTAAAACTTGGGACGTTGTCCAGTCTGACGAGGTTGAAGTCCTCAAGAATCAGGCAGGGCGACTCTTGGGTTCGCTCAAATCCGGGGTCATGGAGGTAAAGTCCGAGGCCAAAATACGTGCTGCCAGAGCAAACGGCGCCAAACCCTGCCGGCCCGGCAAGCGACGTGGACGTCCCACGCGCATCCCCACGCAACCCGTGGCATTAGGCATGACCCCTAAAGCGGGCAAGGAGACCTAGTTGCCCGTACCCCGTGGATCCTGCCTGGCTTCGGCAGGCCGGGACACTCCGCTGTCCCGAGGTGGGAAGTCGCGGGACGGTAGGATTGTCTATCGTGCCGCGAGACACCGGAAGCCGCGGACATACTTTCCTTCCCGCCTTACGGAACAGCTGAGGCGTGCCCCGAATAGTTCTCCCATCAGTTTCGGCAGCAGTCTGCGAATATCCCCCCTCGACACCGGTGGGTTGCCATCAAGTTCGAGCGCCCTCATCATCGTGGAGCGAGTCGACCAGTTGGTATTCAACACCTCGAAAGTAATTCCGGACTAATTGCACACTCTTCTGCTGGCACAGGATTTCAAGGCTGGCTGCCACAACTCCTAACCGTAACCCCGTCAACCGCCCAATGGTCTGCGCGGAAATAGATCGGCTCCCGTCTAGGTCTCCCAGCTCCAACAAACTAAGAACACAAGCGCAAGGCCGGTTACCGTTCGTTAGAGTCAAAGCCTTGCGGTATACGGTGCAGGCTGTTTCTACGGTTTGCCTGATCAACATGGGATCTTCCTGCCCGGACATAAGAGCTTGCAGGAATCTTTCGGTTGGGGGCAGTCGACGTAAGCAACGCATCTTTATGAACAGTCGTCTCAGGAGAACTGTTCACCGCTTTTGTCACGGCCGCGGACTTGAGGACAGCAGGCGCAGGCGGATCTGGGTCGTCAACTTCTTCCGGATTGATTGGAGGTAAATCGTCACCAAGATTTGCATGCGCGCCCTCCTCGACATGATGCCCCTGGTTTTCAACCACCGACTCCGGTGTAGGTTGCTGGACAGGGTTGGGTTCGCCCGCTGTATTGTCATTTGTTTTCATAGCGTGCACGAGGAGTCCACTGGAACGACACGCACCCGTTGAAGCGCACGGCTGAAACCAGTTTGTTTTCCTTGCGCTCCTTGGCTTCCCAGGTCCGACCAGAATAGACGTCTGCCTGAATGGGGACCACCTCGAAGACTTTGCGCATCACCGGTGTCTTGAAGAAGCCGTCAACCAGCGCCTTCCTCAGTGTGTTGAAGGCCGGCGTCGGGGTTGGGGTTAGCGCAGGGCTGACTCAGGATTCGTCGGCCGAGGCCAAAATCGCGCTGTTCCGCTCGCTCTTTCGGGGTCGCGAGGATGTGTATCCGCGCCGATTCGAGAGCCGGAAGACGGGGCGTGCGGGGTATCAGCCCGCTTGCGGCAACGAATGGATCCGCGGCGTGTGCGAGAAACCCCGCGTCAAATGTTCCGACTGCCCCAATCAACGGTTTCTCCCAGTGACCGACGAAGTGGTCCGCTGGCACCTGTCCGGTCGCGACGGTGCGGGGCACGACTTCGTGATGGGGGTCTATCCAATGCTTCGCGACGAGACCTGCTATTTCTTGGCGGTGGATTTCGATCGGGACAGCTGGCATGCGGACGCGGCCGCATTTGTCGAAACCTGTCGCAACCTGGCGGTGCCCGTCGCGCTGGAACGATCCCGATCCGGTAATGGCGGCCACGTCTGGTTTTTCTTTGACGAAGCGGTGCCGGCGATCACGGCCCGCAAGCTGGGATCGCTGCTCTTGACGGAGACGATGGAGCGATGGCCCGAACTGGGACTGCGGTCGTATGACCGGCTATTTCCGAACCAGGACACACTTCCCAAGGGCGGCTTCGGCAATCTGATCGCCCTGCCCCTGCAACGGCAGGCCCGAGACCACGACAACAGCGTGTTTGTGGATGACGACTTCCGGCCCTTTCCGGATCAGTGGGCGTTTCTGGCATCAATTCAACGAGTGTCTCGACCGCAACTTGACGGTTTGGTGCAGGCCGCCGAGGGTCGAGGGCGCATCGTCGGCGTCAGAATGGCCGCGACGGAAGGCGACGATGACGCCCCATGGACCGCACCGCCTTCGCGTCGGCGAAAGGAAACGCCCATTACTGATCCACTGCCCACCGAACTTGAACTGGTGCTGGGCGATCAGATTTACATCGCCAAACAGGACCTGCCACCGGCATTGCGGAATCGCCTGATCCGGCTGGCCGCCTTTCAGAATCCCGAGTTCTACCGGGCCCAAGCGATGAGGCTGCCGACCTACGACAAACCGCGGATCATCGCCTGTGCCGAGGATTGCGGTCAGCACCTCGGCCTTCCACGTGGTTGCCTCGAAGAAGTCCAAGCACTACTCGAGTCCTTGGGGATCCGATGCACGGTGCGCGACGAGCGCTTTGGCGGCAGTCCGCTCACGGTCCGTTTTCAAGGCGAGTTACGCCCGGAGCAGCAGGCCGCCGCCCAGGCACTGGTCGCGCATGAAACCGGGGTGCTGTCGGCCACCACGGCTTTTGGGAAAACGGTGATTGCCGCCTGGCTCATTGCCCAGCGCGGCGTCAATACCCTGGTCCTGGTCCATCGCCAACAGTTGCTCGAACAGTGGGTGGAACGTCTCGCAACGTTCCTTGAACTCTCGCCGAAGGCGATCGGGCGGCTTGGCGGTGGCAGGAAGAAGCTCACCGGTGCGTTGGATGTGGCGCTCATGCAAAGCCTGGTGCGGAAGGGCGTAGTGGACGACCGGGTGGCGAATTACGGCCATCTGGTGGTCGACGAATGTCACCATGTCTCAGCCCACAGCTTTGAACAAGTCGCGCGCCGCACCAAAGCGCGGTTCATCACCGGGCTCTCGGCCACCGTCACACGCAAGGATGGACACCATCCCATCATCTTCATGCAATGCGGACCGGTCCGCTTTCGCGTGGACGCAAGGCAACAAGCCGCCGCCCGTCCATTCACGCACGAGGTGATCGTTCGGCCAACTGGATTTCGGTCACCCTTCGCCCCCGAGGACGATCCCCGGATCGAGTTTCAGAAACTGCAAGACGCGCTTTCGAAGTGCGAGAGCCGCAATCGGCTGATCTGCGCGGATGTACTCGAGGCCTTGCGCGGCGGAAGAACGCCGTTGGTGCTTACCGAACGGACAGAGCACTTAAGCGAACTGGCGGACCGCCTACGGGAACATGTCCCGCAGGTTGTTACACTCCAAGGAGGAATGGGAAAGAAAGCGCTGCGCCAAGCGTTGACCTGCTTGGCTGATCCCGCCGGCCCGACCGGCCGGGTTCTGTTGGCGACCGGCAAATACATCGGTGAGGGGTTTGACGACCCGCGATTGGACACGCTCTTTCTGGCCCTGCCGGTTTCGTGGCGAGGCACCATCACTCAGTACGTGGGCCGGTTGCACCGACTCTACGAAGGCAAGCGGGAAGTGCGGGTCTACGACTATGCCGATCTCGAGGTGCCCATGCTCGCCCGGATGTTCGATCGCCGCTGTCGGGGTTACGAAGCCGCGGGTTACACCATCCTCCTGCCGGCGAGCGCGCTGCCCGGGTGGCCGGCGGATGTCCCCTTGCCGGTGGATCCGGAATGGAAACGCGATTACGCCGCGAGCGTGCGCCGCCTGATCCGGGACGGGGTGGACACACCGTTGGCGAACCTCTTTGTCCACGCCGCGCGCAGACCGTCCCCTGAGGCCGAAGGCGCTGATCGGGCCCGTAGTGCTTCTGAAGCCTTCTTGCTGCGGCGACTCGAGACGCTGCCGGACACGGTTGGACGTTTTCAGTTGAACGTGCGCTTGCCGATCGCCTTTGACAGTGCGGGGAGCATGGAGGTGGACTTCCTGTGCGCAGACGTGGGGGTGGTGATTGAGCTGGATGGGGCGCAACATCTCGCGGATCCGGCGGCCTACCGGCGGGATCGTCAGAAGGATGCGCTGCTCCAAGAACAAGGTTTCTTCGTCCTGCGCTTCCTGGCGGAGGATCTGGCCAAGGAACTGGACCTGATTCTGGATACTATTCTGCGGACCCTCGCGCATCGAGCGCGGCACCGTCCTGTTCACCTGCACCAGGCTGATTCCGCGCCGGCGGAGAACCAGTGAAACCGGCCTGCAATCACCGCATTGCATGTTTATACAAAGCGCTTGTATGTGCGTCATGCGCGTGGGTGGGCATTCGGAGCGGGGCGCGGGTGCCATCGCTGGGTAAGCCAATGGTGCGCTTCGTGCGCTACTCGGCGGTTTCCCTGACCGCAGGGAGCGAATCTCATCAGATTGAAGGCGTGCCGGTGCGCGTCACGATTCCCGCCAAAACGGTGGCGGATTGTTTTAAGTATCGCAACAAGATCGGGCTGGACGTGGCGTTGGAGGCGCTCCGCGAATGCCGCCGGCTGCGTCGGGCTACGCCCAACCAGATCGCCCAATTCGCCAAAGTCAATCGGGTGTTCAACGTCATGCGGCCTTACCTGGAGGCGCTGGCATGAGCCGGGAGCGCCCTCGCAACATCGCCGCGTCGGTGGCGGATCGGTTGCTGCAACGCGCCCGGCAAACCGGGGAAGAGCACCAACTGCTGCGTAGGTTCCTGCAGCCTGTACTCGAAGCCGCACGCCAAAACACGGCATTCAGTTCTCACTGGCCACCAGGCGGCCCCTGGCACTCCAGGTGAACGAATCAATCTTTGCTTCTGCACCATGACAACAACCCGCCAGCGGTACCGACAGATCGTTGAGATGCTGCGAGCACGGGGGATCGGCAAGATCGGATACTATTCTGTGGCACCGGAACTGACCGAGACGGACCTTGGCCCACGCTGCAACGAGGAATGGCAACGGCGGTTAGGTGTGCTCCGACGCGAGTGGAGGATCCCGTCGTGGCCGTCGAATCCGCGCCGTCGAGAAGGATAAGGCCAGGCCATCGAACTGCGGATGTTTCATCTGGCGGGCCTCCCCGATAACTACCGGAGCTTGCTGACCGACGGACACCCGTCTGCGAGGATTCGCCGTTTGCAGACCGCTGAGAGCCGTCATCGACCTGGCGAAAGCCAACCCCACCGCAGTTGAAGATCTGCGTCGGGTGGTGTCCGATGCGCGGCGGCGTGGGCTGGTGACCGAACGGGAGCTGGCCACCAAACGAAAAGAGTTCGAGGCGGCGAACCGACCATGGATTCGGACGCAGCGCCTTATGGCGGATCGCGATTTCCGGTTGAAGCTTCCATGGGCGACCGCAATTTCGCCAGCTTCCACGTGGACGTGAGTGCGGGCGACGTGCTCCGAGAGGCTAAAGAAAGCACATGAATTTATCGCGTGGCATTCAACACGGTGCCGGGCTGGAAGCGCGGTGAAAAGCGGCGGCACGCAAAACGTGAAGCGCTTTTGGGGCCAGCCAGCTTGTGGAGTTGATTTACGCTGACGACCAGGCTGACATCCAGACCTGACGCCCCGATCAAACACTTTCCACGACGTAATAATTGTTCTTCCCGTTGCGACTAACCAGTTAAAGGCTCAGGACATTGAATCCACCAGAGGAACAACGGTTTTTGGATCTGATCAGCGGGAATCGCCCCAGGATTCTCAAGGTCTGCCGTGTTTACGCGTGGAACGTCGCCGACCGGGACGATTTGTATCAGGAAATCCTGTTCCAAATCTGGCGGGCATTGCCGGGCCTGAAACAAGACATTCATGCAAATACCTGGCTTTACCGGATTGCCATCAACACTTCGATCAGCTTCGTCCGCAAGCGCGCGGCGCGCGGCGGTCCGGCTGTGCCGCTCGATCACGAACAGCTCACGCACCACATTGAATCGCGCCAGACGCATGACGACGGCGCGGAGGAACAACTCGCGCGGCTATATGACGCCATCGCACAACTCAACGAAGTGGAGAAGGCGCTGGTCACGCTGTTTCTGGAGGATTGTTCCTACGAACAAATGGCCGAGGTGCTCGGCCTCGGCGCGAGCAACGTGGGCGTGATGTTGCATCGCGCCAAAAGGAAGCTTTCAACCCTGATGAAGGAGTCTTCATGAACGACGACGCCTTGAAACACTTGTGGAAAGAGCAACGCTTCGAAGCCCTACCCGCGCTCCCAGACGAAGCGCAAATCGCCGCCATGAAAATGAGGATGAAAGGCTTCGACAAGACCATCAGTTGGCGGGACTACGGCGAAGTCGCGGCCTGCATTCTTATCATCGGCTGGTTCGGCTGGGATTTGCTTTTTAGAAGCAATTCGACGCTCACTCAGGCTGGTTGTGTTGTCCTGATCGTCAGCGCCGTATTGATTGCGTGGAAACTGATTTGGAGCAAACGCCGTTTACCACAATCGGGACCGAACGCCCCCATATTCGATGCCGTGAAGGTTGAACTGCACAAAGTGGAGAACCAGATCGGCCTGCTCACATCCGTGGCGTGGTGGTATCTGCTGCCGCTCCTCGTGGGCGTGATGATTTGTCATTGGGGCGGTTCCGGAGGTGTTCCATCCAAGGTCATCTATTCCGCCTTCGTGCTTGCGCTCTATGTCTTTATTTATTGGCTCAACCAGCGTGCAGTGAAGAACAACCTGCTCCCGCTGAAACGGGAACTGGCATCGTTGCTCCATGCGGTCGAAACCGGCGAGCCGTTCGATCAAACGCAGCTCCCCAATCTGCGCCGAACAGCTTTCTCATTGACGGCCGCCAGCCAGGTTAAACCGGTCGAATTTAAGGTCGCCTTTTGGCAGATCGCTATCTACGGCATCCCGGGAATCGTCGGAATCTGGTTCTTCGGGATGCTCGCTTTGACTGAGGGCAATATCCCTCGAATGTTCCTTCCGCAGCATCTGGTTTGGGTCGTGCCTTTTTTCATCGGCGGGTTGATATATTCCTGGTTGCTGCAGAAAATAACCGAGCGAGCCGTGGGGATCAGCACATTGGGAGTTCATTTGAACAAAGGGCAAAACCTCCTTCTATGGGACGAAATTAAGGAAGTTCGGCCATTCAGGCTTCTGAACATTCGCTCTCTCTGGCTGATCAGAGAATCCGGTGAAAAGAACATCATGCCTTGGACCGGACTGGAACGACAGTCTGACCTGAAGGCGGCGGTTGAAACCTTTGCCCCGGCAAATCATCCCATACGCCAATATCTGTCTCTGTTGCGCTCTAAACCATCAAAGACAATCATCGTGATGAAAACCATCATGCTCGTTTTCGTCATAGCAGGCATCCTCGGAATCTCCCTTTTTCTGCCTCCAGCGGACGGGGAGGCTGGGCTCCGCGCTCCTGAATTCGATGACATCAGTGCGTTTGCCGACAGTGATATCGCGCGGATTGATGCCTGGCTCGAAGAACAGGTTGCCGTTGTAAAATACCCGAGCCTGAGCGTCGCAATCGTGCTGGACGGCAAGATTGCTTACCAAGGCGCTTTCGGGTTTGAGAACATCACTGCTAAGAGAAAGGCGACTCCTGAAACGTCGTATCACGTAGCCTCCGTGACCAAGGCATTCACTGCGTCGCTGGCGGTTTTGCTTGATCACCGTGGGGTAATTGACTTGGATCAACCTGTGGTGAAGTGCCTGCCAAACAATGTTTCCATCAGCACCAGGCCCGGAGTTGGAGCGACGATTACGTTGCGACAACTGGCGTCCCACACGTCCGGTTTGCCACGTGGCGTGCCCGGCGTGGTGCAATCGGTCGAAGGCCGGTACCAATTGGAACCGAAACGACTCTACCAGCTTCTGGCCCAGGTCACATTGGAGTCCAATCCGGGTACGGAGGAACTTTACTCGAACCTCGGATTTGGGTTGCTGGGGCATGCGTTGGAACGAGCCGCCGGCAAACCGTTCGACCAGCTTTTACAGGAGATGGTGTGCGACCCACTGCACCTGAAGAGAACTGCGATCCAGGTTCATGGCAAGCTCCGCGTGGCGACTGGCTACAGCGGCAGTTTCCTGCGACTTGAGACAGAACATTCATACCGGGAGCGGTTGTCGCCTTCCGGTGGTCTGATCGCATCGGCACCGGATCTGGCGGAATTCCTGGCGGCCCAGATGAAGCCAGGACTTTTCTCCAGCGAGATGTTCGAAGAGCTTCATACGCCAACGAAACTGTCCGACGGTTCGGCGGCCGGCACGGCGCTGGGATGGTCCGTGCGATCACGCGATTCGGTTGGCCGTATCCTGAAGAAGAACGGTGGTCGCAACAATGCCAGCGCGTGGATTGGTTTCGCGCCCGATCACGGAGTGGGCGTTGCGGTGGTCGCCAACAGCGGCGAGCCGGATGTGGACCCGATTGGCTATTGGCTGTTGGAGCGATCCATTCCCGGCCGTTCCAGACATCTCGTCGGCGAGGCCAAGTCGCCCTCGGCCACTGAATATCCTGATCCAACCTCACAGATGCTCGAGACCATTCGCGTGAAACACAACTTTCCAGCACTGGCCGCCGCCGTGGTTGTGGACGGGAAGATCGTTGCGACCAACGCCGTCGGATTCCGCAAGCACGGCGGCACGGAGAAGGTCACTGTGAACGACAAGTTTCACATTGGCTCGGTGACGAAATCCATGACTGCAACCGTTGCGGCGATGCTTGTCGAACAGGGAAAGATCTCCTGGACGACAACGATTGAACAGTCGCTCTCGAATCTCGGAGATGATCTTCATTCTGACTATCGCGATGTCACTCTGGAGCAACTGCTTTCGCATCGCGGCGGCGCGCCAGGCAATGCGCCGAAAGATTTGTGGAGCAAAGCCTGGACTGCCAGCGGACCTCCGGCGGAACAACGCTTGGATTTCGTGAAGGGAATTCTGGCACGAAAGCCCGAAGCGAAACCGGGCACGAAAAAGCTCTATTCCAATCAAGGATACAGCATCGCCGGCGTGATGCTGGAGAACGCCGCTGGAAAGCCATGGGAAGAGTTGATGCGATCGATGCTGTTCGAACCGCTCGGAATGGACACGGCGGGATTCGGCGCGCCGGCCACTCCCGGCGAAGTCGATCAACCCTGGGGCCACACGAAAGGACGGCTGACCGGCATCAAGCCCGTTCCTCCGGGGCCGCGGGCGGACAACCCGTCGGCCATCGGCCCCGCTGGAACCGTCCATTGTTCACTGGCGGATCTGGCCGAGTACGCGACGTTCCACATGGCGGGAGAGCAAGGATCTTCCGAACTGTTGAACGCCGAATCCTTCAAGAAGCTTCATACCTCCGCCGGGGATGACTATGGGTTGGGCTGGATTGTTCTGGAGAGGAAGTGGGCCGGCGGCCGCGCCCTGATGCACAACGGATCGAACACGATGTTTTACGTGGTCCTTTGGATGGCGCCCGAACGAAATTGCGCCGTGGTTGTCGCGACGAATGTTGGCAGCGTCAACGCGGCGTTTGCCGGTTGCGATGAGGCGGCGGGGAAGTTGATCGAGCATTTCTTTCCGAAGTGACCGGTAAATTCGTGAATGTCGGTGATACCAACGCCGTCTGACTGAGTTGAACCAAAAGGCATGAACCGGAAAACCTTGCTTGCATTTGCGGCAGTAGCCATTGGCACCCTCGTGCTCACTTTTCTTCAGCACATGCGGAGCAACCGGCTGCAGAGAGAAGTCTCGGCGCTCTATTCCAAACTGACTGCTGCCTCTTATGATCCAGGGTTAGGGACGCCGAGCGCAAGGATGGAAGCATCCATCCAGAATCTGGAATATCGGCTGCAACGGTTGGAATCGGCCTCGACTGAGTTTAGTGGCGTAATCGACGTCAGCGAGAATGATCCTGACCCCGAGGTACAGCGGGAAGCGCACCGGGTGCTTGAGCGCGAGCCAGCGAGGCCAGTCCCATTGCCAGGTCTTCAGTTGCTCTAGAGTCCAAGAGCGAACCCATTCAGCATTTCCAGGATGCAAGCCGCCGGAAGCAGGTGATTGGGTTGTGGCAGCGAGTATTCTGATATCGTCGGAGCATTCATGGTCACACACATGAACACCACCAAACCACCTGCTACGTTCCGCGGCGCTTCAATCCGGCCTTCTCGTAAATCGCGTCGATCCCCCGCATGTTCGCAATGGCATCCACGGCATCCGTCGCCATGGTTGTTTGCCCAAGGACCGTTCTGACAAAAGCCCGGAGCTGATGAGCGAAGGTGCTCTCCCCCGGAAATCGCTCAAAGCGAGTCGCCCCACCAGTTTGAACCCTAAACCGATGGAAAAGCTGGGGATGAAAAGGGCCACTCACCCGTAGTTCGCCTCGGTCGCCTCGCACCACCACCCGCGAACGGAACAGAATCCGTGAGAACAGCGAACACACAATTCGTCCGGTTTGGCCGTCCGGAAACTGCAAATCCGCTTCCATGCATCGATCCACCTGCGCGGAGGTCAGACGAGCCTCAGCCGTCGTCACCTGAGGCTCCGCCCCGGCCAGGTAGCGGAGGATGTTTACCGCGTAACATCCCAAATCCATCGTGGCCCCTCCCGCCAAATCGAACCGGTAGCGAATGTTGCCGGGAAACAGCAGCGGAACACAGAAATGGGCCTCGAGATGGCGGATCGTGCCCAACTCCCCGCCGTCGATGATCTCCTTCATTCGCGCGGCCAACGGATGATAGCGGTAGTGGAATGCTTCGATCAGGACCCGTCCTGTTTCGGCTGCCGTAGCGGCCATCCGCCGCGCCTCCTCCGCATTCGAGGCCATTGGCTTCTCGCAGAGCACGTGCTTTCCCGCCCGTAGCGCTCGGATCGACCATTCGGCGTGCAGACTATTAGGCAATGGGACGTAGACCGCATCCAAGTCCGGATCCTCAATCAACGCGTCGTAGGTCTCGTGCACTCGCGGTATCCTCTGCCGCTGAGCAAACGCCCGGGCGCGGGCGGGGTCCCGGGCGGCGACAGCAGTCACCCACGCCTCCGGCACAGCGCGGGCCGGACGAATGATGGCCATCGGGACGATCCGTGCCGCCCCAAGAACGCCAATCTTCAGCCTGATATCACTCGACATGTCTGAACCCACCGTCCGGTGTAAGCGGCGGAATGAAATTGGAGGAGAACTGGTTCACGTGCCATTCGTACCACGCCACGGTTACCGTATCAATCACGGCGCCTGGGAAGATCCAGCGCAAGATCGCGTCACTGTCCCCGAGTAGTTGGTGAGTAATGGTTGGTGAGGATTGTCCCTCGCCCCTCACCCCGCGCGAGCGCAGCTCATAGAATTGGTTCTTCGATTGGAATATGGCCACCTGTTCGTGACTCACAACTACGATGGGGCAACGAGCCCAGTGGAATGAAGCAACTGAAGGCACTCATGAACAACGATCAACAACGTCCGTCGGCCAGTGTAGCGGTCGGTCTAAAGGACCGCTGGGCCGCCTCGAAAGCTGTGGTCGGGCTTGGGCGGTTGCCCATTCTCTTGGCAGGGCTGTTGGTTGGTTCCGCTCTGTCACTTGCAGCCGGATTCAGCGGTTTCGACGTTTCCAATGCTCTCGTGCCCCTGAGCGAAATCCGCTCGGGCGGTCCGCCTCGCGACGGTATTCCGGCCATTGACCGGCCGCGATTTGTTTCGCCCGGGGCGGCGCGTGGCCTGCAGGCCGACGATCTGGTCGTGAGCGTTACCGTTGGCGGCGGCACGCGGGCCTATCCGCTCCGGATCCTGATCGAAGTGCAAAAGGACGCCCACTCGCAGAGTGTCAGCGGGGTCGATCCCGGCACGGGGCAGCCATTGCCGTTCGTGAAACTCTACTGGTTTGCCTGGCAAGCCTTTCACCCACAGACTTTGCTCTGGCAGCCTTAAATCCCTGTGCCGGATACCAGCTAAAAGTTACCCATGACCGCCACACCGACCACTACCACCCACGGAGCGCGAAGTCGCCTCCCCATTCGACTGGTGATACTCTTCGCCGGCATCGCCACGATCTTGATGGTTTGGTTCTATCGCGACACCCTTCATGCTTGGGTGCTCGTCCGCGGCACACTGGCCAACGACGCCCCGACTCTCGAATTGTTCGAGGATTACTTGCGGCGGTCGCCCGAACCCGAAATGGCAATCCTGGATGCCTGGAATACGGGTAAGATCGTGCATCGACAGTTCGCCATTCGCCAACTCAGCGCCGGAGACGTCAATGGCAAGTCGTTAAGTCTCGAACTGGAAGGGATGCTGTTGTCGGGAGCGCTCGACCCGGATATGAACGTGCGTGAATCCGCACTCCAAGGTCTGCGCCGGCATCGGCATTCGGCCTTGCCCGCGCTGGTCGCGGCCCAGTTGCGCGACCCGGACCCTGAGCTTCGCATGTTGGGTTTAGATCACCTCAAGCACGCTCCTCTCGAGTTGGGTGTCACGCAGATCGCACCACTGCTCGATGACCCAGACCTGCGTGTGACCGCCCGCGCGATCAAACTGCTCGAACAGTGGTCCGGACAGGACTTTGACATCAAGCTGGCCGACGCCGTCGAGGTGACCGATCCTGACACCGGCTTGAAGGGGCTCCGTCCGGAGGGAGTTGCCAAGGTCCGAGCCGCCTCGACACGTGCCCAGGATTGGCTATCGCGCCGCCGATCCGATTTCACTCCGGTTCGACTCGAGCCACCGCCGCTTGCTTTAGCCAGCATGCAACCAGTCCCAGCGAGTGATTTCGTCCTGCCGACGCTCGACGGTCGAAAGGTGCGGCTATCAGATTTTCGCGGCCAGGCGGTGCTCATCAATTTCTGGACCACCTGGTGCACGGCGTGTCTTGCCGAAATACCCGCTTTGATTGAACTCCAAAAGCGGCACGGAGAGAAGTTGGCCATCCTCGGGGTTTCCCTGGATTACGCGCCGGACAGCCATGGGCATATTGGCGGGCGCGGCGCGGGGCTTTCCGACCGGGCTGATGACGGCCATGAGGATCATGCGGGTCATGATCATGAGGATCACGACGCGCCCTCGTTGAAGGAGATCCGCGCCAAAGTATCCCGGACGGCGAAGAAGCTGGGGATTAACTTCACGGTGCTCATGGACGAGAGCAATGAGGTGGGTGGCCGATTCAACGGCGGCGAACTTCCCACCACCGTGCTGGTGGATCCTCAGGGCAACGTGCGTCGGCGTTTTGTGGGTGCCCGCGCGCTGCCGGTGTTCGAGGCCATGCTGGCGGAAATTGCCCAACCCCAGTTGTCATCCGCCGTATCTCACCCTTAGATCAGTTACCAACTCACACCGCCGCACCCATGAATATCGAAGAAGCCAAGTCGATCCTCAGTGCGTATCGCCCGGATGGCCAGGATGCCGACGATCCGCAATTCCAGGAAGCCCTTGAGTTGACGAAGCAGGATCCCGATTGGGCACGCTGGTTTGCCGAGGCCCAGGCATGGGACACGCGCGTGACCGCCACACTGAGGCAGGCTGCCTCGCCGCCCACGGAACTGAGATCCGCACTGCTGGCTCAGCGAAAAATCATCCGCCCATTTCCATGGTGGCGTCGACCCGCCCGGGTTGCGACCGCGGCCGCGGCCTGTGTCAGTTTGCTCCTGCTGATTGGAGCCTTGTTCGTCACACCCTCGCCGGACCGTCCTTTTGCCCAATACCGTGAAGCCATGGCGGACTTTGTCGAGGTGCGGTTGGATCGTCTGGATCTGGAGTCCCAGGACGTTCAGACGTTGCAGCAATGGTTGGCCGAGAACCAGGCGCCGGCCGATTTTACCTTGCCTGCGGGACTTCATGGCCGACCCGCGCTGGGCTGCCGCCTGGTGGAATGGAACGGGCACAAGGTCTCGCTGCTCTGCTTCGAGTTGGAAAACCGTCGGATGACCGCCGCGGGTGGGCAAGGTTTGCTCCCGAGGCACGCCTGAATCCAGTGGCGCGAATCGCCATTCTGTCGGAATAATCCGGCGATGCCGCCACTCTCATAAACTGAAGAATGAATCGCTTTGAAACGAAACTGACCCAACATCGCCAGTCCCTGCGCCGTGGTCAGCTGCAAACGCTCCAGGTTAACGTGGGGCGCAAGTGCAACCAGGCCTGCCGGCATTGCCACGTCAACGCCGCCCCCTGGCGCAAGGAAATGATGAGTGCCGAGGTCGCCCGCAGGTTGGGCGATTGGATTCGCACCCATCGCCCGCTTTGCGGAGGACCTTCGCTGACAGGGACAATGGGACGCCTATCTGGAACTGCTCGCCAACAGTTTCAACCCTGCCACGGTCGACGGGTTGATGTGTTGCAGCACGCTAAGCATCGGCCTGCTGGGCGAGATCTACGACTGCGATTTCAACCAGATGCTCGGAATGCAGTTGCGCAACGGCAAGCCATTGTTCCTCTGGGATGTCACGCCAGCCTATCTCGAGGACTGGGCCATCCAGACGGGAGACCATTGCCTGGCCTGTGCCGCCGGCTGCGGCAGCAGTTGCACCGGTGTTGTCCGGTAACGCACCACTTTTGGCAGAACTGAATGAGCCAAACCCAGCTATCCACACCGCACTTATGAGCCAATCCGAACGCAGACGCGCCCATTCCCCGTTTCCGCCCGCATCCATCAGAACATCATGAACCGAACTCTCTCACTTCTCTTCGCTGGCACCCTGTTGGCCGCGACGCAATCCAACTCCGCCCCTCTCAAAGAAGGCGACTCGATACCCGACGTGAAGTTGCGGACGGAAACCAACCGAGAGGTCAGCCTGCGCAAGTTGGTCGCGGAGAAACCGACGGTGCTGATCTTCTACCGCGGCGGCTGGTGTCCGTTCTGCACCAGGCATTTGAGTGACCTGGTCGGCATCGAACAGGACCTGGAAAAGGCGGGGGCGCAATTGTTAGCGATCAGCATGGATCAACCCTCCAAACTCCGTGAAACTCCGAATCGCGACCAGCTCGGCTACCGGCTGCTTTCGGACAGCGAAGCGCTCGCGGCGAAGGCATTTGGCATCGCGTTCCAGGTCGAGGACGACCTCGTCAAGAAATACAAGGAATCGTACCAGATCGACCTCGAAGCCGCCTCAGGCCAAACCCACCATATCCTGCCGCATCCGGCGGTCTACGTGGCGGACAGGAACGGCAGAATTCGCTTCGCGTATGTAAACCCGGATTACCAAGTTCGGCTTGAACCGGCGAAGATTCTGGAACGGGTTAAAGGATTTCAGCCCTGAGGCTCTTACGTGCGCTCCTGGCCTTGGCATATCATCGACCGCATCTGTCCGAAGGCCTGGCTCGCCCTGAGCATGGCCTTCGTCCTCACCGCGGGTTGCGACTCTGCTGGTTCGGAATCACCCGACGAGATGCAGCGGCTCATGCTGGACATCCGGGCACGGTTCCCCTCCGTCCGTGTTGTTTCGACGGGCGACCTGGAGGTCAGGCTCAACCGCTCCAAGAAAGATCGGCCCTGGTTGTTTGACGTGCGCGCTCCAGAGGAATACGCGGTCAGCCATCTGCTGGGGGCGACCCGAGTGGACAAGGTGGAAGACGCTGTTAAACAAATCCGGGAGGGGCACCCGGCGCGGGCGGTGGTTGTCTATTGCTCCGTGGGCTACCGATCGGCGGATTTTGCGGCCCGCCTCCAAAGTCGCGGCATCACGAACATCTTCAACCTCGAAGGCTCCATCTTCCAGTGGGCCAACGAGGGCCGCCCGGTGTTTCGCGGAACCGCACCGGTTCAAGTCGTGCACCCGTACGACCCAGAATGGGGTCGATTGTTGCGCCGGGAACTGTGGTCGTTTGAGGCGACGAAATAGGACCACATCGCGTGGCTCGGGATGTTGCTGCCCGTGGACATCTCGACCTGGCAGGTGGTGAACGACCGCCTGGTGCTGAACTACAGCGCCGCTGTTCACAAAATGTTCCACAGGGACTCGCAGGGCACCCTGAAAAAGGCGGATGCCGCATGAACAAATCACGAAATGGCAAGAAGATATGATCAGGAACCCGCTTTTCGCATTACTACGCTCTTCTTTATTCGGCGGCCTGTGCTTCGCTACCGCCGCGCTGCTTCAGGCTGCGGAGTTTGACCAGGACCACGAGCCCCTCAGAGGGATCCTGCAGACTTACGTCAAGGACGGCCTGGTGGACTACGCCGCTCTGAAAACCCGTCGTCAACCCCTCGATCAATACCTGGCCGAGGTCGCCTCGGTCGCCGAAGCGGATTTCAAAGGCTGGACCGAGCCGCGGCGACTTTCCTTTCTCCTCAATGCCTACAACGCCTATACGCTCCAGCTCATCATCGATCATTACCCCGTGAAAAGCATCAAAGACATCGGGAGCTTCTTCAAAGGTCCGTGGGACCAACCCGTGGTGCGGTTATTCGGTCGAACCCTGACGCTCAACAACCTCGAGCATGACATCATCCGGAAGGACTACCCGGACCCGCGGATTCATTTCGCGCTGGTCTGCGCCGCCCGCGGTTGTCCGCCACTCCGTGAGGAAGCTTACCTCGCCGCGCGCCTCGATGAACAATTGGATGATCAGGCCCGCCAATTCCTGGCCACTCCGACCAAGAACCGGGTCGACGCCGGCGCCAGGACGGTCTATCTCTCCCCAATATTCAAGTGGTACGGTGCGGACTTTGAAAAGAAGCACGGCTCCGTCCTGGCCGCCCTGCAACCTTACTGGCCGAAGGCGAGCACCGCCGCCCTCGCGCAAGAGAGTCTCAAGATCCGTTATGACGATTACGACTGGTCACTGAACCAAACCACCCGATAATGTCTCACCGTCCGCATCCAGATGGAAACTCGAGTTCAAGCCCAACTGACCGTCATGTCCACCCCTGAAACCAACGCCGCTCCGACCGGGTTCCGCTGGAAGTGGCTGCTCTACCTCGGCGCCGTGATGGTTCTCCTCGCCGCCGCCAAGTACTTCAACGTCCAGGATTTGCTGAAGCAGGCGCTCGATTGGGTGGGCAGGTTGGGGCCATGGGGACCCACGATTTTCATCGCCATGTACGTGGCAGCCACAGTCCTACTCATTCCGGGTTCGGTGCTCACGCTCGGGGCGGGCGCGGTGTTCGGTTTGATTCGAGGAACCTTGATTGTGTCCGTCGCCTCGACGCTGGCTGCCACCGCCGCCTTTCTGATCGGCCGATACCTGGCCCGCACCGCGGTCGCCCGCAAGATCGAGGGCAACGAGAAATTCGCGGCCGTCGATCGCGCCGTGGCGACCGAAGGCTGGAAAGTGGTATTCTTGACCCGACTTTCCCCGGTCTTTCCCTTCACCCTGCTCAACTACGCCTTTGGCCTGACGCAGGTGAAGCTGCTTCACTATGTCCTTGCCTCATGGATTGGGATGTTGCCGGGGACGGTGATGTATGTATACCTGGGTTCGCTGGCGCAGGCCGCTTCGGGCGAACGCAGCCGAACGACGGGTGAATGGATCCTGTATGGCGTGGGATTGTTGGCCACGGTGGGGGTGACCATCTTTGTCACTCGAATCGCCCGGAAGGCACTGTCCCAGAAGATTACCGCATGAAGCCGATCCAATCCGGACTATGACCGAGACCGCATCCGTGAATTGCGCACAGCCGACGCCCCGCGCCCGGTTCCAGGATCAGCATCCCGGCCTGTTCTATCTGGACCCGGACGAACGTGACGAATTGGCTGCATACCTGAAGAACGCTGGGTTCTTGTCGATGGACGAACAGGTCCAATCCGTCACTCGGGCCGGCGACGGTAACATGAACTGCACGGTACGCGTCACGACGCGCCCGCGGTCCTTCATCGTCAAGCAATCACGGCCATGGGTGGCAAAGTATCCCCAGTTCGACGCCCCCTGGGATCGAGCGTTGCGGGAGATCGAGTTTTACCAGTTGGTGACCGGCCAACCGGGCGTGGCCGACCGCATGCCACGACTGTTGCACGCCGACCGCGCCGCCCGCTTGATGGTGATCGAAGACCTGGGCGCCAGCAAGGATCTGAGTGGCATTTACCGGGGAGCAACCTTGAACCTCGACACCGTCGACACGCTGGCGGATTACCTGAGCAGGCTCCACCTCGATTTCCGTGGACAGCCCGCCCGCCATCCGCTCCCCAACCGCGAGATGCGCGCCTTGAACCACGCCCACATCTTTGAAATCCCGCTGGAAGCCAACAACGGGCTGGCCCTCGACGATCTCCTGCCAGGACTCGGGGCCGCGGCCGATCGTTTGCGGTCCGATCTCGATTACGTCAGCACCGTCCGTCGATTGGGCGCGGAAGTGTACCTGGCGGATGGAGACACTCTCGTGCACGGCGATTTTTTCCCCGGGAGTTTCCTCGAAACGCCCGCCGGTCCGAAGGTCATCGATCCGGAGTTCGCCTGCTTCGGTCGTTCGGAGGTGGATGGGGGCATGTTTCTGGCCCATCTGCTGTTGGGCGCACAACCCCCTGGGATTGCCGCCCGGTTCCTGAAGCGATATCGCCCCCCCGCGGACCACGATGTCAACGTGATGCTGCAATTGGCGGGTATTGAAGTGATGCGCCGGCTGATCGGTTACGCCCAACTGCCCCTGGCCTGCGGCCTCGAGGAACGCCGCTCTCTCCTGAGGCGCTCCCGTGACCTTGTCCTGCACCCGAGTCTCGACCTGATCCTTGCCTCATGAAAACTCGCCGGTTCCCTAGACGCCAATTCCTCCAGACGGGCACGACTGCCGCCGCCGCTCTGATAGGGCCGTTCTCCCTCGCCCTTGCAGCCGACCTTGAGACTCCCCTGGCCGAACCCTCAGCGGACGCGCTTGACGATCGAGTACGGGGCCTCCTGTTGGGCTCTCTGGTCGGCGATGCGCTCGGCGGTCCCATCGAATTTCAGGATCCCGAGCGCGTCGCCCAGCTTTCGAATCCTCCGAAACGCTGGCGCGATGATGAAGACCTGGACGAAAACGCCCGGCGCGCAGCGGCGGGGCGACTCGCGCTACGTTCTTACCGGGATCTGCGACCCACGCCGGAGCCGTTCGGGCAATGGCCCGTGAACGCGCTTCCCGGGACCATCACCGACGACAGCCGGCACAAGATGATTCTCCTGGAAGGATTGGGCAACGCACGGCGGCGCAAGCAATGGCCCTTTGATAACGCATCTCTGGCGCAAGCTTACCTCGATTGGCCCACCGCCGGTCCCGTCAGGAAGAACCCCGAACTGGACGCGCTCCGTCAGGAATGGCTTGCCGAATGGCACCTCGCCAGCCGCTGGTGTCTGGGCGAACGGGACCTGTCGCGAGCACTGCCCCCGGAGCGGATTTGGAATGGCCTTCCCACCTGCTGCGGGCAAATGACCTTGCTGCCATTGGCCGCGCTTTTTCCAGGCGAACCCGACCGGGCTTATCGGGCGGCCTACGCGCTGGGACTGTTCGACAACGGCTGGGGCAAGGATCTGAATGCCGCGATCGTTGCTGGCCTCGCCCAGGCCCTGGCGGTCCCCCACAACCTGCCCAAGGCTGACGCCTGGGAATCCATCTTCGGGGCGATGCGTCGCACGGATCCATATCGGTATGGGAAGATTCCGTGGGTCACCCGATCGGTGGACCGCTGGCTCGACCTGGCCCTCGGCGGCGCCCGCGAGGCGCACGGTCGACCGGCCCGACTCTTTGCCCGCCTCGAGGCGGAGTTCCGCGACACCATCAAGTGGGAAGCGCAAGTTCCTTTCGTCGTTACCATCGCGGTGCTGGCGTCGAGCGAGTTTGACCCGCTTGCGGCACTGCAGTTAAGCCTCGAGTGGGGGCATGACACCGATTCCTATGGCCAGCTGGTCGGCGCCTTCATCGGCGCCCGGCACGGAGCCGCGCTTTTCCTGGCGTCGCTGAGTGCGCCTGTGCTCGATCGTCTTCGCGCTGACTATGCGGTCGAACTGGATGATTGGGTGCGGCTCCTCGTCGAACTCCGGCTCCAGTCCTCGACCCGGCCGCTCTTTCCGCAAACCCCGGAGTCCTGATTTCTGCGGGCACGGAAATCAGGAATGGGTGATCCCAGTGTGTAAGGAATCGTTCCTGCCGGCGAAGTGAGGGCAGATACGCAAAACTCGCATGAACACGAAATCAGACAATCCGCCCCTCACACCCTGGGACAGTCACAACCAGCGACTGGTTAGCAATGTGCATCCGTCCGACTGGAACAATCCCACCCCGGCGCCGCGCTACAACCTGGTCGTCATTGGAGCGGGCACCGCTGGATTGGTGACGGCGGTGGGCGCGGCGGGGCTGAGCGCGAAGGTCGCCCTGATCGAGAAGCGTCTCATGGGCGGCGATTGCCTCAACGTGGGATGCGTGCCATCCAAAGCGATCATTCGCTCCGCTCGCGCGGCCGCTGCCGTCCGCGACGCGGGTGAGTTCGGGGTTCATCTTTCGTCGCCCGCCGGATCTTCAACCACCCTCGCCCCATCCGATGGGGAGAGGGAAGGGGTGAGGGGCAATGGCGCTGGCGTGTCGGTGGATTTCGCTAAGGTCATGGAACGAATGCGCCGGTTGCGGGCCGGCATCAGCCCGCACGATTCGGCCAGGCGCTTCACGGAGTTGGGTGTTGATGTCTTTCTCGGTGCCGGTCGCTTTACCGGACCGGACACGGTCGAAGTGGGAGGCCAGAGCCTGCGTTTCGCCAAAGCGGTCATCGCCACAGGTGTGCACGCCGCCGCCCCACCAATCCCCGGACTCGACCAGGTTCCCTATCTCACCAACGAAACACTCTTTAGCCTGACCGAACTGCCACGGCGGTTCGGCATCATTGGCGCCGGTCCCATTGGTTGTGAGATGGCGCAAAGCTTCGCCCGCTTTGGTTCCGAAGTTTATCTCGTCGAAGCCACTCATGGGATCCTCCCCCGCGAAGACCAGGAGGCGGCCGCAATCGTCCGCGGCGCGATGGAACGTGACGGCGTGCGACTCCTTTGTTGCGGCAAGAACGTGAGCGTCACGAAAGACCCGGGTGGCATTCGGCTGAAGGCGGAATCCCACGGGAAGGGCTACGATCTCGTGGTGGATCAACTGCTCGTCGCCGCCGGCCGCGCCCCAAACGTCGAAGAGCTCGGTTTGGAAACCGTGGGCGTCGAATTCGACAAGAAGGGCGTGAAGGTCAACGACCGGCTGCAGACGACGAATCACAGGATCTATGCCTGCGGTGACATCTGTTCGCCCTATCAGTTCACGCATGCGGCGGATTTCATGGCGCGCATCGTGATTCAGAACGCGCTGTTCAAGGGCCGAGCGAAGGTCAGCTCACTCATCATTCCCTGGAGCACCTACACTTCGCCGGAGATTGCTCACGTGGGCCTTTACGAAAGGGAGGCAAAAGAACAAGGCATCGAGGTGGACACTTACACGCAGGAGATGAGCAAGGTGGACCGCGCAATCCTGGATGATGAAACCGCCGGCTTCGTGCGGGTCCATGTCCGGAAAGGCACCGACGACATCGTGGGTGCCACGGTTGTGGCCGCCCATGCCGGCGATTTGATCGGGGAACTCACCCTCGCGATGAAGGGCGGTCTCGGCCTCAAAACGATTGGCGCGACGATCCATCCTTACCCGACGCAGGCCGAAGCCATTCGCAAGACCGGCGATCTCTACAATCGCACCCGCCTGACCCCGTTCGTGAAAAAGCTCATGACGCACTGGCTGGCCTGGACCCGGTGAGGGGACCTTACACAGAAAACTCGGGACCACCCCGCGCCGCACGGCTGCGTTGCGTTCGTAGCGACACCGGGTGAATCTCAATCGGTTTGAATTGCCCCGTCATCTCCTCTCCCATTTCGCCGGATTATGCCAGATCCAGCATTCACCAGGCGTCCCGATTTGATGTCGCATATGCGCCATCAAATAGGGACCGGTCGCCAGGCAGTGCAACGCTTCAATCTATTCCGAGAA
>JAHDYP010000106.1 GCA_023383055.1 Verrucomicrobiota bacterium | reverse complement strand
CTCGTTCCTGGCGGGCTCGGCGGCGCCCGGCGGTTGCGACTCGCGCGGCGCCGCCACGATCAAGGAACTCAGCAGCACAAGTCCCACAAGCAGGGCGGCCAGACTGACATAGAGCGCGGTCACCGCCGGTTCGAATCTGAATTCCACCGATTGTTCCCCCGGCTCGAGCCGCACGCCGCGCATGAGGTGATTGCACCGGAGCAAGTCACGGCGTTGACCGTTCACATAGACCTTCCAGTCGACATGATACCGATCGTTAACCAGCAGCACCGATGGCGTGGTGACAGTTGCCTTCACGACGATCCGTTTGGGCTCGTAGTGCTCGATCGCCGTCGATCCACCCGAACCGGCGGTCGCGGTCGCCGCGGGTTCGGCGACCGCATCGTTTACCAGCACGATTTCCCGAGGGTTGAAACGCGGATCGACCAGCCGTTCGAGGCAGGCTGTGTCGTTCGTCACGACCTCCCACCGCGACATCAAACTCATCCGCGGCAGCGCCCCCTCGAATTCGAAGAGCGCAAACGGGCCGTTGGTCGCCGGCGCGACGGTCAGTTGGGAAAGTCGCGTGACCTGGTCCACGCCGGCCTTGGGCAGAATATTGAAGGCGGTATGCACCCGGAATCGCCCTTGGCCCGCGTCGAACTGCTGATTGAGGAAATCGAGAAAACCGGTCATGCCCAGCACGTACCGGGTGTTGGTCAACTCCCAGAGACGGCCGAGCCGGCGGTAATCCTCCGCGTTCACCGGTTGAAAGGTTTTCAGGTAAGCCTCCTCCAGCAGGGGCGTGCGCGGCATCTGAACGATGTCGACCGTCTGGACCTTGTAGTATTGAAACAGATGCTCCAGCCACTCGTTATACAAACTCGCGAAGATTTGTCCCTGATCGTTCACCAGGGCACCCCCACCCCTCGGCATCAACCGCCCGGTGACCCGGTGCTGCCAGGAGTCCTCCCGGAGCAGGTCGATCACCGGGTTGCTCGCGTATCTCTCCCGGTAGTCATAGTAGATGATCCACGGCAGGTTCGCCCGCGCCATGTCTCCCACCAGAATCAAACCCGCCACCACCCCCACCCACCGCCGACGCCGGCCCGACCACATGCCGGCCATGATCGCAATCAGCAGCGCCACCGACGCCGCCAGGAACAGCCAGGCGATGCCCGCCTGTCCGACGCTGTGCCGCGCCATCTCCCGCGCCATCTCCGGATCGCCGAACCCCACCCGGCCAAGATGCGCCACCATCGTCGCCGTCGAGGAGCTGTAAACCAGCCAGGCGAAACCCGCCACGCACACGGCCCCAATACTCCCCGAGACCCAACGCCGATCGGCCGGCGTCGTCGCATTCCACCACGAGCGCAGTTGCGCTTTGAACGTGGGACGCACCGAGCGTGCGGGCTCGAGATACCCGCGCCACAAGCCCACCAACCCGTAACCGAACAGCATGATCAGGCTGATCTGCAGCGGATGCAGAAACTTGATCGGATTGCGGATGGTCGAGAAGAACGGCAGTTGATAGACGATCTGGTAGAACGGCGCGTGCCGACCGTAAGCCAACAGGAGTGAGATCAGGGCCGCCAACCCCCAAAACCAAATGCAGCGTCGTTCCAGGACCGAATAGGGATTCTTCTTCCGGCGCCACGCATTCGCCAACGCCCACATCCCCACCACGACCACGAAAACACCGGCATAAAAACCCGCACCCGAATGACGCATCAAGGCGCCGACCGGCGCCCGGGACGGATCGGGATTGGGGTTGGCCAGGTAACCGTCCCAGGCCGGATCACGCCCCACCCCGCCCCAGTACGATCCACCGTCCGGGGTGTCCATCCGATATCCAAACAGACCCGGCACCACCATTTGGAGCGTCTCCAGCTTGGGCAGGCTCCACTGGGTGGCCTCGCGCCAGCGCTGCGCCCGCGTGGCCTCATCCTGTGCCATCCCCGCCACCCCTTTCACCTGGGTGCCCACCAGCGTCGAGAGCGCCTGGGTGGAGATGAAAACCGCCGCCGCCGCCACCAGGGCAACCCCACCCGCGCCCTTGGCCACCCGCATCACCGGCTTGCCCTCCCCGTTAAGCGCCTGGAACATCACGAACGCCGCCACATACAAACTCAGGATCGCGCCCACATCGTAGCTTTCCATCACCGCCAACCCGACAGCGAACCCGGCCAGGACCAGGTGAACCCATCTCCAGGCTTCCGCGGCCCCGCTGGAACGCTGCACCATCCCCACAGCCACCAGCGTCGCCGCCAGCCCCAGCGAAACTGAGGGCAAACCCCAGCACGCATGCGAGAAGGAATCCGAATTCAACAACGCCGCCAATCCCACCAGCAGGGCGCCCACCCAGCCCAACCTGAGACTGCGTGCCAGGAAGTAGCCGGCCAGGCCGGTGAGCAACAGCGCCAGGGGCGCGTACAACTTGGCAAAGACGACGGCGCCTTGAGCTCCCCAAACCAGCGGCCCGGCCACCATGAACAGGGCCTGCGTGGGGCCAGGGACCGCACTGGGCTGCTGGATGCCGAGCCAGTTCAGGTCCTGCCAATAGCCGGTGAATGCGCTGAGCGGGTATTCCGCCTGGGCCGCCACCGCGCCCAAGGGGGCGTCGTTGGCGAACACGACCTGTCCCGGCTGCAGGCTGCGTCCAAACAGGGCCAGAACCACCAGCGCCATGATCAGCAGCGAAACAGGCCAGGTTCGTTGACGGTCGTCGGCGGCGTTCTCCGCCCGCGGTGCATTCATGGTTCGCATCTGTTTCTTTGCTTCGCCGTCACCCGGAGCTGACGGGTTCAGCCATTCGCCGGTGATGACCAGCGCCGGTGGTATTCCCGAATCTTAACGGCCGCGCAGCCGAGCCGCCAGGGTATTTCCCCCACCGTGGCCCGCACGCGCTCCGCAATCTCGCGCGCATAAGCCGGCTGCGCCTGACCCACCACGCCCATCTTGACCCGTGACCTTGCGGCAAAAATGCACTTGAGCTTGAGGTTGCGCAGCAATCGGGCAATTCTTCGCTCATCAATCAGAGCGGCTACTCGCTGCATTGCCCGCCACTCCTCCATAACCCATCGTTCCAAATGGAACATGTTCCCACTCGTAAAGCTCCCGGAATGAACGCGGAAGAGACACAGTGGCTCCTGAATTTCGACCACCAAGCCAGTTAAACGGGCCCACTCCGCAAAGAAGACTACGTCCGCGGCCTGGAGCCAATCGGTTTCGAAATTCACAGGTGATGGCTTCCGGACCGTCTTCAACAGAACAGACTGACAATAGACATGTCGCAATTCGCACTGGCGTGCCAAGAAATTCGGGATCGCCCACACTCGCAGAGACGGCACGGTCGATGCGGACTCTTCCGATACAATGATTCCCGATTCGTCAATGATTGACAAACGCGAGAATGCCATCGCTTGCCCCGAAACCGGATCGAGTGCCGAGGTCAATCGCCCGTAAAAATCTGGCTTGATCAAATCGTCACATGAAAGGATGTGCAAATAGTCCGTTTCCGAAGCCAGCTCAAGGGTTCTATTGAAGTTGGGAAGCCCTCCAATATTCCGACTGCTTGTGCGAAGTTCGAGATTCTTGAGCCCTTTGAACGCTTCAACCACCTCACGAGTCTTGTCCGTGGAGCAATTATCGAACACGACTACTCTGTCAGGTGGCCGCGTCTGGGCGTGGAGTGACTCCAATGCGGCTCGGATGTACTTTTCCCCGTTGAACACCGGAATTCCTGTAGTCAGTATCGACATACACATTCGGGGGTTGCAAAAAGCCAATTTCGGACTGCCTGTTGTGGAGCAGTTGACATGACCTCGGCCGCAAAGACGTCAGGCGCTGCAACATGCGACGGTCCCCACACCTTGCGGCCTCGCTTTCGGGCAGTGGACATCCTCCTCTTATCTGCGTTGTACGAAAGCACCGGGCCAATACGTAACCCGCTTCGTGATACTACCTTCGTTAAATACAAACTTAGGTTCGACCAAGGAGAACGCCGGATGCATACGCACGAACTCTTCAGCCGCAACTCTTGGATTGTTCCAGCTCCAGTCAGAGCGGGTTCTGGGGGCTCCAACAAGCTGCCCCATGATTCCATCCATTGCGACCGCATAGGACTTCGGAGAAACGAGCGGTGCATATGCCTCTAACTCCGCCAAGACATGTGCTTTGGTATGACAAGAGTCCAATAATACCAGCACTGTTTCAGAAGGCAGAATCATGCCCTTGACAGTCTTGACTGTCGCAGGTGCCACGGAATCGCCCTCAACCAGCGTTATCAAGGACGACAAGAAGTGCCGTTCAATGGCCTCACGGTTCTGTGGACGTATTTGGACGTCGACTCCGATCACGCGCCCCATTCCCATTGCTTTGCAGAGCGAAGCGTAGAAAACCAGTGAACCGCCGTGAGCCACTCCCGTTTCAACAATTACGTCCGGGTGTAACTCAAAGATTACCTCTTGCAGGCGGAGCATATCCTCGGGCAATTGGATGATTGGCCGCCCCAGCCAGGTGAAGCTGTATACGTACTTGGTATCCCAACCACTGCGAAGCCACGCCTCCGATAAAAGCTCAAACGCCTCTGGCGTCCCGATGTCATGCTCGACAGCCATTTCGCCTTCCCCCTGAATAACCAGTCCCTTCTGCAGATCGATGTGCAACATGTGGGTGTCTTTCTCAAGTTAGCATTCTGAATTAGGTTGCCAGTTCATGTACACCAAACCGACCACCCCTGAGTCCGCAGAAGCATCCTCAATCCAATGCAACTCAGTTCCTTGCCTCTGTTGACGCAGGGGAATCTGGTGGCTTTCTACAAAGCCCACGCGCCGATAAAATGCAACTGCGGGATTGTCTGAGCGAACTCGAACTCGCAACGTAGTCAAACCTAACTGACTCTCAGCCCACAGCAGCATGGTGCGCAGAGCCACGCGCATCGTTCCCGGCGGGGCCTCTAAGCCACGCACCACCGCATCAGCTTCACCCGAATGCGTGTCCCAGTTGATCTGCGCCAATCCCATGTAGCCAAAGGTCCTGCCTTCAAGGTCGTCCAGCATGAACAGGATGCGTTGGTCGCTCGGCCCTACTGTCTCCCGCAGCCAACGTTCCGTTCGTTCATTGGTGGCCGTGAATTCAGTTAAAAAGGCAGATCGATACCGGTTTCGCCACTCCGTCAGTCTTTCAACGTCCGCAGCCGCCAGCGCCGTTCCTGTTGTAACCACGGGACGAAGCACACAACTTGGAGGTGAGCCAGCCAGAATACACAAGCCGGCACGACGGTCTCCTCCCGTGAGTTTCAGAGAGAGCAGGAGTCCACGTCCTGAGTGCGCAAGCATCATGTTTCTTAGCTCCTAAAATACGAAACGACTCCTTCAATCACTCTCACTTGTAACTCGTCGCACATATCGGAATGCAAAGGCAGAGACAGTATCTGATGTCCCACTCGGTCAGTCACGGACAGATCCCCGCGGCGACAATCTTTGAAGTAGCTGAACCAATGCCCAGGTTGCCAGTGAATGCCCGTATCGATGCCCTTATCTGTCAGGTGAGCACGGAGCGCATCGCGTTCCTCGGCCGGCACCCGAATGTAATACAAGAACGGAGTAATGTCCGTGAAATCGGTTGCCGGCACAACGACTTGGGGCAAGCGTGAAAGAGCGTCGTTATAACGCCTTCCGAGTTTCTGGCGGTTTTCAGAGATCGTCTGCAGCGAAGCGAGTTGCTGTAGCCCAATCGCGGCATGCAGGTTTGCCATATGGTAGCGGAATCCGGGCCCGCGCACGTCATAGGTCCAGGCCCGGCGATTCTCGTACATTACCGAAACTGGCTGGCCCATGCCGATCAGTCGCATCTCGTGGAGACGTTCTGCCTCCTCCGCTGACCGGACTACGAGCATGCCACCGTCAATGCAAGTGATTGTCTTGACCGGGTCAAAGCTGAACATGCAGATGTCGGAAAAGCTGCCGATTGTTCGGCCTTTGTATTTTCCTCCAAACGAATGGGCTGCGTCGTGTACCAGTCTAATTCCGCGGGCGTGCGCAAGTTCCTGCGCAGCGTCGTGGTCGCAAAGGACGCAGTCATAATCCATAACGATCATTGCCTTGGTGCGGGGCGATATGAGCTCAGCTGCCCTTGCGAGGTCGATGCAAAGGGTTACCTCATCGATATCACAAAACACCGGCTCGGCTCCCACCGCCCGGATTGCTTGAAAGTCGGCGATGTTATTGAAAGCTGGCGTGATCACTTCGTCTCCCCGGGAAACCCCTGCGAGGATTAGCGCTAGGTGCAGGGCTGCATGCCCTGTGCTGAGTGCTACGGTAAAACGATCCTCCACGCCGATGAATTGCCGGACAGCAGCCTCAAAATCACCCACATATCGGCCCATTCCCAACCAACCCATCTCAAGCGCCGCCACGGCGGCGTTGATCTCGGCCTGTCGGATCAAGGGCTTAAAAACAGGAATTCTTTCCATAGGATTCAGAAACTGAAGTGTGCCAGGAGGCCGTTGTTAGACATGGAAATCTGGGTAAGAGCGATCCCGCTCCGAAAGTATGGGGTTGAGCAAAGGCCAAGCAATGCCAAAAGCGGGGTCATCCCAGCGAATCCCGCGAGCCAAATCCGGCGCATAAACCTCGCTCATCTGATAAAGGACTTCAGTTTCATCGGTTAGCGATAGGAAGCCGTGAGCGACGCCTTCAGGTATGTAAAGGAGTTGGCCGCTGCCTTCAGCGAGTTCAAACGCGCACCATTGGCAGTAGGTCGGCGAATCTCTGCGAATATCCATCACCACATCGTAGATTCTTCCTCGGACACACCTGACTAACTTGGTTTCAGCATGCGGCGGGATTTGCCAGTGCATGCCACGCAATGTACCCCGTCGCGCGTTAAAGGAAGCGTTGCACTGCACCAGTCTTGAGTTGAGCCCGCGCTGCTCGAACTCTCGCGCGCACCAAGTCCGCGCGAACCATCCCCTATCGTCAGAAACCAAATCAAGCTCAACAAGCCAGACTCCTGTGACTGCTGTTTCGGTGAATCGCATGGTTAGATGATTCTCAACTCGGGTATCGGCACGACGAACCTGCCGCCCGCTGCGAGGTATACCTCCTGCTGTTCGAGTATTTCCGCCGCGAAATTCCACGTCAGCAGCACGGCGTAGTCGGGCCGGCGCGACTCCAGTTCTTCCACCGCAACGATCGGCAGCCTCGTGCCGGGCGCGTACTTCCCCTGCTTGTGAACGCTCCGGTCGGCGATGAACTCCAGGGTCTCCCGCCCGAGACCGCAGAAGTTCAACAGGGTGCTTCCCTTGGCCGATGCTCCGTAGGCGGCGATCCGCTTGCCTTGCGCCTTCAACTGGCCGAGCAACGACACCAGCGCCGACCGCAGCTTCCGTGCGTTCGCCGCGAATGCCGCGTACGTCTCCGGCCGACCCAGTCCCTCCTCCCGTTCCGTCTCCAACATCCGGCTGACCGAATCGTTCACCCGGTGCTCGCCCGGCCGGCCCGCAAACAAACGCAATGAGCCGCCATGGATCGCCAGCCGCTCCACCGCGAGAATTTCGAGGCCGTGCCGGCGAAAAAGCGGCACCAGCGGCGTCAACGCAAAGTAATAAACGTGCTCGTGATAAATCGTGTCGAATTCCGTGTGCCGGAGAAAATCGACCGCATACGGGAATTCGAGGATGATCCGTCCGCCCGGCTTGAGCACGGTCCCCAGACCGGCCACGAAATCGTTAATCTCCGGCGCATGTGCGAACACGTTGTTGCCCAGCACCAGGTCGGCCTGCCGTCCTTCCGCATTCAGCCGGTTGGCCAGCGCCTGACCGAAGAACTCGACCACGGTTTCGATGCCTTTTGCCCGCGCCACCGCCGCCACGTTCGCGGCGGGCTCGATCCCCAGCGCCGGCACCCCCGCCACCTGGAAATGCTCAAGGAAACACCCGTCATTGCTGGCAATCTCGATCACCCGATGGCCGGCGCCCAGGCGGAATTCAGCCAGATACCGCCCCGCCGCCGCCGCCACGTGCTCCCGGAAGGTCTGTGAGACCGACGAGAAATAGGGGTAATCGGCAAACAACCGCACCGGCGGCACCAACTCGCCCAACTGCATCAGCCAACAAGACTGACATACCAGGAGCCGCAGCGGAAACCGGGGTTCGGGCCGCGCCAGATCCTCCTCCCGCATCAGGTTGTTGGCGAGCGGTTGTTCCCCCAGATCCAAAACCAATTGACCGCTCTCGCTCTGACAGGACCGACACTGGAAGGCTGAACTCATGCGCTTTCATTTCGACTCGCGCCGGCCCAGGCCAGCCCCCGGGTGCGAGCCGCCTGCTCGTACGCGCCAATCTGGGCGAGAGAGAATCCGACGAGATCGGCCACCGGCTCGAGGTGCCGCGCCCGGTACCACTCGACGGTCAGGCGCAGGGCCGTCGGCAAGTCCCAAACCGGCAGCCACCCCAAAAGACTCGCCGCCTTGTCGATCGCCAGGTTCAGATGCGTCGCCTCGTGCGGTGCATTCGGCTCCGAACGGACTTCCCACTGGCCCGGCCAGAATCGCACCAACTCCCGCGCCACCTCCCGTACCGGCAGGTCCGACCCCGGGCCGGGCCCGAAGTTGAAGCTGCTCGCCCAGGGCGAGTCCGGGGACGCCCCGTGCAACCGGGCGCCGAGGCAGAGATAACCGCTCAGACATTCCAACACGTGTTGCCAGGGACGCACCGCCGCGGGATTCCGCAAGGCGATCGGACGGCCGGCGAGCAGGGCGCGGATGCAATCCGGCACCAGCCGGTCCGCCGCATAATCGCCGCCGCCAATCACATTACCCGCCCGCACCGTGGCCACGCGGCCCAAACCGCCTTCGGTCTGGAAAAAAGAACGGCGCCAGCCCTCGACCACCAACTCGGCGGCGGCTTTGCTGGTCGAGTAAATGTCATGCCCGCCCAGGGCGTCAGTTTCCCGGTAGGCATGGCGCCACTCCCGGTTCGCGTAACACTTGTCGGTCGTCACGATCACCAGCGACCACGGGCCTTTGAGCCGCCGGCTGGCCTCGAGCACATGGGCAGTGCCCACAGCGTTCGTCGTGAAGGTCTCCAGAGGCTCGGCATAAGACCGACGCACCAGCGGCTGCGCCGCCAGATGAAAGACCAACTCCGGTTGAATGCGGGCCAGGGCGGCCTGCAGACCCTCCAGGTCGCGGATGTCACAGTGCGTTTCGCTGTCGAATGCCGTTCCGCGCAGCAGGTCGTACAGGTTCGGAGTCGTGGGCGCCTCGAGCCCCAGGCCATGCACCGCCGCCCCCAGCCGCTTAAGCCAGAGCGACAGCCAGCCGCCTTTGAATCCGGTGTGGCCGGTCACGAGCACCCTGCGGCCGGAATAGAAATCGGCAAACATCAAGTCACCAAACCTTCCACGGCGCCTGGCCGGTTGCCCAGAGCCGGTTCAACATCTCCTGCTCGCGAAAGGTATCCATGCATTGCCAAAACCCGGCATGGCAGTAGGCTTTGAGCTGCCCGGCCTGCGCCAGCACCTCGAGCGGCTCGCGCTCCAACACGCAGGAGTCGCCGGTCAAGTACTTCGCGATCGACCGGTTCAGCACAAAGAAACCGCCGCTGATGTAGCCCGCTTCCTCCTCCGGTTTCTCCCGGAACGCCGTGATGGTCTGCCCGTCCATCGCCAGCTCGCCGAAACGGCCCTTGGGCTTCACCGCCGTGACCGTGGCGATCGCCCCGTGCTCCCGATGGAATGCGATGGTCCGATTGATGTCGCTGTCGGTCAGCCCATCGCCATAGGTCAACAAAAACGGCTCTGTGTCCGCTCCATCGACTCTTTCCAGGTGCCGGATTGCGCGCAACAGCCGGCCGCCGGTCTGCGTCTCCGCCCCTGTGTCCAGCAAGGTCACGGTCCAGTCCTCGGCCTCGTGGCGCGTGTGATAGGTCACCTCCTGCTTCCGATCCAGCCGCAGGGTCAGATCACACGTGTTCCAATGAAAGTTGCGGAAGTAATCCCGGATGATCTCCCCCTTGTAGCCCAGGCACAAAACAAAATCCTTGTGCCCATAATGGGCGTAAATCTGCATGATATGCCACAGGATCGGCCGCCCGCCGATCGGCACCATCGGCTTGGGGCGGAATTCCGTCTCCTCCCGAAGCCGGGTCCCTAAACCGCCACACAAAATCACCACTTTCATGCTTCAATTCAGCCACGCCAGAACTCCACCGGTCCCGGATTTTGCCCCGTCACCCTAGTGACCGTTCCTCCTCTAAGCAATCATGAAGAGCGACTTGAGAGACCGATGCGTGCGGCTCCGAGTTGGTGGAGCGCCGGCCTCCGGCACGGCGTCGTTCAAACCCACTTTCCTGGGCGACCGCGACAACCAACGCCTCCCGTCGTCGCCCCGGCCGACAACTCGGAGGCGCACCGGGCTCCATCCACGTCCTTCGCTGGCTCTCCCTCAGTCGGCCGACACGTAGCGAACCCGGTAGAACTGCTGCTCCGCGCCGATGGCGGTCGAGTCCAGCACGGTGATCGTCGCATCGGCCCCGGTGTGCGTGGCCAACGGAGACCACTCGACCAGATCCGTGGACACTTCGACCACGTAATCGAGCCCCGTCTCGCCCAGGAACGAAAACGCGAAGCCTTCCTCGGTTAAGCCGGCGGCCGCGGGCGTCAGCTGCGGCGGCAATGGATCGCGGCCCACGTAATGAATGGCCGCGTCCGGAATGGGTGTCAGGTCGTAACCATCGGCGGAAAGTTCGGCCTGGCTGACACGGATGGGCCACTGATGTCTGCCGGACTGGCCGTCCTGCACCTGGAAGCTGAACTCGGCCAGCACGCCTTCGGCGGAGGGCCAGGCCACAGCGCTGCTCAATGCCAGCGAGACCGTCCCCGATTGGACGGCGTAATCGTTCTGCGCCGGAGCCACGTTCCAGACCGCCACCGCCGTGGCCGGCACCAGCGCGCCCACCCGATGTGACTGGGCATTCAGCAACCGCAAGGCTTCGACCGGATAATCCAGCCGCAGGGCAACCGCCGATGGGGACGTCGGAACGTCGTCAAGCCGGACGCGAACGGTCACCAACTCCCCGGGCGCGGCGCGGAGCGGGTCGGCCTCGAGCAGAAGTGCGCCGCCGAAAGCCTCGCTCATCGGTTCGAGGTTGTGCCGGCTCAACCGGCTCGCGGTGCCGCCGATCCCGGCGGACTGCGGGGTCGGCTGCGGATCCAGCCCGACGGCGGCCCGGAGCACCCGAATGACATCGCCGGAATCGAGTTGGGTATTCTGGTTGACGTCGTTGCCGGTGGTATCCCACGGCCGCACCAGTTCGAGGCCGGTGAGCAGCCGTTGAACGATCGTGGCGTCGCCCACATCCAGCCGCTGGTTGGCGTTGTTATCGCCCACCAACCGGCGGAGGAGAATCGTGGCCGTTCCACTCCGCGTCGCACTGCTCTCGGTGATCGGGTCGCCGGTCGGCCGCGAAATGTCGAGCAGGCTCAACGGCAGCGTCGAGTCCAGGCTGCTCGGCACGCTCCGCGCCCGGAAGCTCACCACCGCCAAGGTCTCCGTGCCGGCCGGCACCGGCAGAGCGGGCAACGCGAACGTGGCGCGCACCACGCCGGGAACCTCGGTGTTCACCTGATTGAGTGCCGAGTTAACCGATGGCATCCACTCGAGCCTCGGCGTTTTCAGGTAATCCGCATTGTAACGCAGCTCGAAGCTCGCGCCGCCCACATCACCGTTGCTGGTCAGCTGAATGGGCACCTGCAAACGCAAGCCTTCCTGCCGCGGTTCAGGGTCCACCACCGCCAGGAGCCGGGCCGGGACCCACTCGACCACAACCTCGGCCATGCCTTCATTTCCCGCGACATCGAGGGCGTAGATCCGGATCTGGTTCTCCCCGAGCACCAGATCCAGGGCTTCGACCAGGAACCGGCCGTCGGTCAGCGGCAGCGTCCCGAGGGGCTGACCGTTGTATTCCCAGCGAACTGGACCCAGACCCAGGTTGTCCGTCACCTGGCCGGTCAAGACGAAAGACTGCAGCTCCGTCACCCCCGGAACGGGGCTCTCGATCGTGATCTGCGGCGGCGCAACGTCCATAAACACCGCCGTGACTTGCTTCGGTTCCTCGATCAACACCGTCACTTCCGGATCCGTCCCCGTGACCGCCCCCTCCCAATAGGCAAAAGCGAATCCGGCTTCGGCCACCGCCGTGAGCGTCACGATCTGCCCCGGCCGATACTCGGCCGCCTCGGGATCGCGCTGCACAGTGCCACCCTGTGAGGCCTGGACGGTCAGGACATAGCCCGGAAGCCGGCACTTGCCGTCGCTGCCCGCGGCGTGGATCCGCTCGATCTCGAACGGCGCCAGTGCCCGGCCATAGAGGCTCAGCTCATCCACCGCGCCTTGGAAAAAACCACCCTCGATTCCATAACCGGCGCAATTGCCCAACTGCCCGCCGATGAAATAATCGCAGGTCGACATCACCGGCGCCTGGTCCGGAGCATTCTCTCCCGTCAGGACACCGTTGACGAAGATGCGGAGCGTCGTCCCGTCCCAGCTCCCCGCCACATGGCTGAACTCCCCTATCGGCAACTCGACACTCGAGACCGCCTCGGGCGTGAGGAACGGATTCACCGTGAAGCCGAACACCGGCGTCACCCCTTCCGTCCCTGGCCGCACCAGCAAGGTCGGACTGCCGAGGGCCTGGCCAAAAATCAGGTCTTGTCCCCAGAGCGGATCAACTACCTGGCCAAGTGGCTGAACCCAGGCCTCGACCGTGAAGGTCGTCGAACTGAGCGTCGACTCAAAAGGAACGCGCACCCGGGCTTCCTCGCCGTCAAACAGGAACCCCTGGCCAACCACACCCGCGGCATATGTCGCTCCGGTGACCTCGCCCGCATGCAGACCCAATTCGTCCCAGCCAGAGCCTTCGCCCGTCCACCACCCAAGGAGTCCCTCCGCCGGTGGGGCACAATCCTCGGGCGCCGGCGGACACTTGCCATGGCTGCCAGCCGCATGGATCGCCGCGATCTCGGCGACCGACAGCGCGCGGTCGTAGATGCAGACTTCGTCCATCCGTCCCGAAAACGTTTGGCCCAGTGGATCGCCGGTGTTGCCGATCAGACGGTGACCAATGAAGACCGGCAAGGCAGTTCGAGGCACAAATACGCCCAAGTCCTGCGATGCGACCTCCGTGCCAGCGTGGAAAAGGCGAGCGTACCCTGTGTTGTGATCGTAAGTGAGGGCAACATGCGACCATACACCGGGTTCAATCACCCCGACCGCCGTGCCCATGAGATGGCTTTCGCCGCCCTCGGAAAGAACATTGGCGTAAAGACTCCCAGGCAGTACCCACGAACCCGTCGGATCGATCGACAGCCACAGATGAACCCCGGCATCGCCGCTTATCGGTGAAAATTCAACGATCGGTTGATGGGTGAGCACCGTCGAAGGGCTAATCCAAGCTTCGATCGTGAAGCTCCGCACCGCCAACTCCGCCGATGCGGGGATGAAGAGGTATTGGCCCGGGGCGTTGAATTGGAATGCTTGCCGCACAATGCCAGTGGCAAAACCCAACCCATTCTCCAGGGTCCCACCGTGACCACCGACCATATCTGCTCCATTCCCCTCACCCTGCCACCAAGCCACAATCCCACTGGGTGCATCCACGCAGTCTGAGGGCGGGCACTTGCCACGGCTGCCAGCCGCATGGATCGCGACAAGTTCGGCCACCGACAGGGCCCGGTTATAGACCGACACCTCATCGATCTCGCCCACGAAAGTGCAACCCCGTGGATCATCGGAGACTCCCGGCAAACGGTGTCCCAAAGTCAGCGGCAGTTCGGTGCGTGGTACAAAGCCGCCGGGTTGTTCAGTGGCCACTTCGACCCCGTTATGAAAGAGGCGAGAACTGCCGGATACCGGGTCGTAAGTAAGCGCCACGTGGGACCATACACCTGGTTGAATCAGCCCACCGTCAGTCGCGATCAAGTGGCTGATGCCGTCGGCCGAAATGACATTAGCGAACAAGCTGCCAGGCAAAGGGCCATAACCCTCTGGATGCACCGAGATCCAGAGATGAACACCTGCCATTCCGTTGAGGGGAGCGTATTCGATGATGGGTTGGTCCACTTCCACCGTGACGGGCCTGATCCAAGCCTCGAGCGTTAGACTCTGCACGGCTGACTCTACCGATGCGGGGATGAAGAGGTGTTGGCCCGGGGCGTTGAATTGAAATGCTTGCCCCACAATGCCCGGGGCAAAACCCAGTCCGTTCTCCAGCGTTCCGTCGTGGCCACCCTCGGCATCCATCCCGTCCCCCTCACCCTGCCACCAAGCCACAATCCCACTGGGTGCATCCACGCAGTCTGAGGGCGGGCACTTGCCACGGCTGCCAGCCGCATGGATCGCGACAAGTTCGGCCACCGACAGGGCCCGGTTATAGACCGACACCTCATCGATCTCGCCCACGAAAGTGCAACCCCGTGGATCATCGGAGACTCCCGGCAAACGGTGTCCCAAAGTCAGCGGCAGTTCGGTGCGTGGTACAAAGCCGCCGGGTTGTTCAGTGGCCACTTCGACCCCGTTATGAAAGAGGCGAGAACTGCCGGATACCGGGTCGTAAGTAAGCGCCACGTGGGACCATACACCTGGTTGAATCAGCCCACCGTCAGTCGCGATCAAGTGGCTGATGCCGTCGGCCGAAATGACATTAGCGAACAAGCTACCCGGCAAAGGCCGATATCCCTCAGGATGAACTGAAAGCCAGAGATGAACGCCGCTCAATCCGTTGGGCGGAGAGTACTCGATGATGGGCTGTTCGAGTTCCACGGTCGCGGGTCTAATCCACGCCTCGAACGTCAGACTGTGCACCGCCAACTCCGCCGATCCTGGGATGTGCAGCTGCTGACCGCTCTCGGTGAAACTGAATGCCTGTCCCACTCGTCCGCTCCCGAACCCCAACCCGTTCACCAGGGATCCGTCATTGGCACCTGCTTCGTCCTTCGCGTCACCTTCCGCGCGCCACCAGCCGACCAGGCCGGGAGGCGCCGGCGAACAGTCCGGCGGAAAGGCGTCGAGTTCCTTGATGCGCGGTCCATCGAAGCCCGAACCCGTGTCGAACTGGGTGAATTCGGCTCGGAAATCCTGAGCCGTAACCGGCGCGATCGTGTTGCTCAGGACCAGGCCAGCCGTAGGTTCCAGAAAAGAGTAAGGATGTGTGGGAGTGTAATCGATCAAGACCTGCTCGAAAGCGGATGCGCCGGGCAGCTTGGCTTTCAGGACGAACCGGGCGAACTCACGCTGATTTTCAAAAGGGATTCCATCCCCGCTGGCGTGCAGCACCATCTTGCCAACCTCAACCGGCACCGCCGTCCGCCACTCAAGGAAATGGACAAAGCCGGGCGCTTGGCCGTCCGCGAAGACGCACTGCCCCGGCGCGGGTCCAGAGTATACTCCGCCGAAAATATCGCGAGTGTCGAAGCCTGCCGTGACGCTGCTAGCCAGCGTGACTGCCGTGCCATTGGACAGATCCCACAAATCCCCCTGGGATCCAGAATCGTCGGCCGCCGGGACTTCGAGGATTGCGATAACAGCAAATGCTGCCGCCAGGCAGAAAGTGCCACCGTTGCGAGGAAATCGGGTCAAGGCATTCATGGTACTACGGGGTAGGCTGTTAGCGCGAAGGGTTACACCAGAGCATCTCAGTGTCAAGGCTCGCTACTGGCTGTTGTTCGCCCGGGGTGTGATTGGAAGTGGGTGAGAAAAGGAGAGAAAGTTGACGAATAAAATGTACAAATTTAGCCACATCCTTAAATAGGGTGGGGATGAAGAAGAAAAAGCGAACGACGAAAGAGCTGACGGCAGCGGAACTTCGGCTGGTGGAGCAACTGCGGCAACATCCGGAGATGATGGAGCGAGTGCAGAGCATTCTGGAGTTGGCTTACGATGAATCGGGGCCGTTGAAGACGGCCGACGAAGTGGAGGAACTGCTGATTGCCCAGATCCGCCGACTGGGGAACGTGACGATGAGCCACTGGGCCACCCAGGCCAAGGAGCGGGTGAGCAGTGAAGTCAGGAGCCAGGATTCCACCGTCTTGAGTCGTAAAAAAAAACACTGAAGTGGTGGTGTGTCTTCGGGTTGGTGACGGTGAAGGAACGGATCTGGTGCAGCCCGACGCAGAGCTACCTGCGGCCTTTGCCGAAGCGATTGGGCGTTACTTGCCGGGGACGATCTCGGCGGCTGGAACGGGTGCTCACGGACTTTGGCAGTGAACACTCCTTCGCTCGGGCAGCGGAGAGTGTTCAGGAGCATTATGGGTTTGAGATCGGCGCCAGTGCGGTGCGAGGCACCACTTTGAACATGCGCAACGGGCACGAGAACAGTTGGAGGAGGTCTATCGGGAGTCGTTTCGGATTTTGCCTGCTCGTGGGGCGGATCAGGTGATTGGCGAGGCGGACGGGACGATGATCTGCACGGTGGCGCCGGGACCCCGGAAAGGCAAACGACCTCGCGACTGGAAGGAGATGAGGTTGGTGGCGGCCCAAGCCCTGGGCAGCGTTACCACGGTGTATTGGGCCACCTTCGGCAGTGTGGGAAAAGCCGGCCGACGCTGGGGACACTGCGCCCGCCAGGCCGGCTGGGGTCTGAACAGCGCCATTCATGTCGTGGGGGACGGGGCCGAGTGGATCGAGCTTCAGCGTCAGGAAGTCTTCCAGCAGCAAGGGAGCTTTTTGTGCGACTTCTTTCACGTCAGCGAGTATCTGGGAGCGGCGGCTCATACCTGCCGCCCCCAACAGCCCCAGACCTGGCGCCGGACCCAACAACAGCGCCTGCGTCGAGGAGCCGTGCAGAAGGTGATCAAGGCGTTGGAGGCACATCTGGAGCCCGAAGGCACCGCCAAGGAGGAAGCGCCGGTGCGCAATGGGCACCGCTATTTGAACAATCGACGCGACTGCTTGGACTACCCGCGCGCCCTCAAATTGGGTCTGCCGATTGGCTCAGGCATGATCGAGAGCGGTCACCGCCATGTGCTCCAGGCCCGCCTCAAAAAGGCGGGCACGGCTTGGTTGCCCGATCACGCCGACCAGATCGCCCACCTGCGCGTTCTCCGCGCCAACCAACAATGGCAGTCCCTGTGGAACTAACCTCACCCACTTTCAATTACACCCGTTCGCCCGCTCGCCCGGCCCGTTCGCCTCTCGCCCACCACGCTGTTCCCACCGGCCCCGTAAACCACCCCTCGCCGACCGGGAGCGCCTGCGGGTCAGGCGCCCCGTCAGGGCCTAGGTGAATCAAGCCCCGACGGGGCGATGCGCGGCCGGGTATCAACTTCCGGCTGCCCCACCCGCTGTTACCGCCTCAGCGGCCGGGTGAGCAACGCGAGCAGTCCCACCCCCACCAAGGCGTACACCGAGGGCTCGGGCACCATGGAGAATCCCGACAAGCTGAAGTTGTCCAGCGCATAGAGGCCGTCGCTCCCCGCGTCATTGAAGTCGGACCAACGCAGCGTGAGCAACCCCTGATCCAGCCACAGGGCATCCTCGATGGTGCCGCTGAGCAGGCCCTGGTTCTCGAGCAGGTTGCCGTTGGCGGCTCCCGCGCTTGTGGTTTCCGTGAGCCGTTCCAGCAGATTCAACCCCTCGAGCGAATGCCATGTTGCGCTGGCATCGTCGATGTCCTGCGCGTCGAAGCTGTACTCGAACGACAGGACTTCGTTGGCGGTCGCGGAACTGCCGCTCCGCCATTGTTCCATGACCCCGCTCAACTGGATGCCGGTATAGGTGGAACCGGACGTGTTTTGAAACTGCGCGCCGAAACGGGGGATGACCGTCCCTCCCGCGAGGCTGCCCAGCGCGCGGTCCGGATCGCCGGCGGATCCGACATTATACAAGCCGCCGCTCGTGGCGGTGCCGGTGGTCAGGCCGAGCGTAAGCGGCGCGCTCGGACTCGAGGCCGTATTCACGCCGCTCCAACCTTCGATCCAACTGGTGTCCGTCCCCAGCACATCGAAGTTCTGCTGGTAAGAGCCGGTGAAGGCGATCTGGGCCTGGGCGCCCTGTAAACCGCCCAGTGCCAGCGCCGCCAGCAGCCCGGTGAATGGAATGTGATGTTTGTTCATAACCGTGACCTCCATGGTACACTGCGAATCATCGTGCGATGATATTTGGTTTTGACTACCTCCTTTGCCAACCCGACCGATGCCGGGCCAGACGTGCGCCAGTGTGATCCCCCGGACCTGCTGGCGCAAGCCAAATCCTGATGAGTGCCTGATCCCGGGGCTTGCATCGCCGCGCCGGCGTGCCTAGATTTGCCGGCGCTGAGCGAGGACGCCGCCAGGGTGCGGGTTTGGCGCAAGGCAAAGGAGGAAGCGCAAACAACACAAGGAGCGTTATGTCATGGCACATTCATGAGCACGTTATGCGTGCCGTCATCGATAATCGAATTCGCGGCACGGTCACCGGGGTGGTGTGGCTCGCGGGACGATCGGGACCGCTCCGGCTGGAGCTGCAAGGCAACGCCTGGAGCGATCTGGCCGGATGCCTGGTGCGGATCGAGAATTCGACGTTCAGGCCGGGTTCGTTGGAAGGGTTGGCCACGGAACAACGGGGGGTCTGCGGCGATCTGACCGCGACGCGCCGGGGCAACATGCCGGCGGTCTCTCCCGAGGGATGGTCACGCTGGGAACCTCGCGCGCCGGCGCCGCAGGTTTGGGGCACCGGGATCTACGTGGAATGGTTCAGCGAACGAAATGGGCGGGTGGTGATTGAATTGATGGGATGCTGGACCTGCGTTTCGGAACGGGCCTGGCACCCCACCGGCGATGAGCAATGGGAACCCGCCTGGTGCAACCTCCAGGCGGTAGACCAATTCCTTCGCAGCCGGGCTCGAGGTCAGAGGCCGGCGTGAGCCGGCGCTGGAGGGCCGAGTTATACGAGGCCGGCGCCGGTTACTTCCCGCCTTTCTCGAGTTGCAGCGTGCGGGTGGGCGGGTCGCAAACCTCGCTTGGGCCGAAGTATTGGATGGGACCGGGGTAAAGATAGCAGTCCCGCACCGCCCACTCCTCGCGACGGGCGGCCAGCTCCGCGAACGGGCGGCCGTTCAAATCCACGAGCGCTTTGCGGATCACCGGTTTGTCGGCGCCGTGCCGCCGTTCCAGGTTCATCATCGTGGTGAGCGGAACGCCGCCGGCGGACCAGTCGGCCGCCGGCCGATCGAGATGGCGGACGCTGGCGATGTAACCGGTCTTGCCGGCGCCCAGCAGCGCGGCGGCCGTGAAACCGAGGCTGTAGCAGTAATCCGCGTCGAAATTGCTCGGGGCCGCGCAACGGCCTTCGTAGCCGAAGAAATGGCATTGAGCGGAGAACTTGCCGTGGTATTTGCCCTGGGCCTTCTTCTCGCGGAGCCGATCCTCGACGATATCCGCGAGCAGTTTCTCGGTGTCGATCCGGGAGACCTGGACGTTGCCGTGCGGGTCGCGGTCGAGCATCAACTGGATCTGGATGGCCTGGGGGAGGACGCTGAACGATTTGCCGGCTTCGGCCGAGAGCTTGTTGAAGAGAAACTGGCGGCGATCATCCTGGGTGGGGAGATTCTTCAGATACGGTTCGTGTTCGTGCAGCACATCGTTCAATTCCTTGATCAACTGCTGCATGTCCGGCATGAACTCGACGATCCCCTCGGGCACCAGGAACACCCCGAAATGCCGGCCTTGCTCGGCCCGCCGGACCACGATGTCGACGAGTTGATCGACCACTTGGCTGAGAGTCAGCTTGCGGGCGGCGACTTCCTCGCCGATCAGGGTGGCGTTGGGATGGGTCTGGAGAGCGACTTCGAGCGCGATGTGCGAGGCGCTGCGGCCCATCAGCTTGATGAAATGATAGTATTTCTTCGCGGAATTGGCGTCGCGCTGGACGTTCCCGACCAGCTCGGCGTAGACCTTGGTGGCGGTATCGAACCCGAATGACGCATCGATGAACTGGTTCTTGAGATCGCCATCGATCGTTTTCGGGCAGCCGATGACATCCACCCCGGCATCGATCTTCCGGTAGTATTCCGCAAGCACGCAGGCGTTCGTGTTCGAGTCGTCGCCGCCAACCACCACCAGGGCGTTGAGGCCGAGCTTGCGGCAATGCTCCAGACCCTGGTCGAACTGCGCCTCCTTCTCGAGCTTCGTCCGGCCGGAGCCGATGATGTCGAACCCGCCGGTATTTCGGTAATGCACGAGCAACTCGGCGGTGATTTCGAGCTGCTTGCCGTCGACGAGCCCGCTCGGTCCGCCCAGGAATCCCACGAGCCGGTTGGCCGGGTTGAGCGATTTCAGGCCGTCGAACAAACCGGCGATCACGTTGTGTCCGCCGGGGGCTTGTCCACCCGAGAGGATGACCCCGGCGTGGAGGGCCTTGCCCGCGGCACCCTCGCCAGGCTCGAACGTCAGGATCGGCAGACCCGCGGTGTGGGGGAACAACTTGTGAATCGCCTCGGCGTCGGCCAGGGGATCGAGGCAATCGCCTTCGACACAGCGGACGGCCGCGCCTTGTTGGGCGAAGACGAGCGGAAGTTTGGGTTGGTAGTCGCTGCGCGCCCGCTGCAGCGGCGAGACGGAGTTGGTGGCGGACATAAATTTTTCTTCGAGTCGATAACCGATGCCGGAGGTTCCACGCCGGGGCGGGCCGTTGCGGGCGCGCTCTGCCGGCGAGGCTGCGGCAAACCGGAGTTTTCTAGTGGAAAGAGGCGCGGGCTGTCGAGCGGATTGCGGCAGTGGGGGGCGCGAATGCGCCGCCGCGAACTGCGAACCTGTCACTCTATTTGCGATCATACGGGGTGGTCGGACCATGAACCTGTCACCCTGTGATTGTTGATGTTACTAATTGAAAGACAATGAGTTGAATTGGCTGGGCAGGTGGCTTGAGCGGTGCCAGGCGCCGGGATGCGCGCAAGCCAACTGCGCGCAAGCCAAACAGGCGCGCCACCGTCCCTGCCTGCGGGAAGCCGCGCTTTCCGCACTGACCGATTCAGCGCGTGCGGGATTCAGGTGGTTCGGATGAGACGTTCGAGGGCACGGACGCGGCGATCGATGTCGGCACGGGCGAGTTTGGTGGCTCGGGCGAGGCCGAAATCTTCGCACCAGAACGAGGCGACGGCGGCGCCGTGGATGAGGGCACGTCGCAGGTTACGTTCGACGGGGCCGGGTTGGCTGGCGAGATAACCGAGCAATCCGCCGGCGAAGGAATCGCCCGCACCGGTGGGATCGACGACCTTGGCGAGCGGGAAGGCGGGGGCAAGGAAGAGTCCCTTGGGAGCGGAGAGGATCGAACCATGTTCGCCTTTTTTGACAATGACGTAGGGCGGGCCGAGGCGATGGATGGCGGGGAGGGCGGCGATGACGTTGTCGAGACCGGTGAGCAGGCGGGCTTCGCTGTCGTTGAGGACGAGGGCGTCGATGCGGCGGAGGAGGCGGAGCAGCTCGGGTTTGGCGATGTTGAGCCAGAGATCCATGGTGTCGGCGATGACGAAGCGGGGACGTCGGAGTTGGTCGAGCACGTGATGCTGGAGGTTCGGGGCGATGTTGCCGAGCAGGACGAACGGTGTCTGGCGGTACGATTCGGGGAGATCGGGTCGGAAGTTTTCGAACACGCCCAACTCGGTTTTGAGCGTTCGGCGATTGTTCAGGTTGATTTCGTATTCGCCGGACCAGTGGAAGGTCTTGCCGGGGAGGCGCTGTAATCCTCCGAGATCCAAGTTGAACTTGCGGTACAACTCGAGATAACGACGGGGAAAATCCTGGCCAACCACCCCCACCAGTTGGACGGGAGCGAAGAAACTGGCCGCCACGGCCGCATGGCTGGCCGAGCCGCCCAGGAGCCGCGGTTTTTCCCGCAGCGGAGTTTTGATGGAATCGAGCGCGGTGGAACCGACCACGAGAACGTTCATATGTTGGCGAGAGTGTATGGCGATGGGAGGTCCCCAGTGCAAGATGGGAGTGTAAGTCTGACGTTTCGGACAAGAATTTCGGGCGGCCGGACGTGCGAGGTGGTTCGGTGGGGTGGCCGGCGTGGCCGGTAGCGCAGACAGCCATGTCTGCCGTGTCGCCCGGCTGCGCCGGCCTGGGACGCCTGCGGGTTCGAGCGTTGACCGGCGGGAAATCGGGGCTAACGTTCCCCCAACTTGAGCGAAGAAAGACCGCATTGGAAATGGTGGGTCAAACCGCTGGGGTTTGTCGTCTTGTTGGCGGCGGGGGTGGTTCTGTTGCGTCTGACGGTGTTTCAAAAGTCCCCCGTGCCGGTTACCGTTTACCGCGTCGACACCGGGCAAGTGGAGGACACGGTGGTCAATTCTCGCGCCGGGACGGTGCAATCGCGGCGTCGAGCGGGCATGAGTCCGGGCATCCCCGGCCTGGTGACGCGGATCGCGGTGGAGAAGGGATCGCGGGTCCGCCGCGGGGACGTGCTCCTGGAGTTGGACGACAGTGAGCACCGAGCCCGGGTGGAGCTGGCGGAGCGGTCGCTCGAAGTTGCCAAGGCGGGTGCGGAACAGGCCCGGTTCGAAGCGGAACAGGCCGAACGCTTGTCCCAACGCGCGCGTTCGCTGGCGGAGGCGGAGGTGGTGTCCGAGACGACGCTGGAAGTTGAAACCACGCGGGCGCTGACGACCGAGGCGGCCAGCGTGGCGGCCCAGGCCCGGGTCGGGGAAGCCGCCGCGGCGCTCGAGGTGGCGCGGGCGACGCTGGCGAAGGCGACGATGACGGCGCCGTTTGACGGGGTGGTGCTCGACGTCACGACTGAGGTGGGCGAATGGATCAGTCCGGCGCCCCCCGGCGTATTCATCCCGCCGGTGATTGATTTGATCGACCCTGTGACGCTCTATGTCAGTGCGCCGATCGATGAAGCCGAGGTGGCCCGGTTGCGGGTCGGTTCGCCGGTCCGCATGACCCTGGATGCCTTTCGCGGGCGTTCGTTCGCGGGCGCGCTGACCTACGCTTCGTCGTTTGTGGAAACGCGCGAAGACCAGAATCGGACCATGCGGGTCGAGGCCGAGTTCGCCGAGACGACGTTGCCGGCGAACCTGGTGCCAGGACTGTCGGCGGACCTGGAGATTATTCTGGATGTGCGAACGAATGTGATCCGGATTCCATCTTACGCCCTGTTGGAGGGCAACAAGGTCCTGCTCCTGGAGGAGGGGTTATTGGTGGAGCGTGCGGTGGAGATCGGCCTGCGCAATTGGAGCTTCACTGAGGTCACGGCCGGGCTGACCCCCCGGGCGCCAGTGGTGGTTTCGCTCGACCGGCCGGAAGTGGTGGCGGGTGCCCGCGCCATGATCACCGGGGAGGTCGAGCCGTGATCGAACTGGAGGGACTGACGCGGACGTATCATGTCGGTGGAACGCCGGTGCAAGCCCTGCGGGGTGTCACGCTGCGGATCCAGGCGGGCGAGTATGTCTCCATCATGGGGCCTTCCGGTTCCGGCAAGTCGACCCTGCTCCACCTCCTGGGGTGCCTCGACCGGCCAACCGCGGGTTCTTATCGCTTTGCCGGGCGGGAAACCGCCGGACTGGCCGAGGCGGAGCTTTCCCGGCTTCGACGCCATCAGATCGGCTTTGTGTTTCAGTTCTTTCATCTGGTGCCGCGGCTGACCGCGGCCGGCAACGTCGAACTACCGATGGTGTTTGCCGGGATCCCGCCAGTGGAGCGCCGTGACCGGGTGAACCGCGCGCTGGCCGTGGTTGGGCTGACGGCGCGGGCAGGGCATCGACCGGACCAACTCTCGGGAGGTGAACAACAACGGGTGGCGATCGCGCGGGCGGTGGTGATGGGACCAGCCCTGCTGCTGGCGGATGAGCCGACGGGCAACCTCGACACCGGCTCGGGCGGCGAGATCGTCCGGCTCATCGAAGAGATGAATCGGAGCGGGTTGACGCTGGTGGTGGTGACGCACGACCCGCAGATTGGCGGGCGGGCTCGCCGCCAGATCCATCTGATGGACGGGGAGCTTGTGCGCGACGCACCCGGTGGTTGTGGAGCGGCAACGTCGACCGCGCCAATGGCGAACCCGGCATGACCTGGAGCGATGCACTGCGATTTGCCACCGGGGCGCTGCGGAGTCACCGGTTGCGGTCATTGCTGTCGCTGCTCGGCGTGGGTATCGGTGTCGGATCGGTGATTCTGCTGACGAGCCTGGGGGAAGGAGCCCGCCATT
>JAHDYP010000105.1 GCA_023383055.1 Verrucomicrobiota bacterium | reverse complement strand
TCGCCCCATCCGATGGGGCGAGGGAGGGGAACCGCGAGACGGCGGACGCCGCTGTTCCAGTCGGGCACAGCCAGGAGACGAAGGCTGACACGCCTCAAAGTGGCGCCCCCGCTCCCAGCGGGGGAGAGGATGGCCGGAGGCCGAGTGAGGGGGCCGCGGCCGCTCCCGAGGCGCTTCCGATCGTCGACGGGCTCGACACCCGGGATGGGCTCGCGCGGGTGGCGGGCAATCGCAAGCTCTACCTGAAGTTGTTGAGGCAGTTTGTCGAGCAACAGGCGCTCGCGCCGGCGCAGATTGGCGACGCGCTGGGGCGCGGGGATGCCGCGACGGCCGAGCGGTTGGCGCACACCGTCAAAGGCGTGGCCGGGAGTCTCGGCGCCGGAGCCGTGCAGCGCGTGGCGGCCACCTTGGAGAAGGCGATCGCGGCGAGGACTGGCGCCGCCGAATTAACCCCACTGCTCGAGGAGTTCAAGGGCGTTCTGGAGGGTCTTGTCAGCCGCCTCCGCGCGGCGTTGCCTGCGACCAGCCCGGCGGCGGGGACGACGCCGGCTGCCATCGAGCCGCTGGACCCGGCGCAAGCGAAGCGGGTGATCCAGGAAATGATCGCCCATCTGAACAACTTCGATCCCGCGGCTGGGGACACTTTCGAAGCCCACGCCGGCGTGTTCCGGGCGTTGTTTCCGGCGGCGGTGTTCGCGACGTTCCAGCAGCAGATCGAGGGATTTGCCTTTGCCGAGGCGCTGGCGCTGCTGCAGTCGGCCGCGATCGAGAAGGGGCTTTCATGATGCGGATGTCGATCCGATCCGTTCAGCCATAATCGGGTGCGCCATCCGAATCGACCAATCCCCAGTCCTTACTCGATGAGCACGCCGTAGAAGCTCGTCCGAGCCTCCGCGGGTGGTGTATCGGTCACCGTCATCAGGCTGCCGTTACCGGTGACCCGCTGGAGCTCGGTCCAGGGCAGGCCCAGATCGCGCCGAACTTGCACGAGGTAGCTTGCGCCGGTCGCGGTGAAAAACGACAGTTCGACCTGGCCCGGTTGCACGACCGGCGTCGAGAGGCGTCCCTCGTAGCCCAATCCCCGGTAGACGTCCCCGTCGCCCATGGTAAACCACGGCATGCCGGTGGGATCGACGGTAACCGCCGCGCTGGAGCGGGTCTGGTTGATCCAATTGGTTCCCTCCAGCCTGGCCAGCTTGCCGTCCTCGCCCCAGTCGTCGGTGAGGGTTGTCACCCAAACGGTGCCATCGGAGCCAATGCCGAGGTCGGTCGCGCGGCCATCGACGGGCACCCACTCGCCATTGACGCGTTGGCGGAGCCGGCCGTCGTCGTTGAGGATCCAGGGGGTTCCGTCCGGAGCCACCGCAATCCGCACCGCGCCGCCGTCCACTTCCTCCCACGCCGATCCGGTCCAGCGGTAGATGTCACGATTCTCCGGATTGCGATCCGTATCGAGCAGGTCGTTGTACCACCCGACCATCCACACCTCGCCGTTGGCGCCCACGGCGATGTCCGTGCCCCGTCCGGGCTTTTCGACCCAGATGCCGTTTTCCAGGTGCTTCACGTCGCCATCGCCCTCCAGCACCCAGGGATTGCCTTCGGGATCGACGGCAATCCGAAAGCCGTCGCCCGCGATTCGTTCCCATCCCAATTCGGTCCAACGATAGAGATCGCGGTCTTTATCGGTGGAATCATAGCCGACCAGCCAGATGCTGCCATCGGCGCCGGCGCTGATGTCCGTGCCGTCACCGGGGAGATCCTGCACCACGAGGGTCTCGGCGGCAACCTGCAAGGCCGCCAACACGAGGATCACGTTGACGGCGAACATGGCGAGACCGGTCGATCCGTTGCGGAACGTCCGATCGCCGGCGGGACGGCGGGCATGTCGATATTGGGTGGCGATGATGCTCATGGGGTTCCTGTTATGGGTTCGAGTGAATTCAGTATCGTTTGAAGTGATCATGGAACCGCTTCGCTCCACGCGGCTCGGGGCCCGTGGCTTGAGGTGAGGTGAAGGCTACGCGGACTGCCTGTAAGCGCAAGGCCGGTTTTGGACCGGCTCCTGATCTCAGGTAAGACGCGACTACCCCGTGTTCTCGCGTTCTGTGACCTTGACTTCCCACCCGTGGCTTGAGCTCATCCGTCGGATGAAATCCCCGGTCACCGGGAGTGTTCCGGGATCGCCTGGGGTCTTGAATGGCCCTCATCCGCAACCTGAGCCGCTGGGAAGAATGACTATGAATCATCGCATCCTGGTCGTTGACGATACGCCAGCCAACATCCAGACGCTGACGGCCATTCTCAAACAGCAGGGCTACCAGATCAGCGTCGCCACGAATGGGAAACAGGCGCTCGACGTCGTCGGACGCGTGCATCCGGATTTGATCCTGCTCGACGTGATGATGCCGGAGATGGACGGTTTCGAGACCTGCCGCCGGCTCAAGGCCGATGAGGCCTCACGACAGATTCCGGTCATTTTTCTCACGGCAAAAACCGAGACCACGGACATCGTGCAAGGCTTCGAATTGGGCGCGGTGGATTACGTCGCCAAACCGTTCAACCCGCATGAACTGCTGGCGCGGGTGAACACGCATCTGACCATGGACGAGCTCCGGCGGAACCTTGCGCAGAGGAATGTGGAGCTGGCGAGAGCCCACGAGTTGGTTCGCCGCGCCTTTGGTCGCTACGTATCGGAGGAGGTCGCCACCAGCATTTTGCAGTCGCCCGAAGGGCTCGAACTGGGCGGGGAAGAACGCGAGGTCACCATCCTGATGTCGGACTTGCGCGGGTTCACCGCTCTCGCCGCCCGGCTCACTCCCCCTCAAGTGATCGAGTTTCTCAATCTCTATCTCGAAGCCATGGTCGAGGTCATCGGCCGGTACCAGGGAACCATCGACGAGATCATCGGCGATGCCATCCTGGTCATCTTTGGCGCGCCGGTGGCCTGCGCGGATCACGCGGCCAAGGCGGTGGCCTGCGGACTTGCGATGCAACTGGCCATGGCGGAGGTGAACCGGCGGCTCGCGGAGAAGGGTGCCGCCGAGCTCGAGATGGGCATCGGCATTCACACCGGTCCCGTGATTGTCGGGAACATCGGTTCGGAACGGCGAACCAAATACGCCGCCGTGGGATCGAATGTGAACCTCGCGGGTCGCATCGAATCCTACACCGCGGGCGGCCAATTGCTGATTTCCGAGGATGCCCGCGCCCGGGTCACTGCGGCATTGCGCATTGACGGCGAATTCACCGTCGAACCGAAAGGGGCGCGGGAGAGTCTGCGGTTGTTCGAGATCGGTGGCATGGGCGAGCCGTTCGACCTTTCGCTGCCGGATCGCTCCCAACGGTTGATCCCGCTCTCGCCGCCGCTGCCGGTACACTTCACGATTCTCGAGGAGAAGTTCGTGGGCCGGACCGTGCTCGACGGGCAATTGACCGCGGTGAATGTGGTTGAAGGGGAGTTGCAGACCGCGGCCGCGCTGGCCGTGCTCAGCAACCTGAAGATCAGCGTGGGTGCCACCACGTCCGGCAATCCCGCCGGCGAGATCTATGCCAAGGTGGCCGTGCCGGCCGACAGCCAGGCTGCCGGCCCGGCGCGGATACGGTTTACCTCCGTATCGCCGGAATTGAGAACGTGGTTGCAGAGTCTGAAATAGGCCAACGGTAACAACGCTCGACATTTGCGCGCTCCCCGGATAGAAGCGGAGGCATGAAGCCTCCCGGGTTGGCGGATTTGTTGCGGGTGCTCGTGGAGAACCGCGGCTCGGACCTGCACATCCAATGTGATGAGGTGCCCATGGGTCGTATTGACGGCCAGTTGGGCCGGTTCGAAATGCCCCCCCTGACCGAAACCGATGTGCTGCGCCTGGTAAGCGAAGTCCTCGGCAGCGAGGAAAAGGTCCGGGGTTTTCTCGAAGGCAAGGATTGCGATGCGGCGGTGGCGCTGCCCGGGTTGGGGCGGTTTCGCGCCAACCTGTTCTTTCAGCGCAACAGGCCGGGGCTGGTGCTGCGCACCATCGGGACCACGATCCTCAGCCTGGATCAACTCGAATTGCCCGAGGTGCTGAAGACCATCGCCGCCGCCAATGAAGGTTTGGTGCTGGTCACCGGGGCGACCGGCAGCGGCAAATCCACCACCCTGGCCGCGCTCATCGATCAGATCAACGCGACCGAGGCGTGCCACATCATGACGTTGGAGGACCCCATCGAGTTCGTGCATGCGAACAAGCTGGCCCTCATCAACCAGCGCGAAATGGATGTGGACTCCGCGGGTTTCGCGGCCGCGCTCAAACACGTGCTCCGCCAGGATCCGGATGTGATCCTCATCGGCGAGATGCGCGACATGGAATCGGCCGGCGTGGCGCTGACCGCCGCGGAGACCGGTCACCTGGTTTTCGGCACGCTGCATACCCAGGACGCGCCGGAATCCCTCGAACGTCTCGTCAACCTGTTCCCGACCGATCGGGTGGCGCAGATTCGCATGCAGCTTTCCCTCGGCCTGCGGGCGATCATCTGTCAGAAGCTCCTGCCCCGGATGGGGAACGGGCGCGTGGCCGCGCTCGAGATTCTGATCAACACACCCCGCATGAAGAAACTCATCCTGGAAGGAGACACCACCAGGATCCCCGCGGCAATCCAGTCGTCGCGTTCCGAGGGCATGCAGACCTTCAACCAGGCGCTGGTCGACCTGGTCAAGGCCGGGAAACTCGAGGAAGCCGAGGCGTTGCGCTTTTCGCCCAAGCCTGATGAACTGAAAATGAACCTGAAAGGGATTTTCTCCGGCACCTCGGGAATGGCTTAACCCGGAATCCACCAGGGATGAGCTGCCTTCGGAAATCGCGATGGAAAGGTCACACACCATGGTGAAGCATTCCGCAATTCGGCCATGGATTTCCCCCCTCCCCCCGGCCCTCTCCCCCGGCGGGGGCGAGGGTACCCGCAGGGCGGGCCTACGTCGGCGCCGAACATGGGCGGCACCAATTGACTTCTCTCTTTAAACCCACACCCAAGCTTATGGACCTCGCCGACCTCCTCCAACACACTGTCGACAGCAAAGCCTCCGACCTCCACCTCACCATGGGCCAGCCGCCCATGATCCGCATCGCCGGCCGCCTGGTTCCGAGCGGTTACGAGACCGAGCTCGGCCCCGACGAGACGAAGACCCTGATTTACAGCATTCTGACCGACGACCAGAAAGCGAAGTTCGAGGAGGAACATGAACTGGATTTTTCGATCGGCATCACCGGGGTCTCCCGTTTCCGGGTCAATGTTTTCATGCAGCGCGGCTCGGTGGCCGGCGTGTTCCGCACCATCGGCGAGAACATCCCCACGTTCGAGCAACTGACCCTGCCGCCCATCGTGAGGGAGTTGGCGTTGTTGCCTCGGGGGCTGGTGCTGGTGACCGGTCCGACCGGGTGCGGCAAGTCGACGACGCTCGCGGCGGTCATCCATCTCATCAACCAGGAACGGGAAGGCCACATCATCACCATTGAAGACCCGATTGAATTCGTGCACGGCCACAACCGTTGCACCGTCAACCAGCGCGAATTGGGTTCGGACACGCACTCGTTCCCGCGCGCGCTGAAGAGCGTTCTGCGCGAGGATCCCAACGTGATCCTGGTCGGCGAAATGCGCGATCTCGAGACCATTGCCGCCGCGTTGACCCTGGCGGAGACGGGCCACCTGGTGCTCTCCACGCTGCATACGCAGGACGCGGCGCAGACCGTGGACCGGATCATCGACGTGTTCCCGCCCTATCAACAGGAGCAGATTCGGGTGATGGTCGCCTCCTCGCTCAAGGGCGTGATCTCCCAGATCCTGCTGCCCAGGCTCGATGGTGATGGCCGGGTGGCGGCACGCGAGATCATGGTGGTCACGCCGGCGATCGCCGCCATCATCCGCGAGGGCAAAACCCACCAGATCTACTCGGCCATCCAGACCGGCACGCGCGACGGAATGTGCACGATGGAGAAGTCCCTCCGGGAATTGCTCCTTGACGGCGTGATCAGCGAAGAGGACGCGCTCGGCAAGGCAAATCATCCCCAGGAACTCAAGGCCCTGGCCCGATTGGAGTAGCGCCATGGAACCCCACGAACTCAAACGCATCGCCGTGCTGCAGTCGATCGATGACGCCGCCCTGGACCGCCTCGCCCACGCCTTGGAAGTCCGGGATTATACCGATGGCCAAAGCGTCTTCGGCGAGGGCGATCCCGGTGACAGCATGTACTTCCTGCGCGAAGGACGAGTCCGAATTGAGATGCGAACCGACAGCACCGGCGGCGCGCGCAAGACCCTGACCGTCCTTGAAGCCGGGGACTACTTTGGTGAGATGTCGCTTTTTGACCAAAAGCCGCGCTCGGCGTCGGCGGTCGCCGAAGGGACCATCCGCACCCTGCGTTTGTCCAAAGCCGCTTTCGACGAACTTCAGGCGCGGGGCGGCCGCGCCGGCATGAGCGTTCTATTCGCGATGATCCGGACTTCGAGCGAGCGGATCCGACGGCTGAGCGCTCATCTCGTAGTGTACGACGAGATTGGCAAGGCGATCGGCGAATGCCGGGGCCTCGACGAACTGTTAATGGTCATCTTGAGGCAATTGAGCCGGGCGATGCTGGTCGACTGGGGTCTCCTGGTACTGCGGTCCCAATTCTCGAACCGCCTCGAGCTTCGCGGAACCGTGAATCTGCAATTGACTCCGGCGCAACAACAGGCCGTGGCGGACGGGCAGGGATTCCTGGAACCAGCCCTGAAAGAGCCGCAAGCGCGGCTCTTCGCCGATGTCCGCGGCGAAGCGTTTGCCGTCGGGGAGCGGCGCCTCGGCTTCGAAACGGCGTCCCTGGTCTGGGTGCCCATCGCGCTCGAGCAGGAGTTGCTGGGAGTGATTGCCTTGGGAGGGCTGCAGACGGGACAGTTTGACCTGGACGCCGTCAACCTGGCCCAGGGTGTGGCCCGTCAAACCGCTCAGGCCATCCTCAACGCCCGGCACCGCGAGGAAGAGCAGGCACGATCGCGCCACGCCCGACAGTTTGTGCGATTCTGAATCGGACCCAACGCATGTTAACCCCTTTCGAACGCGGCTTGGTCGCCCATCTGGTGGCGGACTGGCTGTTCCAGAACGACTGGATGGCCCGTAACAAAAAGAGCCTGCGGCACCCGGCCGGTTGGGTGCATGCCGCGATTCACGGGGTGTGCCTGGGATGGGCACTCGGCTGGCACGCCGGTCTGGTGCTTGGCGCGATTCACCTGCTGATCGACACGCGCTGGCCGGTGGTCTGGTGGATCCGCTATTTCAAGCGGAGCGAAGCGGCGCCCGAAGCCGGCACTATCGCCATCTGGGTCGACCAAGTGCTGCACATTGCCTGCATCGCGCTCTGGGTGGCGTTGGCTTGAGGCGGACCCGATCCCAGTTGGACGAGCCGGGTGGCTTTACGCCTCGTCTCCGTGAACGGTGCGGGAGAAGTGAATGGAATCTTCGTAGCGCTTGGTCAACACGCGCACGCGTTGGGCGATCACCCGGGTCAGGGCGAGCATGAAAGGAGCCGCCAGCGCGGGCGCTTCGTCGAACATTCTCCGGAGCGCCTGGGCCGATACCTTGATCAGCACACTCGCGCTATTGGCAATCACGTCGGCCGAGCGCGGGCCATGGTCGACGATCGCCAATTCGCCGAAGCACTCGCCGACCCCCATGGTGCTGAGCGTGGTCTCGCGTCCATCAATCATCACCCGGGCACGCACCTCGCCTTCGAGCACCAGAAACAGGGCATCCCCATGATCGCCGCGATTGAAGACGGTTCCGAAGGCGGGCACGCGGACCACCTCGAGGTAGGCGAGCAGCGAGGCCAGCAGGCGTTCCTCGACATCCGCCAGCATCTTGATGCGGCGCAGTGAGCCGGGTTGAATGCCGTGGGTGCTGGCGCCGGCTTCGGCTGCGGGGGCATGTTTGGATTTGAACAGGAGCTTCAGCTCCGGCAGGTCGGCGGCGCGGGTCCAGGTTCCGTTGTTTTCCTTGAAGACCCAGCTTTCCGCGGTGACGCGGCCCTGTTTGATCCACGATACAAGGGCCGGCAATTCCACAGGGCCGTAAGCGATATGATCCACTCCCCAAGCCAGGTAACCGCCACTGGTGTCATTGTCCATTCACCGTTTTAGTAGCGCGAATCCCCGGGTGCTGTCAAATTCGGATGTTCCCGGGTTGAACGAAGCTGCGGCAAAGGATTTGGGCTGGAGTCGGATCGGAACAAGATCGATGCATTTCTAGGCTTGGCCGCCGGGCTTGAGTTCTTTAGTATGTGCTGACAGCCGATGAAGCGTATTCCGACAACATCAACCCCTTGAGGACCCAATCATGCTCAAAACCACACGACGTCATTTTCTGAAAACCTCGCTGGCGGCCGGTTCGTCGGTGTTCATCTACGGTTGCCGGACTCCATCCTTCCGGGTGATGGGGGCAAACGAACGCCTGCGGATCGCGGTGGCGGGTGTCAATGGCCGAGGACAGAACCACATCGACGGCTTGTTGGAACAGGAGAACGTGGAGTTGGCCTACCTGATCGATCCGGACCGACGGGTCCTGGCCGCCAAACTGGAGGCATTGAACAAGAAGTTGGGCGGCAAATCGACTTGTCGCGGGGTGACGGACGTGCGCGAGGCGCTTGAGGACAAGAACGTGGATGCGCTTTCGATTGCGACGCCGAATCACTGGCATTCGCTCATGACGATTTGGGGGGCGCAAGCCGGCAAGCATGTTTACGTGGAGAAACCGATGAGCCATGACGTGGTTGAGGGTCGGGTGGCCTTTGAGGCGCAGCAGCGCTACGGGGTCGTGGTCCAGCACGGGACCCAGAGCCGGAGCGACGCCCGCAATGCCGGGTTGCACGATTTGATCCGTGCCGGCAAGTTTGGCCGGCTGAAGATATCGTATGGCTACTGTTGCAAGCCGCGGGCGAGCATCGGGTTCAAGAGTCCCTCGGCGCCCCCGGCGCACCTGGACTGGGATTTATGGCGTGGGCCGGCGGTCATCGATTCGTATCACGACAACTACGTGCACTACAACTGGCATTGGTTCTGGGAGACGGGCAACGGCGATCTGAACAATCAAGGCACGCACCAGCTCGACATGGCGCGCTGGGCATTGGACGAGGGGTTGACGCATCCCGTGCGGGCAATGGCCCTGGGCGGACGCTTCCAGTGGAACGACCAGGGCGAAACCCCCAACACGATGTTCGGCATCGGCGAGTACCCCAATGGCCAGTTTGTCTTTTTCAATGTCCGAAATGTGAACTACAGCGGTTACCCGCGCCAGGTGGAGAATGAGTATTACTTCGAGGACGGCGGCAGGATCATTCGGAATAAGTATTACCGCAAAGGAAGTTCGCAGGCGCAAGAGTTCGAGATTCCGGCCGGGAAGGTCACCCCTGGGGGGAACTGGGGCAGTTTTGTGGCCGCCTGCCGGGCAGGCAGGCCGGAGATGGCCAATGGCACCGCGGCGGATGCCCATTACGGGTGTGTGCTGGGGCATCTCATGAACAACTCGTATCGCCTTGGCCAGTTGGTTCCGTTCAACGCGAAGGCGGGGCGGTTCGGCGATAACCAGGATGCCTACGAGCACTTCATGAAACTGCACGCGATGATGAGCGAGGGTGTGGGGTTGCCGGAAGCGGACAACAGTTACGTGGTCGGTCCCTGGCTCACCTTCGATCCCAAGACGGAGCGGCACACCGGCGACTTCGCCGTCGAGGCCAACGAATTGCTCAAGGACGCGAACCGTCCGGGCTACCAGGTGCCGCCGGCGAACCAGGTCTGAGCGGACTGGCGGAGCCTGTGCGTCTCTTCTGGATCGAGCGCAATGGCCGATGTCCGTCCGTCTGGAGCGGATCGCGATCGTGAACCTGCGCCTGCAATTGACGCTGCTGTTCCTCGTCCTGGGCGGTGTCGCGGCTGCAGTCGCCCAGGATTGGCCGTGCTGGCGCGGGACGGGTCACGACGGGAAGATCGGCGGATTCATTGCGCCCGCGGAGTGGCCGCCGGTCCTCAAGCGGCAATGGCGCACCTCGGTGGGTTTGGGCGATGCCACTCCAGCTTTGGTGGGGGATCGGCTGTACGCCTTTGGACGCTTGGACGAGACCGAAGTGGTCTTTTGTTTGGATGTCGGTGACGGCCGCGAGCGGTGGCGACACGCCTACCAGGCGGTGTCAGTGACGGGGCCGGCGGAACGATACGCGGGGCCGCGTAGTTCGCCGGCGGTGGCCGGGGGCAAGGTGGTTGCGCTCGGGGTGGGGGGTGTGCTCACCGGTCTGGATGCCGACACGGGTGAATTGGCCTGGCGACACGAAGCGTTGGCGGCGGCGCTGCCCATGTTTTTCACCTCGATGTCGCCGCTGGTCACGCAGGGACTTTGCGTGGTTCATTTGGGGGGCAAGGATGAGGGATTGCTGGTCGCGCTCGAGCTCCATTCCGGCAAGGTCAAATGGCAATGGGCAGGGGAGGGGCCGGCGTATGCTTCGCCGGTTCCGTTGACGATCAACGGCGCAATGCAGGTGGTGGTGCAAACCGAACAGAGCCTGGCGGGCCATGCGTGGGCGGATGGCCGGCGACTTTGGCAGGTGCCGACTTCGCCGAAGCCCGGTTACTGGAACTCCGTGACGCCGGTGGTGGCGGAGGCGACCGTGATCTACAGCGGCCAGGGGACGGGCACGCGGGCGGTGCGCATCGAATCGCAGGGCACGGGTTTCACGGCGCGGGAGGTTTGGCACCAGGCCGAGCTCGGCACCGTGTATAACACGCCGGTGCTCAAGGATGGCTTGTTGTTCGCCCTTTCGGATCGCGGGCGGTATTTTTGTCTGGATCAGGTGACCGGCGCGACGCAGTGGATCAGTACCAACCGGGTCAGCAACTTCGGTTCGCTGGTGGACGCGGGTCCGGTGCTGGTGACGTCGCCGGAGAAGTCGGGTTTGGTGATGCTTGAGCCGAGCCGTGAAGGTTATCGTGAACTCGCCCGCTATCCCGTTTCGGACACGCCGATCTATGCGCATCCGGTGGTGGCAGGACGCCGGGTGTTTGTGCGCGACGCCGACAGCGTGACGCTATGGATGCTGGGCGATTGAGGGGTGCTGGCTTCGCCGGATCTCCGGTTGCCCCGGGGAACCGCCGGCATCAGCATCAGGTCTGGGCGGGTTTATCGCCGGTCGGGTAGAGGTGCACATCGCGCTGGGGGAAGGGGATGGTGACGCCCTGGCGATCGAATTCCTCTTTGACCTTCCGGGTGACATCCCAATAGACGGCCCAGTAATCGGCGGGCAAGACCCAGGGCCGGACAACGAAGTTCACGGAGGACTCGCCGAGTTCATGGAGCCGGACGGTGTGGGCGGGGTCCTTGAGCACCTTGGGATGGTCGGTCAGGATTTTTTCGAGGATGGCCTGAGCCTTATCGATCGAATCGCCATAGGCGATGCCGAAGGTCATGTCGACACGGCGGCGGTCGGTGCGCGAGATGTTGGTGATGACGCTTCCCCAGATACTGTTGTTGGGGACAATCATCGACTTGTTATCCCACGTTTGAATGCGGGTGGACATGAGATTCATGGCTTTCACCGATCCGGCGACACCGGCGGCATCGATCGCGTCACCCACGTCGAACGGACGATAAAACAGGAGGAGCAAGCCGCTGGCGAAATTGCTGAGGGTGCCTTGCAGGGCGAGGCCGATGACGAAACCGGCGGCGGTGATCACGGCCAGGAGCGGTCCCACCGGGATGCCCATGGCCGAGATGGCGACGAGCAGGCCGATGAAGAGAATGCCGCGGCGTGCCGAAACCACCATGAACTCGCGCAGGAGCGTGGAGAGTCCCTTGGCGGCACCGGAGGCCTTTTCGGCGGCCTTGCCGGCGAGCTTGGAAACAAAGTAGAACACCGCGAGGATCACCATGAACCTGACCAGGTTCACCGCCCATTTCACCCCGCCGTGCTCGGATCTGACCCAGCCGTAAACATAGTTCCAGAGCGCGGAGGTGTCGGTCACATCCACGATAATCTCCGATACCGCGTCGCGGTAACGCTCGTAGGGAGCGACATCGCCGCCTTTGGCTCTCAGTTCGGTGAGCACCACATTCAGACGATCCACGAGGGCGCTCCGCTGTTCCCGCAACCTGGCCAGCGAAGCGAGAATCTGGCTTCGCTGGGCGGCGTCCGGCGCCGTGAGCTGTGCGCCCTGGCCCGGCGTGGCTTCGGCGGGAGGCGCGCCGGTCTGTCGGCTGGCAATTTCGGCGTTGCCGATTTCGCGCACCTTGTCCTTGAGCAAGTCGCGCCAGGCATCGGCTTCGATGACCAGTTCCTCCTGGGTGAGCGGCTTCAGCAGCCATCTCAGCTGGTCGAGTGGGAGGCTGGGATTCTGGACCGTGATTGGCGGAGGGGGCGGTGCGGGAACCGCAGCCCGGGTTGCCGTCGGCCCCAGCAGGAACAGGACGATTACGAGGAACCGGGGTATTCGCCACAGCTTATGGAATCGGCTTTCGGTTTGCCTGCCCAGTATCAGGTTAATGCGCGTTGAGTTCATCGGATTCAGATCGCGCGCGATCGTGCCCGAGCCGGGACGCTTGTTCAAGGTGGAACCGGCCGGGAGGAAGGCGCCCGGGATTCCCGGATGTTGCCCGATTCGCGATTGACTGGGCCGGTCTGAAACGGTACTTCGCTAGGCCATGCATAGCACCACGCCCCGTCCGGAGACGATGCCAACCTCAATCCGCCGCGCTTGCGGTATGCTTGCCGGTCTGTTGTTGGCTTTCACACTTCCGGCACGGCCGGCCGCCGCCGAACTGACGCCCAGTGCCCTCGAGTCAAATTCCTCCGGCTGGATCGACCTCATGCCGTCCGCGGACCTGAAAGGATGGTCGCGGGTCCCCGTGCCGCCCGGGGCACCGCTGGGCCGAGCGCAGTGGCACGTCGACGATTCGGGCAACGTGCTGGTGTGCGATGGCGACGGGGGACACGACATGCTGCTGCATGATCGGGAATTCGGCGATGCCGTGTTTCATTTTGAGTTTCGCTACACCAGGTTCGAAGGGATGAAGGGGTATAACAGTGGCGCCTACATTCGCAATTCCAAGGATGGCGCCATCTGGCATCAGGCCCAGTTTGGCGACGCCGACGGTGGATTTCTCTTTGGCGAAACGCCGGTGGCGGATGGCAAGAAGAAGTTTTTCAATACGAAAAAGGAGGTGACGGACGGCCGGATCAAACCCGCCGGCGAATGGAACAGGCTCGAGATTACCGCGCGAGGCAAGAGCCTGAGCTTATGGGTCAACGGGGCGGTCACCTGCCAGATCGCGGATTGCGGCAGTCTCCGCGGCCTGGTGGGGCTTGAAGGTGAAGGTTACCGGATTGAGTTCCGCAATCTGAAGCTCAAGGAACTGCGGTAGGATCGGCAGCACGCGCGATTGGCTGACGGCGGATTATCCCCGGCGCCGTTTGCGCCCCCGGGATTGGGCCGTCGAGTCCAGACCGGCGGACGCGCTACCGTCCCACCTTGAATCCGCAGCCGCGGAGGTACTCCTTCAGCCCGGGGATGGCGATCAGTCCAAAGTGAAACACGGATGCCGCCAGCAGGACCGTCGCGCCCGCCTCGGCTGCTTCGCGGAAATGGTCCATCGTGCCGGCGCCGCCCGAGGCCACCACTTCCGCGGGTGTGGCGGAGGCGATCATCCGGATGAGAGGCAGGTCGAAGCCCGTGCGGGCGCCATCGGTGGCTTTGCTGGTCGGGAGAATGCAGCGCACGCCGTAGCCGGAAACCTCTTTGGCCCATTCCAGCGCGTCAACGCCGGTGGCGGTGCGTCCGCCGTCGATGAACACTTCGTAGCCCGAGGGCAGCCTGGGGTTGCGGTCCACGTCAATGGCCACCGTGACTTTGTCCGCCCCGAGTTCACGGATCAGTTCGGCAATCACCTCCGGGTGGCGAAACGCGGCGCTGCTGGTCGACACCTTGTGGGCTCCCGCCTCGATGACCGCGCGTGCGGACGCGACATCTCTGATACCTCCGCCGACGGTGAAAGGGATGGTGACGACGGCGGCGACGCGTCGGACGACTTCGAGCATCGTGGCGCGGTTTTCGACGGTGGCGGTGATGTCGAGCATGGCCAGTTCGTCAGCGCCGGCCGCGCAGTACGCCTGCGCGCAGGCCACCGGGTCCCCGGCATCCTTGATGTCGACGAACCGGACGCCTTTAACCACCCGCCCGTGCTGCATGTCCAGGCACGGCATCAGGCGGAGGTTCGAATTCATGTTGTGTGGCATAGTTGCTCCGGGTTGTTCGGTAAACGGCGACCGCGGTGATTGCGCAGGTCAGATCCACGAAACCTTCATCCGCATGGAATTCTGACGTTGCGTATCGCGGGAGTCTAACCAACTGCTTTGCCGGATACAGCCTTTTCTGGCGCGCCCCTGCTTTCGATGGCCAAAGCGAGAAGTTGAGGACGAAGCTCAGCGCGCGTGATAATTCCGCTTGCTGGGTGTGGCGGTGGGCCGCACGATACCCACAACCACGATATGTGTTTTGCCACCGCAAGTTCAATGATCAGGTGGATGCTCCATGGGTGTCGGTGTCTCGTCGGCGTGGCCGGTGCCTGCACCGTGGTTCTGGGGGGTGAGCCACTGGCCATGGTGGGACAGCCCGCTGCTTCCTACGAAGGACTGACGCTTCTGTTGGATCCGAGCGACCACACGCGAATGGCACTGCTTCTGGATCCGACCGATCGGCTGCCGCCGGAGCGTCGATCGCAGACTCTGCACGGGATGCAAGTCGAGTCGGTTTCCGCGGAGCTGCCGGTGTTTCGGGTGACTGATGCGCTGCCGGAATTCTGGGCGGAACCGGCGATCTGGCAGCACTTCCGGGTTGGACCGGCCGCGTTTTCGGGCATGGGACGCGGGTTGCCGACGAAGGATTGGGGGGGCCGGCCATTTACGGATCGTCGGGCATACGCGTTGGACAGCGGCTTGCCGGCGCGTCGGACGGCGGCAGCGTTGTCTCCGTCGGGTGTGGGGATGCTGGAGTTGTCCGCGGGGCGGGCGTCGCTTTCCCTGGCATGGGACGGCGTGGCCGGGCGGATCTACGGTTTGGAATACAGCGAAGACTTGAATCAGTCGTTCCGGAACCTGCGCACCTGGATTGCGCCCGCGGATGGACGGCTGCATCTCGAATTGCCGGTGGCTGCCGCCGCCGGGTTCTATCGGCTGGTTGAACTCCCACCCTGAAAGGAATCCGATGAAATTAATGCGATTGACCCGTGGCCTGATGTTGACCGCCTGGATGCTGGTAATGCCGAGCCTGATGGCGCAGCTCGCTTCGGATCCCGCCTCGAAGGTGTACATGTGGCTGGAGGGGGCAAGTATGGGCAGGATCCTGGGTGAGGTAATCACCCCGGGCCGCGAGGATTCACATTCGGTGCTCGCCTATTCGCACGAGATCCTCGCGCCCTACGATGCGGCCAGCGGATTGCCCACCGGCAAACGCCAGCATCAGCCGTTTCGGGTGGTCAAGCTGCTCAACCGCGGATCGCCGCGCCTGGTGGAGGCGCTCGCCATGAACGAACGACTCACCTCCGTCCGGTTCGAGGTGTGGGCTCCGAGTCTGTCTGGCAAGGACTTCAAATTGCTGACTTACGAACTCCGAAATGCGCGGCTCATCTCGGTGCGTCCCTGGATGCCGAACAAATCCGACGCGGCAACGGTTGGCTATCCTCCCGCCGAGGAGATCGCGTTCGTCTATGAATCCATCACGGTCACGTTCGAGGATGGCGGCGTCACCTTCACGGACGATTGGGTGGCGCCCGCGAGTTGAGCCAACTGTGCGCTGGAGTGGGACACGTAATACCTCTGACACCATCTGACCCGGGGACTTCGTCGTGAACTTCATCGCCAGCCTCATGGGTAACGGCGCGGGACGCATCCGGGCGCGACGCAGGATGCGACCGCGTGCGGGAGGGAGCTGTTTCTGGCTCAGGGTGGGCCTGGCGGGTTGGCTGTCCGTGGGTTCACTCCCTGCCCGGGACACGCTTGATCTCACCGGTGAATGGCGGCTGCGGCTCGACCCCGGCGATGCCGGCATTACCGCGAATTGGCCCGCCACGCCGATCGCGAATTCCGACCGGATCACCCTGCCGAATACCACCGACCTGGCCGGGTTCGGTTTCGCGCTCGACACCAACACCATGCTGCACGCCGCGCCGTATCCGGTGACCACCCGGTTTCCCGGGGTGAAAGAGCCGGTGCGTGCGGACGAGCACGGTTACCTCGTGCGTCGACATTTGTTCGTTGGCGCGGCGTGGTACGAGCGGGAGGTCGAGATCCCGGTCGCCTGGCGGGAGCGCCCGGTCACGTTGCGGCTCGAACGCGCGCTGTGGCGCACTGAAGTCTGGGTGGATGGACGCAGGGCGGGGGAGTGCGACAGTCTGGTGGCCGAACACCGTTACGAACTGGGGGTGCTGGCTCCGGGTTGGCACCGGCTGACCCTTCGCGTCGACAATCGAATGATCCACAATCTCTCGACCATTACCCACGCCTACGGTCCCGAGACCCAATCACGCTGGAACGGTCTGGTCGGCGCGCTCGTGCTCCAGGCGTCGCCGCCGGTGTCGATCCGTTCGCTCAGGGTGTTCCCTGCTGCTGACCGGCACTCGGTGCGCGTGGTGGCGCGGGTGGCGAACACGACTGATAAACCGGTGTTGGAACCCGCGCGGTTCCTCCTGTTCCCGGAGCGGGTAGAGGTGGCGCTGGCTCAAGCCGCCGCGGCATTGAGCTGCCCGCCCGGGTTGAGCACGCACGAGATCACACTGCGGCTCGCGGAGCCGGCAGCGGCCTGGGATGAATTCCATCCGGTGCGTTATCGGTTGAAGGTTGAGCTGGGTGAACGCGCGGCTTCGACCGAGGCCGCCACGGTCACATTCGGATTTCGCCACCTCGAGCGTGTCGGCCGGCAACTGCTTCTGAACGGCCGGCCCATCTATCTGCGCGGCACGCTCGATTGCGCGGTCTACCCCAGGACCGGGCATCCGCCGATGGCCGTCGACGAGTGGTTGCGCATCCTTGGTGTGGTCAAGGAATATGGATTCAATCATGTCCGGTTCCACACCTGGTGTCCGCCGGAGGCGGCGTTCGAGGCGGCCGACCGGCTGGGGGTTTATCTGCAGCCGGAAACCGCCGCCTGGGTCGACGACTGGGGCATCCAGACCGCGACCAAGCCCCCGGCCATCGGTCGCGACCCGGGGGTGACGGAGTTCCTGCGCGCCGAACTGCACCGGATGTCGGAGGCCTACGGCAATCATCCGTCGTTTCTGCTCTGCGCCATCGGCAACGAGTTCGGCAACCAAAGCACCGACTGGGATCGCGTCAACGAACTGGTCGACGAGATCAAAATTCTCGATCCGCGCCGGCTCTACACCGCGTGCGGCGCGCGCAAACATTTACCGGCGGACGATTTCTGGTTCACCCATCACACCAGCGCGAGCACGCGGGGGGTCGGCCCCGCGCACACGGACTGGGATTTTGCCAACGCCCTCGCCGCCTCCCCAGTGCCCGTGATTGCGCATGAGACCGGACAGCGCCCGGTATTTCCCGACTACGATGCGTTGCTCCCGAAGTTTACGGGGCCGCTGCTGCCGTTGAATCTCGAGCGTTACCGGCGCGCGCTGATGGCGAACGGTCTGGCCGGTCAGTTGCCGGACTTCGTGCGGGCTTCGGCGCGGTTTCAACTGACGCAATACCAGGCCGAGCACGAGGCTATGTTGCGCACCCGCGGTTATGCCGGCTACCAGTTGCTCATGCTCAACGATTTCACCGGCCAGAGCGAGGCGTTGGTCGGCATTCTGGATCCCTTCTGGGAATCCAAGGGCATCGTGAGCGCCGCCGAAGTCCGCGCCTGGAATGCCCCGACGGTCCTGCTGGCAAGGTTTCCCAAGTTTGTCTGGACCGCGGATGAGCGGTTCACGGCCAGGATCGAACTGGCGCATTTCGGTGCCTCCAATTTGCCGGCTGAGACGGTGGATTGGAGGGTCCAGGACGCAGGTGGACCGAGCCGGGTTCAGGGGCAGTTCCATTCCCCGGCGGTGACGGTCGGCAGCGTGATCGACCTGGGCGTGATCCGCATGCCGCTGGATGGCGTCCCGGCGCCGAGCGCGCTGACCTTGACGGTGCGTCGCGGCGACGCGGTGAACCGATGGAACCTGTGGGTCTATCCCCCGGGCGCTGCCGAACCGGACCCACCGGAGGTGCTGATGACCCGCGCGCTGGACGCAGCGGCGCTTGCGGTGCTGAATTCTGGCGGCAAAGTGCTCCTGCTGGCGGCCGGCATCAAGAATCCCTTTACGGCCAGGACGGGATTCGAGTCGGTCTATTGGTCGGCCGGTTGGTGGGGCAACCGATTCTCGTCCCTCGGTCTGCTCTGTGATCCAGGACATCCGGCCTTGAAAGAGTTCCCCAACCAAGGCTGGAGCGACTGGCAATGGCGTGAACTGTGCCAGGGCGCCACCACCTTTGACCTGACGGGTGCCCCGTCCGGGTTCCGTCCCATCGTGCAGCTGGTTCCGGACTTTCACTTCAACACGCTGCTCGGTCAACTGTTCGAGGGCAGGCTGGGAAACGGTTTACTGTTGGTGTGCGGCTACGATCTGACCGGCGATCTGGATCAACGTCCCGCCGCGCGACAGTTTCGACGCAGCCTGTTCCACTATGCGGCCAGCGAGAGGTTCCGTCCGACCACCGCGCTCCCGTCGGTGTGGATCGAAGAGCGGTTGCGGACCGGCGGTCTGGCCGGTCGTGGCGCAGCCGTGATCCAGGTTGGCAGCGAGGACCACGCGCACGGCAACCTGGCGGCGAACATTCTCGATGGCGATCCGGCCACTTTCTGGCACACGCGCTGGCAACCGCACCACGATGCTCCGCCGCATGAACTCGTCGTCGATTTGGGCCGAGAACTCACGATCTCGGGTGTCACTTGCCTGCCGCGCCAGGATCAATCCAACGGGCGCATCGCCCGGGCGGATCTCTACGTCTCGCGCCGCGCCGACCGCTGGGGCGAGCCCGCGGCGCTGATACGCGGCACCGATACGGCCGACCTCGTCACGCTCCGCTTCTCGCAGCCGCTGATTGCGCGGTTCCTGCGGCTGGTGGTGAACTCGGAAGTCCGGGAACAGCCGTTTGCCGCTTTGGCGGAATTGGACGTGATTCAGGCCAATGGAGGAAGCCAGTCTCGCTGAGATCTGGCGGGTCGAAACGCCCGCACCCCCGCCGATAGCTCCCGTCGCGCAGCCGCGCCGAGTGTTCCCGTCGCTTCCGCCACGTCCCGATTTTATGTCGCATATGCGACATGAATTCGGGACGTGGGAAATTGGAGATTTGGGATGGGCCAATCCTCTCCCAAGCAGAGAAGCCCCTGAATCCATGAACCAGCTTGGTTCACCGCCGAACCAGCGAGGTGGGGTGGCATTTGCGATTTCGGGCTTTTCAGTGCTGTCGGGATCGGTAGCATCGGTGCACACAGCCCAAGCCCATGCGCATGACAACGACTAGGCCCGCCCCGATGTTCCTGGTATTGGTGGTCCTGATGACGGCGGGGGTCTCCGGCTTGCTGCCGGCCGCGCCCATGCCCGAACCGGAGGTCGAACTGCGGAAGTGGGTCGAGGAAGACTGGGATCGGCAGGAACAACGGTTGGGTCGCAACCCGGCGTCGGTGGAGTCGCTGATCTCGGCGGTGGAACGTGCGGAAGCCTGGTGGCGGCGCCGGGGCGCCCGATCCGGAACCTCCGGGGCGCGCCACGACCAGGCGCGGTTGGACGAGTTGCGCCGTGCCGCGGCCGAGGCCGAGACACTGGATGCGGAAGCGCGGCTTCGCGGGTATCGGCAGGCGCGCTGGCTCACGCGGCGGGTGGCGCTCGAGGAGTCCGGGATCACGCGGCAGCCGATCGTATTCCTGCAGCGGAACCGGTTCATCTGCCAGATGCTCCACGAGTACATGGGCTATTTCCAGGACTACGGCAATGTGGCCGGCGGTGGCGGCGTCTTCCTCCTCGAACAACCCGGAGTGTCGCTGAAGCTCAGAGATGTACTCGGGGGCCGGCTGTCGGGCGGAAATTTCACCACGCTGGCGCTGTCGTACGACGCGAGCACGATCTACTTTGCTTACGCCGAGCGCTCAGCCACCAAGCCCGATTTCTATTCGGCCGATCGCCGGTCGTTTCAGCTCTTTCGCGTGGCGCCGGACGGTTCCGGTTTGCGCCAGCTCACCTCGGGAGTGGAGGACGATTTCGATCCTTGTCCGCTGCCCGATGGCGGGTTGGCGTTTATGTCGACCCGTCGCGGGGGATTTGCGCGCTGCAACAATGCGTGGGAACCGTGCGCCACGTACACCCTGCATCGGATGGACGCGGACGGCGCGAATCTCCGGGCGCTCTCGGTGCACGAGACCAGTGAGTGGCATCCCTCGGTGATGAACGACGGCCGGTTGGTCTACATCCGATGGGATTACGTGGATCGTTCGGCCGCGAATTTTCACGGCCTTTGGACCACCAACCCCGATGGCACCGGCGCCGCGAGCCTGTTCGGGAACTACACCATGCGGATTAACGCCTGCTACCAGCCGCGCCCCATCCCGGGCTCGGAAAAACTCCTGTTCCTGGCGGGAGCGCATCACGCGGACGTGGGTGGTTCGCTGGTGCTGCTCGATCCGCGGCGGGTGGGGTTCGATCCCCAAACCGGCGAAGACCGGATGGATGCGATCGAGGTGCTGACGCCGGAGGTTTGCTTTCCGGAATCGGACGGCTGGCCGAAGAGCTACTTTCACAGTCCCTGGCCGCTTTCGGAGGAGACCATGCTGGTTTCCTTCAGTTTTGATCCGCTCCCCGGGATGAGTTCGGGCGAGGGACGCGACACCCGGACCGGGCTCTACTACTTCGATCGCTGGGGCAACCTCGAATTGCTCTACCGCGACGCGTCGGTCTCGAGCATGTATCCCATACCGCTTGCGCCGCGGCCTCGACCCCCGATCATCCCGTCGACGGTGGACCATGCATCGGGCGAGTACGGTGAGTTCCTGTTGGCGGACGTGCGTCGGAGTTTCTTTGCCTTGCCACCCGATCGGAGCATTCGTGAAGTGCGCGTTTTCCAATTGCTGCCCAAGCCGGCTCCACACACGGCCAACGAACCGCGCATCGGACACGCGAACGCCGAGAACGCGCGCATGTTGCTCGGGAGCGTGCCGGTGGAATCCGATGGTTCGGCCTATTTCCAGGCGCCGGCGGGTAAGCCGCTCTATTTCCAGGCGGTGGACGCTCATGGCCGGGCGGTCCAAAGCATGCGCAGCGCGGTCTACCTGCAGCCGGGCGAACGACGGAGCTGCATTGGCTGCCATGAAACCCCGGGAAGCGCGGCGGAGGGTCGCATGACCCTGGCCTTGCGCCGGCCGCCTTCGCGGCTCGAACCCGGTCCGGACGGATCGCAACCGCTGAGCTTCCCGCGATTGGTGCAACCGGTGTTGGACCGCCATTGTGTGGCGTGTCATGACGGGCAGGAAGGGCCGGGGCGAAGCCCGCTGGTGTTGAGCGGAGACCCGGCGGGGCACTTCTCGCGGTCGTATGAGAATCTCCGGCCGTTTCTGCGTTGGTATGAGTGGGGTGGCGATAGCATCAGCCAGATTGCCACGCATCCGGGCCAGATCGGCGCGGACGCCAGCCCGCTCACCCGTCTCCTGGAGGACGCCACGCATCGACCCGCGCTCAATTGGACCGACTCCGAACGCCGGCGCCTTTATTTGTGGCTGGATGCGAACGTGCCGTTTTATGGAACCTACGGACGCGAGGAACAACTGGCTCAACGTGAGGGCCAGGCGATCCCGCCACCATCGTTCCAGTAAAAAGTTGGATGAGGATGCAAAGTAAACGGTAAGTGGCGGCACATCGGCCACGGCCGTGATGCGCAGATACGAGGCGGGGTTGGTCGAAGGCGTTCGTGCCGTCGCCGTTGCCCGCCGCCGGAACCACGAGTCGGGGATCGGTAGCGGTGTTGCCCTCTCCCGCTGGCAGGGGCGTCGTGCAGGAGTGTCGGGTGTGTCACCGTTCAGGCTCTGGGATGCCTCGCGGAGGAGTGGCCCGATCGATTCCGGGTCGCGGGCGACGCGGAGTATCGCGAGCGCGAGCGCATCGCGTTGCGCCGACAGTCTTTCCGGTTTGAGTTCGGCCCGGAGGAGCGTATGTTCAGCCAGCGCCTATGAAAGCCATACTCTACATTCTGCTGCTCGCCATCGGCACCAGCCAGGCGCTGGGCCAGGCACACATCATCAAACAACGCGCCCGGGAACTCAGCGACCAGAACAACGCACGACAGGGAATCACCCCGAACGCACCGACGGCACCGACGCGCGCCACTCCCCCCAGTCCCCAGCCGGCCGCGCCACCGCAGCCCATGTTCGCGAGCCCGGAGCAGTTGCGGCAGCACGACATCAGCACCTTGAAAGCGGAAGTGGCACGGGTCGAACCGGGTGTCGCCATCGACCAAACCTGGACCGGGCAACTCACGAAGAACCTGACCACGGCCGCGCGCGGCACGGTCAAGCCGTCGGCCAAAACCACCTCGCAACTGGCCGGCAATCTCGGTGCGGCGCTGGGGCAGGCGAGGCTGACGGCGGCGAACCAGGCGCAAATGGCGGAGGATATGGTGGCGATCCTGAATTGCGGCGGTGTGGCGGCGGATCAAACCCAGAGCCGCATCACCAGTGTCCAAGCGACGCTCCAGCGGGGCGGCGTGGAGCGGAAGCTGGCGGTGGCGGTGGCCAACGACCTCAAAGCGGTCGCAGCTGAGATTCAGCAGCCGGGCGCGAAGCGGTGAGCATCAGGGTTTCTCGATGAAACCGTGATATAGACCGAGATAGTAGGGGAGCAGGAATACCGTGCCGGAGGCGAGTTCGTTTCCATGACCACCGTAGTCCAGTTGCCAGGGGTCCGTGTTCCAGTGGTTGAAATGGCGGTTCTCGACCGGCAGGACTTTCCCATTAACCCGATATCCGCGCCGGCCGCGGTCTGCCTCGTACAGGTCCCGTGCCTTGACCTGGCCGAGCGGCACCAGGTCGAGGCGATGGCTGTTCTGATGCGGCCAGTTCAGGCGGTCGAGGGGGAAGCCATAGAGCGTGGCGCGGGAGTCCTCGAGCCAGCCGGCCCAGGGTGACAAGGGGAAATTACCCCAGGTGATGGTTATGGTGGCGCCGAGGTTGTGCGCGGCGTAGGCGAAGTTGAAGAACGGGTTCAATTCCGGCGCTTCATTGGCCCAGTAGCGGAAGAAGGAGAATCGCATTTGAGCTTTGAGCTCCTCGTCGCGCGAGTAGCGGAGGAGGTTGTAGTAGCACATGAACGCCATTTCGTCGTCCGATTGGTTGCCGGAGCCGGGGCCGTGCTGGACTTTCGCGTACATGGCGTTCTGGGCATAGCCATGTTGCTCGATGAGTTCACGCGAGGCGGCCGAATACTTGGGGTCGCCGGTGACGTGCGCGGCGACCGCGAGGTAACTCAGCATGCTCAGCGAGTTAAGACCGCGTTCGGCCCACCAATCGGGATCGCGATTGAGATATTGCGGACCGAATATGGCCCAGCGAGTGGGCTTTCCGTCGTGGTCAATGAGTACGTAGTGGTGTTCGAGGAAATGATCGGTGAGCTTCCGGACCACGGCTTGCACTTCGAGTTTCTCGGCGTCCGAGGCGGCACAGAAGTCATAGTACAGCGGGTAGAAAAAGTAATGGCCGTCCAGTTCGTCGCTGCTGGTGTCGCTCTTCCAGAACCACTGGCCGTCGGCGCTCTTGGGCCAACGCGGTTCATACACCTTCCAAAGCCGGTCGCCCTTTTGTTCCTCACGGTCGCGTTCGATTCGGCCGACATTGGGATCAGGCCAGGCGACCGGGCGGATGGTCCGGGCGACGTAGCCCTCCGGCGGAGAATGCGCTCCGCCTTGCGTCACCGTCTGGAGGAACTTTAGCGCCTCAAACGCTTTCCGGGCGCGCATCCGGGAGTCCGGATCCTCGGTGGCGGCGAAGGCGAAACATTGGGCGGCGCCGTACATGGCGGTCCATAACCCGTCGTTGTCGCTGTCCTGGGGATCGGCAGTGGATTTGTCAGCCGGCTTGCGGAGGGGTGCTTCCGCGACGTAACCGAACGGGGTTCGCTTGATGTAACGCTCGATTTCGTTCTCGTAAAACGCGGCCTTATCGGCCAGCGACATGGGCCGATGTTCGATCGAACCGAGGCCGCCGGCGGTGGCGAGCCAGGCTCGGCCGGAATCATCGATGGCGACCTGTCGGACATGATCGTCGGGGAGCCAGCGCGGGCCCTGTCGGTAATGCCATTCGTCTTCCTGGAAGCGGATGACACCCCTGCGGGTGGG
>JAHDYP010000104.1:12837-24402 GCA_023383055.1 Verrucomicrobiota bacterium | reverse complement strand
CATGATTGACACCTTTCATTCAATGAGAGGCACCAGGCTTCTCTTGGCGCACCAGGAGGAAACGGAGGAAACGGAGGCAGACCGGGAACATCCCCCTCTGTTGCCTCAGTTACCTCTGTTGCTTCCGGTTGGACCTTCGTTGTAAAGTCCGCGCAACCGACAGACATTCAGAAACATAAAACACCATGATCGCCACCACCGCTCAGCTCTTTAAGGTCGCCTACGGCAAGTTCGCCATCGGGGCCTACAACATCAACAATGCCGAACAGGCCATGGGCCTGTTCAAAGGCTGCCTGAACAGCCAGGCCCCGTTCATCATCCAGATCTCGAAAGGCGCCCGGAAATACACCGACAAACGCATGCTCGAAGCCGTCATCCGCGCCGCCGAACAGATTTTTCCGGACGCCGTCTTCGCCGTGCATCTGGATCACGGCGACGAGGAAACCTGCTACGATTGCATCGATTCGGGCTTCTACAGCTCGGTCATGATCGACGCCTCGCACGATCCCTTCGAGCAGAATGTCGCCATCACCAAACGCGTCGTGGATCGCGCCCATGCCAAAGGCATCAGCGTCGAGGCTGAATTGGGCATGCTGGGCGGCGTCGAAGAGGACATCAAAGTCGAGGAAGGCAACGCCTGCCTGACCGATCCCGCCGAAGCGGAGCGGTTCGTTAGGGAAACCGGCTGCGATTCGCTCGCCTGCGCCATCGGCACCAGCCACGGCGCCTTCAAGTTCAAGGGCAAACAATCCCTCCATTTCGACGTGCTGGAGAAGATCAAAGCCCGGCTCCCGGGCTTCCCGCTGGTCATGCATGGCAGCTCCAGCGTGCCCAAGGAAGAGGTGGACCGCATCAATGCCGCGGGCGGCAAGATCGCCGGGTCGATGGGCGTGGACCCCAACGAATACCTCCCCGCCGCCAAACTCGGTGTCACCAAGGTGAACATCGACACGGACGGACGCCTGGTCTGGACCCGGGTCCACCGCGAGTTCTTCCGCGATAAGCCGGCCGAGTTCGATTTCCGTCCCCCGGGCAAGATCTTCATCGAGGAATACGCCGCGTTCATCGCCAGCCGGAACCGGTTGCTCGGCTCGGCCGGACAACTGGCCGCCGTGCGCGCGGCCATTATCGATCCGCAGGAGGAGATCTGCCGCCGCGCCTATCTGCTCTGGGAAGAGGCCGGCCGGCCGCAGGGACGCGACACGGAGATCTGGTTCGAAGCCGAAGCGCGCGCCCGCCGCACGCGGGACATCGAAGGCAGCCAGGGATAGCACCCTAAGCACGCGCCCGTTCCGAACACCTATGGCACCAACCAGGCTATCCTCCCGCTCGAAATCGTCCACGCTCTCCCCCGCCGGGGGTGTTCGCACCGGATCGACCGTGGCCGACCTGAAACAATCGTTTCTCGACAACCTCCTGTGTGGCCTGGGGCGCATGCCCGGCGTGGCCACGCCGCATGACGCCTACACCGCGCTGGCCCTCACGGTGCGCGACCGGGTGTTCAGGCAGGGCGTTCATACGTTGGAGGCCTACGTGCAGGAAGACGCCCGCATCGTGGCTTACCTCTCCGCGGAATTCCTGCCCGGACCCCACCTCGCGAACAACCTCCTCAACCTGGGTCTCACTGAAGCCACGCGACAGGCCTTGAGCGAACTCGGCCTGAACCTCGACGACCTGATCGAACAGGAGGAGGAACCCGGCCTCGGCAACGGCGGCCTGGGCCGGCTTGCGTCGTGTTACCTCGATTCGCTGGCTTCGGTCGAAGTGCCCGCCATCGGCTACGGCATCCGCTATGAGTTCGGGATCTTCGACCAGACCCTCAAGGACGGCTGGCAGGTTGAGATCACCGACAAATGGCTCCGCTTCGGCAACCCGTGGGAGATCGCCCGCCCCGAGATCGCCTACGACATCCCGTTCGGCGGGCGGACCGAGGGCTGGACCGACGCCGCCGGGGTCTATCGCGTGCGCTGGATCCCGGACAGCGTGGTCAAGGGCGTGGCCTATGACACGCCCATCCTCGGTTACGGCGTGACCACCTGCAACCCGCTCCGCCTCTGGAAAGCCGAGGCCGTCGAATCGTTCGATTTCTCCGCTTTCAACGTGGGCGACTACTACCGCGCCGTCGAAGGCAAAATGGAATCGGAAACCATCACCAAGGTGCTTTACCCGAACGACGAGGTCATCCAGGGAAAAACCCTCCGGCTCCAGCAACAGTTCTTCTTCGTGAGTTGTTCGCTTCAGGACATGATCCGGGTGCACCGGATGCTGGGACGGCCGCTCGATCGTTTCCACGAAAAATGGGCGGTCCAGCTCAACGACACCCACCCGGCCATCGCCGTCGCGGAATTAATGCGGCTCCTGCTGGACGAACACGGCATGGATTGGGACACCGCCTGGAACGTCACCCGCCAAACCCTGGCCTACACCAACCACACCCTGCTGCCCGAAGCGCTGGAGAAATGGCCGGTCGGCCTGCTCGGCTGGCTTCTGCCGCGTCACCTCGAGCTCATTTACGAGATCAACGCCCGCTTTCTTGACGAAGTGCGGCTCAAATTCCCCGGCGACGATGCCCGCGTCGCCCGGCTTTCGATCATCGACGAAAGTGGAGAACGCTACGTGCGCATGGCGAATCTGGCCACCGTCGGCAGCCACACCGTCAACGGCGTGGCCGAACTCCATTCCGCGCTGTTGAAACAAACGGTGTTGCGCGACTTCGCCGAGCTTTGGCCGGTGAAGTTCCGCAATGTCACCAACGGCGTCACGCCGCGCCGGTTTGTGGCGGTCAGCAATCCGCCGCTGGCGCAACTCATCACCCGCCGCATCGGCGAAGGCTGGCTGCGTGACCTCACCCAACTCCGCAAGCTCGAGCCATTCGCGGACGATCCGGAGTTCCAACGCCAGTGGCGCGAGGTCAAGCTGACCGCCAAACGCGGGCTCGCCCAACTGATCCGGGAACGCACCGGGGTGACGGTCGATCCGGAGTCGATGTTCGACGTCCAGGTCAAGCGCCTGCACGAATACAAACGCCAACACCTCAACGTGCTCCACATCCTGACGCTATACCTCCGGCTCAAGCGCGATCCCCAAACCGATCTCCCGCCCCGCACCTTCGTCTTCGGCGCGAAGGCCGCCCCCGGCTACTTCATGGCGAAGCTCATCATCAAGCTCATCAACACGGTGGCCAGCGTGGTGAATCATGATCCGGCCGTGCGCGACCGGCTCAAGGTCGTGTTCTTCCCCGACTACAACGTGAAGAACGCGCAGCACGTCTATCCCGCCGCCAACCTCAGCGAACAGATCTCGACCGCCGGCAAGGAGGCCAGCGGCACCGGCAACATGAAGTTCGCCCTCAACGGCGCCCTCACCATCGGCACCCTCGACGGCGCGAACGTCGAAATCCGCGAGGAGGTCGGCGCCGAGAATTTCTTTCTCTTCGGCCTCAATGCCCCGCAGGTCCAGGAACTGAAGTCCCAGGGTTATCGACCACACGATCTCTACGAGCAGAACACCTCGTTGCGCGAGGTGCTCGAGTTCATCGGGTCAGGCGCCCTGGCGGACGGCGATGCCAGCCTGTTCCGTCCGCTGGTTGACAACCTCCTCTGGCACGATCCGTTCCTGGTGCTGGCCGATTATCAGGCCTACCTCGAGTGCCAGGAGCAGGTCAGCCAACTGTGGCGCGATCCCCATGCCTGGACCCGCAAGTCCATCCTCAACGCGGCGCGTATGGGCAAGTTCTCCTCCGACCGTTCGATCCGCGACTATTGCGAGCGGGTGTGGCGGGTCAAACCGGTTTCGATCCTCGGTGGCAGCCATCAGCCGACCGCCGATGCTCCTGAAAGAGATCCCTCAAGCTTTTAGAACGACATTCCAGGGAACGCGCACCAGAAGGTAACAGAGGCAACAGAGGGATGTTCCCAGAGAGTGTCTATTCCTGCGGAAAGCGCGGCGCTGGAATCGGCATTACCCGAGATGTGCGGGCTGGCAATTTTGACAGGTGACAGCCCAGCCAGCCGTAGCCACAGTTGCCGAAGAGCTATCATGAAACTGCCCACCGCGATGCATCCCCTCCCGATCCTGGCTGTCCTGCTGGCGTTAGCCGGCGCCACCACTTCCGCCGGGTTCGACCTCACCCCAGTGACCCTCAAACTGACCGTTCAAAGCAGCAACAACCTTGCTTTGTCCTGGCAGACACTCTCCGTCGTCACCAACGCCGGGCGCACGCCGATCTACCCGCGCTACGTGGTCGAAGCCAGCATCGACCTCGGCTACTGGTGGCCGACCACGGTGGTTGTCCCCCAGCGGGTCGGTGGTCCCAGCGTCCTGCTCCAGACCAACTTCGCCCCCGCCCCCGTGTTGCCGGTTGTGTTCATCCGCGTGCGCAGCGAACTCGAACTCCAGGGGGCCGACCTCTCCGATGCCGATTTCCGCGGCGTCGACTTCAGCGGCTTGAATCTCGAGCACACCCGGTTTCACCGGACCTTGCTCTCCGGCGCGCTGTTTACCGAATGCCAGCTTGCCTACGCCGAGTTCGACTCGGCCGTGGCGGATACCGCGGACTTCTACGGCGCTGACGCCACGCGGTCGCAAGCGAACAATGCCGATTTCCGGGGCGCGAACTGGGCTCATTCCAGACTTGAGTTCGCCGTGCTGGACGGGGCCGACTTCGAGGGGGCGAACCTCAATCATGCCAAGCTCAACGACGCCTCGGCCCTCGGCACCTCGTTTAACAGCTGTGGCTTCAACGACAGCGAACTGGTGCGTGCCGAGTGCGAAGGCGCCAGCTTCGTCAAAGCGGAGTTTACGGACGCGGATGTCTCCTACATCTCCTGCGTCAACGCCAACCTCGAGAACGTGGATTTCGACGAGTGCTACGGCGAATATGGCGACTATTACGGGGCCATCATGAAGAAATCCAGCATCCGTGATTCGGACTTCTCCGTCACCGATTTTCGCCTGGTGAATTTCTCGGATTCCGAGTTCGAGTTGACCGACTTCCGGTTCTGCGATTTTCGCGGTGCGAACTGGGATGACGTCACCTCCTATTTCTGCGACTTCACCGGCTCCCAGTTCTGGGGCGATCCTTAACCGCCAGGAGCAATCGATCGTCGTGGGTGGAGGGGCGAGCTACCGCGAGCCCGCCCGTTTCAACCCCATCTTCTTCATCCGCGACAACAACGTCGTCGGCTTCACCCCGAGTAACTCCGCCGCGCCATCCGCCCCCTTGATCCTCCATCCCGACGCCTCAAGCACCGCCAGGAGATTCTCGCGTTCCCGGACCCGCATCTCCGCTTCCGTCAGGAATGCCCGCTCACCGATGCCCGCCACCGCGCCATCCACCTCGCGCGCAGCCGAAACTCTGGCGCTCCCTGACTCCGTCCCCGGCAGGTCGAAATTCAACGGCCCGCCCCGCGCCAGAATGACGGCGCGTTCGATCACGTTGCGCAATTCCCGGATGTTCCCCGGCCAGTCGTAGTGCTGCAGCCGGACGATGCCCGCCCGCGTCAGCCGCGGCTCCGGGCAGCGCAGTTCCTTCACCGACCGTTCGACAAAATGCCTGGCCAACAGCGGGATGTCATCCTTGCGCTCCTTGAGGGTGGTGACCTGGATGGGAAACACGTTCACCCGATAGTACAGATCCTCGCGAAATCGTCCTGCGGCCACGGCACGTTTCAGATCGCGGTTGGTCGCGGCGATGATCCGCACATTCGCGTGGCGCGTCCGGTCGTCACCCACCCGCTCGTAACGTTTCTCCTGCAACACCCGCAACAGTTTGCCCTGCATCTCCAGCGGCACTTCGCCGATCTCATCCAGAAAGAGTGTCCCGCCCTCGGCCGTCTCGAAACGCCCGGCCCGGTCCTTGACCGCCCCCGTGAACGCCCCTTTCACGTGACCGAAAAACTCGCTCTCAAACAGGTCCTTGGGTATGGACGCACAGTTCACACGCACCAGCGGCCCCTCCCGGCGTTGACTGCGGCGATGGATTTCGCGCGCCACCAGTTCCTTGCCGGTACCGGTCTCCCCAAGAATGAGCACCGACGCGTCGGTCGGCGCCACCAGGTCAATCTGACTGGCCAGCTGACCCAAGGCCGCGCTCTGGCCGATCAGTTCGCCAAAGGCCTTGGCCTCCACCACTTCTTCCTGCAGGTAGGCGTTCTGCAACTCGAGCTGGGCCTTCAGCCGCTGGATCTCCTCGAACGCCCGCGCATTGGCGATCGCCGCGCCAATGTGGTTCGCAAAGATCTGCCCCCAGGGCAACGCTTCATCCGGCACATCCCCACGCAAATAGGCCGCCGTCACCCCCATGAGCTCACCTTTGTAGCTGATCGCTGACCCGCTGAACCCCCGAATGCCCAGTTCCTTGAACCCACCCATCTCATTTCCACCTCCCTGCTCCTCGTCCAAACCCTGCATCACCATCTGCCTCCCGGTGGCTGCCACCTGCCCCACCCAGCCGACTCCCAACGGCATCCGGGCCTTGGGATCACCAAACCGACCCGCAGTCACCTCGAATCCGGACGAGAGCCTCTCCCCCCCTGCCGCCAAATGCAAACACCGGGTCTGGTCGGGACACTTCGACCGCTGCGGGCAACTCGGACAGATGTCTCCCTCGCCCACCAGCCAGATCTGAACGCCGGCAATGTTGGGACGCACCACCGCCCGATGAACCAGTTTCTGCAGGAGATGATCCACCGATTGTTCATGGGCGATATCCAGGAGGAGCTGCGCGGCATAATTGGGATCGAACCGGCTGTCACTGGTTGATTCCATAACGGCCGGATCCTGTCAGAACCGAGCGCATCTGTCCAACTCAACTCGAACGATTCTTCGGACGTTCACTTTTTCGATCCGGCCACAATCCACGCTCATCATTCCTTATACCCTATCTCGCAGACTGTTACACAACACGCCCGCCGTTGGCACGATCGATGCAAAGTCCATTCTCAAACCGTAACCGGGTCGATAATATGAACCCAAACCAGGATATACCGCCCTTGACCGATATCGGCGCGTCCGATTTTGACTCGGCGGTGCTGCGATCAAAACTGCCGGTCCTGGTCGCCTTCTGGGCCCCGTGGAGCCGGCCCTGCCAGATCCTCGACTCAACGCTCGACCAGGTCGCGACCGCCTGCGCCCACAGTGCGATGGTCGTCAGGGTGAACGCCGATGACTATCCCGACCTCAGTCTGTGGTACGAAGTGCAGTCCATTCCTACCCTTCTCTATTTCGTGGACGGTGATGTCCGCGCCAAAATCGTCGGGACCGCCAGCAAAGAAGCCATCATCGCCCGGATGCAATCGGTCCACCTCGGTGCCGATGCCAAGGCTCCTGAGGCCGCTCCTCACGCCAAGAATGAACACGATCCTCTGTGAACCCAAACCCGTATGAACCCCTCGATTCATTCGTTTCTCGCGCTCGCGGTCGTCGCGATGCTGACCTCCTGCTCGCGCATCCAGGCCCCGCCACCCGCCCCGGTGCCGGAGGTCGCGACCATCACCGTCACCCCGCAACCGATTCTGCTCACCACCGAATTGCCCGGCCGCACCTCGCCGTATCGCATCGCCGAAATCCGACCGCAGGTCAACGGGCTCATCCAGAAGCGACTCTTCACCGAAGGCTCGGATGTCACGCAGGGCCAGGAACTGTATCAGATTGATCCGGCCCCCTTTCAGGCCGCGCTCGAGAATGCCCAGGCCGCTCTGGGCCGGGCCGAAGCCAGCCTCCCCGCCATGCAATCGCGATTCGACCGTTTCCAGCAGGCGCTGGCCGACAAGGCAGTCAGCCAACAGGACTTCGACGACGCTTCCGCCGCACTGCAGCAGGCCAAGGCCGATACCCAGTATTACCGGGCGATGCTGGAAACAGCCCGCATCAATTTGAACTATGCACGGGTCGTTTCGCCCATCTCGGGGCGGATCGGAACCTCGACGGTGACCGACGGCGCCATTGTGACCGCCTACCAACCGGTCGCCCTCGCCACGATCCAGCAACTGGACCCCATCTACGTCGATGTGCCCCAAGCCACCACCGAACTGCTGCGCCTGCAGCGCCGCCTGGAACAGGGACAACTCAACTCCCATGCCACCAACCTGGACCAGGTGGGGCTCATCCTCGGCGACGGCACCCGTTATCCGCTGACCGGCACCCTCCAATTCCGCGATATCACCGTGGATCCCACCACCGCGTCCGTCACTCTGCGCATGATGTTTCCCAACCCGGACGGCCGACTGCTGCCGGGCATGTTCGTCCGCGCCGTGGTGAAGGAGGGCTCCAACGATCAGGCGATTCTGATACCTCAACAGGCGGTCTCCCGCGATCCCAAAGGCAATCCCGTGGCCCTGATCGTCGACGCGCACGGCCAGGTCCAGCAACGGCAACTGACGCTCGATCGGGCGATCGGCGATCAATGGATGGTCGCCTCCGGCCTGGCAACAGGCGACCGGGTGATCGCCGAGGGCATGCAGAAAGTCCGGCCGGGTGACGCGGTGAAAGAAGTTCCGTTCACCAGTGCCCGGAATTCAACCGCCAGCCCGGGAACGGCGGCTCAAGGGGTCTCAACCGCGAACTGACAAGGCCGCGCCATGCTATCGCGATTCTTCCTGGACCGTCCGGTCTTTGCCTGGGTCATCGCCATCATCCTGATGGTCGCGGGCGCGCTGGCGATCTACAAGCTGCCCATCTCCCAGTATCCGCCCATTGCTCCCCCGTCCATTGCCATCAGCGCCTTCTACCCCGGGGCCTCCGCGGAGACAGTCGAAAACAGCGTCACCCAGATCATCGAACAGAAAATGACCGGGTTCGACCAAATGCTGTATCTCTCGGCCGCCAGCGATTCGGCCGGGTCGGCCCGTGTCGAGTTGACGTTCGCCCCGGGAACGGATCCGGATCTGGCCTGGGCGCAGGTGCAGAACAAACTTCAGTTGGCCATGGCGAGCCTGCCGGAAGTGGTCCAGCGCCAGGGCATCGTCGTCAGCAAAAGCACCCGGAACTGGCTGATGGTCATCGGCCTCATCTCGGAAGACGGGAGCATGGACGGACACGATTTGCGGGATTATGCCAGGTCCAACCTCGAGAAGGTGCTTTCACGCGTCCCCGGCGTGGGCGAAGTCGAGGTGTTCGGCGGCCAGTATGCCATGCGGATCTGGGTCAATCCCGACAAGCTGACGGAATTCCAGTTGACCATGGAAGACGTCGTCCTGGCGTTGCGCGCCTACAACGTCGAGATCTCCGCCGGTCAGTTCGGCGGGGCGCCGGCGGTGCCCGGCCAGCGCCTGAACGCCTCGATCATCGTGCAGAGCCTGCTCAAGACACCCGAGGAATTCGCCGCCATCCCGCTGCGCATCAACCCCGATGGCTCGGTCGTGCGGGTGAAGGATGTCGGACGCACCGAACTGGGCACCGAAGCCTATGACGTCGACGTCTTCCACAATGGCCAACCCTCGACCGGCATGGCCATCAGGCAGGCGGCCGGCGCCAACGCGCTGAAGACCGCGGACAACGTGCGGTCGAAGTTGGACGAGCTGAGCCATTTCTTTCCCCCGGGCATGAAGGTCGTTTATCCCTACGACACCACCCCGTTCGTCAGAGTGGCCATCGAGGAAGTCGTCAAGACGCTGATCGAGGCGATCGTGCTGGTCTTCCTGGTGATGTATCTGTTCATGGGCAACATGCGGGCAACCCTGATCCCGACCATCGCCGTGCCGGTCGTCATCCTGGGAACGTTCGCTGTGCTCGGGCTGTTCGGTTTCTCCATCAACATGCTCACCATGTTCGCCATGGTGTTGGCCATCGGCCTGCTCGTGGACGACGCTATCGTCGTCGTCGAAAACGTCGAACGGATCATGAGCGAGGAAGGCCTCCCCCCCCGCGAGGCCACCCGCAAATCCATGGACCAGATCACCAGCGCGTTGATCGGCATCGGCCTGGTGCTCTCCGCCGTGTTCGGTCCCATGGCCTTCTTTGCCGGCTCGACCGGGGTCATCTATCGCCAGTTTTCCGTGACCATCATTGCCTCGATGTTGCTTTCGGTGCTGGTGGCCCTGATCCTGACGCCGGTCTTGTGCGCCTCCTTCCTCAAACCGGTGCCCAAGGGCCATGAACCGGCCGAGAGCGGGGTGTGGTTCCTGCGCCCGTTCTTCCGCTGGTTCGACCGCCTGTTCTTCAGCGCCCGGGACTGGTATCTGCGGCGCGTGGGTGAGTCGCTCGCCCACCGGACCCGCTACGTGCTGGCATTCCTGGTCGTCGTCGTGGCCATGGGCTTTCTCTTTCAGCGGATGCCCACCGCTTACTTGCCGGATGAAGATCAGGGCATGCTCATGGTCCAGGCGCTGCTCCCCGCCAACTCAACCCTCGAGCAAAGCAAGGAGATCATGAACGGGGTCAAGGATTACTTCCTCGATCAGGAACCGGACGCCGTCGAACGTATCATGACCGTGGCCGGCGTGAGCTTCTCCGGACGCGGCCAAAACTCGGGACTCGCTTTCATCAAACTGAAGGATTGGAAGCTCCGTGACCGGCCGGACTTGAGGGTGGGCGCCGTCGCGGGCCGGGCCATGGGACATTTCTCCCAGATCCGCAATGCGATGGTCTTCGCCTTCGCCCCGCCGGCCGTCGTGGAGCTGGGCCAGGCCAAGGGATTCGATTTTCAGCTGCTCGACCGCGGTGGACTCGGTCATGCCAAACTGATGGACGCCCGCAATCAACTCCTCGGCATGGCGGCCACGCACGCCGCGTTGACCAAGGTCAGGCCCAACGGCCTGGAAGACGTGCCGCAGTATCGGATCGACCTGGACTGGGAAAAAGCCGGCGCCTTGGGGGTGCCCATCACCTCGATCCACAACACCATCTCCGCCGCTTTCGGCAGCGCCTACGTCAACGATTTCATCCAGGGCGGCCGCGTGAAACGGGTATACGCCCAGGCCGACGCCCCCTACCGCATGCTGCCCCAGGACCTGGAAAAACTCTACGTCCGCAACCACTCCGGCAAAATGGTGCCCTTCGCCTCCTTCGCGTCCGGACACTGGACAAGCGGCTCGCCGAAGCTCGAAAGGTTCAACGGTTTTCCGTCCATCAACATCCTGGGGGAGTCGGCGCCGGGCCGCAGTTCCGGGGAAGCCATGGCGGCCATGGAAGGTTTTGTGAAGGAGTTGCCCCAGGGCATCGGCTACGACTGGACGGGCCTTTCCTACCAGGAACGGCAGTCGGGCGCCCAGGCGGGCCCCCTCTACGCCTTCTCCATCCTGGTCATTTTCCTCTGCCTCGCCGCCCTTTATGAAAGCTGGCCCATCCCGATCTCCATCCTGCTCGCCCTGCCTCTGGGCGTCATTGGCGGCGTGATCGGCTCCACCCTCCGCGGGTTGCCCAATGACGTCTATTTCCAGATCGGCCTGCTCACCACCCTCGGTTTGACCACCAAAAACGCCATCCTCATCGTTCAGTTCGCCAAAGCCCGCGTCGAAGAAGGCATGGGCTTGATCGAGGCCACCCTCGAAGCCGCCAGACTCCGATTGCGACCCATCGTCATGACCTCACTCGCGTTCGGCTTCGGCGTCCTCCCGCTCGTGCTCG
>JAHDYP010000104.1:6767-12809 GCA_023383055.1 Verrucomicrobiota bacterium | reverse complement strand
CCGGCGCCGGCGCCGGCGCCCAGGTCGCCATCGGCACCTCGGTCATCGGTGGCGTGGTGACCTCGACGTTCCTGGTGACCCTATTCGCGCCGCTCTTCTACGTGACGATCCAAAGAACCTTCGGCAAACGCCAACCTCTATCCGGGAATCGCTGACATGAACTACCCGACCCACTCAGCTCTGCTTGCGCTTTCCACCCTCATGCTGGCGGGTTGCACCATGGCGCCCAAGTATGAACGTCCACCGGCGCCGGTCCCGACCGCCTGGCCCGCCGGCCCGGCCTATGCCCCCACCTCCGCGGCAACCAACGCCTCGTCAGTCCCCGATTTGTTCTGGCAGGATTACTTCACCGATCCGGCCCTGCAACAGGTGATCGGACTCGCCCTGACCCACAACCGCGACTTGCGCATCGCCGCCCTGAACGTGGAACGCGCCCGGGCTTTCTATGGCATCCAACGGGCCGCCCTCTATCCCGCCGTCGACGCCGTCGGCAGCGGCAGCAAGGCACGCGTGCCCGCCGATCTCTCCAGCACGGGACAACGCCAGACCCTCGAACGCTACGACGCCAACCTCGGCGTCGCCTCCTGGGAAATCGATCTCTTCGGTCGCATCCGCAGTCTGAAGGACCGCGCCCTCGAGGAATACCTGGCCACCGAACAGGTCCGCCATGCCGCCCAGATTCTCCTGGTCTCGTCGGTCGCCCAAACCTATCTGGCCCTGGCCGCGGACCGTGAGAGCCTCGCGCTTTCGGAAACCACATTGACAGCGCAGCAAGCGGCGTATGACCTGATCAAACGACGCCATGAACTCGGTCTCGTCCCCGAATTGGACTTGTTGCGCGCGCAAACCCCGCTCGAAGTGGCCCGGCGCGATGTCGCTATCTACACCCAACGATTGGCGAAAGGTGAGAACGCCCTGAGCCTGCTGGTGGGCTCAACCGTCCCGCCGGAAATGCTGCCGGCCACACTCGGCGAATTCATTTCCCCCAACGAGCTGGGCGCCGGTATCTCGTCCGAGGTGCTGTTGCGCCGACCCGATGTCCTGCAAGCCGAGAATCTGCTTAAGGCGGCGAATGCCGACATCGGCGCCGCGCGTGCCGCTTTCTTCCCCCGCATCTCCCTCACCGCCGCCATCGGCACCGCCAGCAGCGATCTCTCCGGGCTCTTCAAGTCCGGCTCCGGGGCCTGGAGCTACGCGCCCCAAATCGTGATGCCTATCTTCGATGCCCGCACCTGGTCGGCCCACAAGGCCGCCAAAGTGCAACGCGAAATCGCCGTGACCGAATACGAGAAAGCGATCCAAAGCGCCTTCCGCGAAGTGGCCGATGCCCTGGCCGTCCAGGGCACCGTCGACCAGCAACTGAACGCCCAACAGTCCCTGGTCGATGCCTTCGCCCATACCTATCGCCTCGCCAATTCCCGCTTCGACAAGGGCATCGATAGCTACCTCGGCGTGCTCGACGCCCAACGTTCCCTCTTCGCCGCTCAGCAGGTGTTGGTCTTCCTCCGGCTGGAGAAACTGGCCAACCAGGTGGCGCTTTACGCGGTCCTGGGCGGCGGCTGGCAAACCGCGCCGGCTCAAGCCAGAATCACCTCGAGAGACTGACCAGGCTCGAGCCGGCAAGGGCGGCCCAGCCGGATCTCGAACGCGCCACCCCGTCGCTCCACCTGGGCTGGTACCGACTCCCCTCCCGCTTTCACCGCAACCGTCCGGCCCGCGGTTCCACCCGTTGAACGCACCCCGAGCGTGCCCAGTTCCACCCGGCCCCACTTCACCTCCAGCAAACACCGCAGTTCGCCCGCGTCGACGCTTTGACTGTAGCTGCCCCAGCCTTCGGCCGTCGTAAAGGCGCACTTGAACTTCTCCGGGTTCAACCGCGGGGCAAAGGCGAGCCGACTTCGCGGACCATCGTACTCATAACCACAGGCGGCCAGGTAAACACCGTAACTGGCCATCGAACGGGCATAGTGATCGCCGCACTCGATCTCGTTCCACGGATTCCGACGCGTCGCATGGTATCGGTCGTGAACCATGCGCGTGACGGCCAGCCCTTCCATTACCAGCCCTTCGGCAATCATATGCCCGGCCGCCTGGTATTCGAAGCCATTCATGCATTCGTTGAAGTATCCAGCCGCCCAGTCGGGGCCCCTGCCCTTGGCCTGCGCGTAATCCCAATCCGCCCGCGGGAACGAACACATCAGCAGACCGCCCTCGCCGGGCATCGCATACCAACGCCCCGGCTTGTACTCCTCGCGATACGGCCCCACGTCCGGCGTAAAGTTGTAGCGCCAGAGCGATTTGAGCGCCGCCACCGTCTCCCGCTCCGGGAGGATCCGCCCCAGACCGACCTGAAACGCCCAGCTTTGACCCAGCACCTGGTCGATGTGACAGCCGGTGCCGGAGTTGATCGCGTCCAAGTGCCGCGGATCCGGTTTGTTGATGAAGTACTCGCCTTCGAATAACTCCGCCACCAGCTTCGGCTGGCCCCGGTCGAAGATCTCACGGCAACGGCGGGCGAAAGATGCGTCGCCCGCCACCCGCGCCATCTCCTCGCCGGCCCGGAGCGCCGCCAGGTACATCCCGCTCAGCCACGCCACCGGACCGAACCAGTCGGTGTCGAGCGTGTTGTGCTGATTGCCCACGATCAGCCCGTCGGCGTCGCCATCCTTCGCCATAAGCCACTCGATCGCACTCCGAATGCCCGGCCAATTGCGCTTCAACCAACTGTCATCGGTGGTCATTTGATGCTCGCGCAAAGCACGCAATACCGTCCCGGCCTGGCCGTCCACGGCCGGTATGTCGTTGAACTCCGCCCGGAAATGAATCGCCCCGTCCCGCTGCAGGGCCAGGCCGAAATCCACCCGCTCGCGAGTGTCGCGCTCGAGCTCGGGAAAGAGCCGGGCCACAGCCTGCGCGTACTGCCACACGTGACCGCAGGTGCCATGACAACAACCGACCCCTTCCCAACCCCAGAAACGGCCATTGGCGAATCGATAACTCGTGGACGTAGCCAGGACCGATAGGTTCAGGAAAGTGCGATCGAGAAACCAATACGGCAACGTCGAGTCATACCAGGTGTCGTGCCAGAGACGGGTCCGGTCACGCAGCTCGCCGTAGCGGCGGCCCACGTGCTCGACCACCTCGAGCGCCGACCCAAATCGCGTCCCGTAATGGCGACCCGGCGGCAAGCGGTCCATCTTGAGATTCGTAAAGTGCCAGGCGACGACGAAATCGAGCTCCGCCGTTTCGCCAGGTTCGAGGGAGAAACGGCGCGTGATCGAACCGATGAGCCGGCGACCGGACGGTGCGACGGCGGTTTCATCCCTCGGGTTGGAACGTTCAAATACCGATCGCAACCACCCGTCTTTCGCAGGCTCAGGAGACGATCCATCCCCACTCGCTATCTCCGGACATCCCCAATCCTCAACCGCCAATGCCCGATCCCCAATTGCCACTTCCGATTTTCGACTTCGGGCTTCGAGCAACGCGAGCACCATCGTGCCGAAATCCGGCTCCTCCGCCAGCGGCCCGGCCGCCGCCCGCGGTTGATCGGTGAACACGATCTGGTCAAGGCCGATGTTTCCCCAGCCACCGCTCTCGCGATCCACCACCTGGATGCGGGCGGTCCGGCCGGCCCAGCGCCGCACATCCCAGGTCGCCGGCGCCATGCGATTGTCATTCCGCCCCGTGGCGCTGAGCACCGGCTCATCGTCCACCATCAGGTTCACGCAGGTCCGGCCCTGATGCGAGCCACCGCCGACCAGAAACGTGATGAAGTTCCGCTCAATGACGAATGACCGGCTCGTCAACATTCCCGTGGCGGCATCCTTCGCTCCCACGTCACCGCCGGGGGCCGTGGCGTGTGAATTGATCACCCGGCGATCCTGCCCACCCACCTGCCCCTGGTAAGGCGGTATGCGCTCGAGCGCAACCGGGCCATTGCCAAACGCCTCGCCTGCCGCCGTCCAATCCCCGTGCGTTTCACGCTCAAAATCGTCGAACACAATATCCGCGCGTCGCGCGGCCGGCGGTTCGGGAGGCGGTTCCGCACCGCAGACGAGGCCGATGAAACCACCGCGGTGAACCACGCGATTCCGGCGCTGGATCTCCCGGGTCTGACCGCTGTGGAGGCAGACGGCGTTCTCCAGCCAACCGGCCAACTCAATTTCGACCCGCTCCGCGCCCGTGTTCTTGACCGCAAAATGCATCGCCGTAGCCGGATAGGACGAGTCGTCCACCTCCAGCGGAACGAAAGGCGAGCCGGCCTCGAGCGTCACGCTCACCGGCACCGCCGGGTCGCGATACTCGACGAACGCCAACGGGTATTCGCCATTGAACGTGATGTCACGCCATCCCGAACGCTCCAGGGCGCGGATCTGGGGTTGGCCGCCGGTAGTGATCTTCAACGCGAAACCCTGTTCGAAAGGCGACTTCGGCTTCATCGGATTCGCGTAGTGTTCCGCGCCGGTTCCAACGTGCTGGTTGAAAATGTCCCAGTGCCAGAGCCGCCCGTCACCACCAAGGTAGACCTGTCCACAGCCAATTCCACCCACCGGCATCCCGATCCGCTCGAGCTCGCGATCGCGGTACACCGCCCGGGCGCCGCGGTCGAACAACGACTTCACCCAATCCGCACTCAGCTTCTTGTCGGCTGGCACCAGCCGCTCGAAGTCCGCACGCGTAAAGGGTCCGGCCATGGCCGGCATACCCGTGAATGCCAGGCCACCCAGCACGACGGAGGAGAGTTTCAGGAAATCACGCCGGGGTAGAACCGTCGAAGTCGATGCGGGATCGTTCATGGCCGAACATGTTAACCGACGAACCCGCCCTGGCCAAGCCCGGTCGCATTTCCGTTTTTGCCACCGTCACCGGCAAGGCTTAGTCTCACACCCCATGAAGGCGTTCGTCCTGCTCACTGCCTTGTTGGCCGCTCCCTGCGCCAGGCCCGATCCCCTGCCCCATACCCGCCCGCTCGACTGGCAGGAAGCCGATCTCTCCGCCCGCCTGATGGACGGAGCCCACCAGTTCGTGGAAAGGAAAATCGCCGAGTCCAAAACGAAGCGACACCGCTTCTGGACCCGTGATTTCTCGTCGCCCACCGCTTATGTGACCTCGGTCGAGAACAATCGCGCGCGGCTCAAGACCATCATCGGCGCTGTCGACCCTCGCCTCCCCGCCACCATGGAATACTACGGTGATGACGCGAACCCCGCGCTGCTGGCGGAAACGACCCGCTACCGAGTCTATCAGGTGCGCTGGCGTGTTCTCGAAGGTCTGTTCGCCCGCGGCCTGCTCGTCCAACCACGCTCCGCACCGACGGCCCTCGTCGTCGTCGTGCCGGATGCCGACCAGACGCCCGAACAGTTGCTCGGACTGGCCCCGGGAATTCCCACCGCGTCACAGGCCATCCGACGCCTGGCGGAAAACGGTTTTCTCCTCATTCTGCCGCAGACCATCAACCGACAAAAGCGGGTCACCGATGATCCCCAGATCCGAAGCTCCGACCAGACGCACCGGGAATGGCTCTACCGCCAGGCATTCCACCTGGGCCGACATCTCATCGGTTACGAAGTGCAATCCGTCAGCGCCGCCGTGGATTGGCTGGTCACGCGCCGCACCGCCGATACCAGGATCGGTGTGCTCGGCTACGCCGAAGGCGGCCTCACCGCCTTTTACACGGCGGCGGTGGACCCCCGCATCGATGCGGCGCTGGTGAGCGGCTACTTCGATTCCCGCGAGATGGTCTGGGCCGAGCCCATCTATCGCAACGTCTGGGGCTTGCTCCGGGAATTTGGCGACGCCGAAATCGCCGGACTCATCCTGCCGCGCGGGCTCGTCATCGAACATGCCCCCGCGCCCGACCTATCCGGTCACAAAGGCGAGTGGCACACCCCGGACTTCGCCAGCGTCAATGCCGAGCGGAATCGCATCGAGACCGGCGGGCTGTTCCCGCAACCCCGCCTCCTGCGCAGCGACCCGGAGCCGTACGGCGAAGAGACCCTCGCGGCCTTTGCCGACCAACTCGGAGTCGCCGCCCTGGCG
>JAHDYP010000104.1:0-6757 GCA_023383055.1 Verrucomicrobiota bacterium | reverse complement strand
CGCCTCTCTCGGGTGAACCTCCGTCCGATCGACGCACCGCCTTTGACCCGGCCGACCGTCACGCCCGGCTTTTCCAGGAACTGGAAGACCACGTGCAAAGGCTCATCCAACAGTCCGAACACGTCCGGGACCGCGCTTTTCTCTACGAAGTCATGCCTGAGCTGGCCCACTGGCGCTGGAGCACCGAACACCAGCATCCAACCCATCCGCCGGACAAGTTCATCGCCGGTGCCAGGCGCTTTCGCGATCGGTTCCACGACGAGGCCATGGGGCGCTTCGATGAACCGCTCCTGCCCTTCAACGCCCGCTCGCGCCTGGTGAAAGAATCAGATCAATGGACAGCCCACGACATCGTCCTGGATGTCTATCCCGAGCTGTTCGCCTGGGGCCTGCTCGTCCTGCCCAAGGATCTGAAACCGGGCGAACGCCGGCCGGTCGTGGTCTGCCAACACGGACGCGACGGCCTCCCGCGCAACCTGCTCGATGGCAACACCAGCGGTTACCGCAATGTGGCGGCCACCCTCGCCGAGCGCGGCTTCATCACCTTCGCCCCGCATAACCTCTATCGCGGCGAAGACCGCTACCGCTGGCTCGACCGCAAAGCCAACACGGTCAAGGCCACCTTGTTCTCCTTCATCATCGCTTCTCATGACCAGATCCTGCGCTGGCTCGACGCCCAACCGTTCGTCGACGGCACCCGTATCGCCTTCTACGGACTCAGCTACGGTGGCGAAACGGCCGTCCGCGTGCCCCCCATCCTGGAACGCTATTGCCTCTCCATTTGCTCGGGCGACTTCAACCAATGGACCCGCAAGGTCGCCGCCACCGATCAACCCTTCAGTTTCATGCGCACGATCGAGTGGGAAATGCCCTACTGGAACCTCGGTCACACCTTTGATTACGCGGAGATGGCCTATCTCATGGTGCCGCGCCCGTTCATGGTCGAACGCGGCCACAACGACCTGGTCGGCCGCGACCAGTGGGTCGCCCATGAATACGCCAAAGTCCGCTGGCTCTACGCCCAACTCGGCCTCGCCGACCGCACCCGGATCGAGTTCTTCCAGGGCGGCCACAGCCTGCGCGCCGAAGGCACCTTCGAGTTCATTCACCGCCACCTGCGCTGGCCGATGCCCGCCCACACCCGTGAGGAATAGCAGTCCGGGCGTTCATTCCCTGGCATGGCGCTGGAGCTCCAGCCTTGACAGACTTCGCCAATTGGCTAAGTTATCCCCGTCATGGCCAGCAAACCGTCCGTCGCCCAGTTCAAAGCTCAAGCCCAGGTCTTCAAAGCCCTCGCCCATCCGGGACGCCTGCTCATGGTGGAGGAATTGTCCCGCGGCGAACGCTGCGTCTGCGAACTGGCCGCATTGGTGGGGTCCGAAATGCCCACCGTCTCGCGCCACCTGTCCCAACTCAAAAACGCCGGGATCGTGGATGACGACAAACGGGGCGCGCAGGTGTTCTATCGGTTGGTCACGCCGTGCGTGATGAATTTCTTTCAGTGCGTGGCCTCAGTCCGCCGCAAACAAACTTAGCCCGGAGAATCGGGCCAACCACCCAGTAAACCGTTGTAACGGACAGTCTTGGCGACCAACGCTTGTTGCTTTGGCTAATTGCCGCATAACCACAGGATCTGCATTTCATGAATGGCTCCTGCAATCCCGCCACCGAGAACCCTGCCTGGGGCCGCGAATTCAAGATTCTCGCCGGGTTCGCCGCCCTCTTCCTGGTGCTCTTCTTTCTGCCGGTAGGCATGCCCCGATTCGACAACGCTCTCAAGGAAGGCCTAGAGCTAACCAAATGGTACGCGCAGGAGCATGTTCTGCTCTGTCTCATCCCTGCCCTGTTCATCGCCGGGGGCATCAGCACTTTCGTCAACCAGGCCTCAGTGATGCGTTACCTGGGACCCAAAGCCAACAAGCCTTTGGCCTACGGAGTCGCCTCGGTCTCCGGCACCATCCTGGCCGTCTGTTCCTGCACCGTGCTGCCGCTCTTCGGTGGCATCTGGATGCGCGGGGCGGGACTCGGCCCGGCCACAGCCTTTCTCTACTCGGGTCCGGCGATCAATGTCCTGGCCATCGTCATGACCGCGCGAATTCTCGGAATGGAACTGGGGGTGGCGCGGGCAATCGGGGCGGTGGGCTTCAGCATTGTCCTCGGTTTGGCCATGCACTTCGTCTTCCGACGCGAGGAACAGGCCAGGGCCGAGGCGGCAGCGGAAATGCCCGAGGTCGAAATCAAACGTCCCCTGTGGCAGAATGCACTGTTCTTTGCCTCGATGGTCGGAGTGCTGGTTTTCGCCAACTGGAGCAAGCCGGCGGAGTCAACCGGGCTTTGGGCCTCCATCCACGCCTGGAAATGGCCGGTGGCGGGCGCGTTCGCTGCCGCCTTGGGCGCCGCGCTGGGGCAATGGTTTGACTTCAAGTGGAAGCATCTGGCGCTCGTGGCGATCCCGGTCGTCGTCTTAAGCTTCCTCTTCGCCCAGCAACCGCTCGTTCCGTTCATCGTGGGTTGCGCCGGCCTGGCGGTGCTTTGTGCCCGGAGTCCGGGCGAAGGCCGCGAGTGGTTGGACGCGACCTGGACGTTGACGAAACAGATCTTCCCGCTGTTGATCGCCGGGGTATTTGTCTCGGGCATGCTGCTCGGTCGGCCGGGACACGAAGCCTTGATTCCTTCGGCCTGGGTCAGCCAGTCCGTCGGCGGCAATTCCGTTTCGGCCAACTTCCTCTCCTCAGTCGTGGGCGCCTTCATGTATTTCGCGACCCTGACGGAAGTACCCATTCTGCAGGGGCTCATCGGCTCCGGCATGGGCAAAGGACCGGCGCTGGCGCTGTTGCTCGCCGGTCCGGCCCTTTCGCTACCCAGCATGCTCGTGCTCCGCAATATCATGGGCACAAAGAAGCTGGTCGTCTTTGTCGCGCTGGTCGTGGTCATGGCCACGTTGAGCGGTTTAATCTATGGAGCTTTGTTGGACTGAAACGTGAAGGCGTGAAACGTGAGGCGTGAAACGTGAAACGTGAGGCGTGAAATGTGCATCCAGTGCTGTTGGCCGCGTGTGGTCCAGAGCCGCGTCTTGCCCCGAACCGCCGACGCACCCGGGCAGTCCCTGACCGGGCGCATTTCGGCAACATCCGGGGCCTCGCGGAGAATCTTGGACTGGGGCGGCAACGGCGCCGCTTTGGCTCTGCCGTTCCTTCGTCCCTTCCGAACCAACCTTGAACCCTCAACACCCGAATTCCAACGGTTGAACCCTGAAATCCCTGAACCATGAATATCCTCGTCATCGGCCCCGGTTGCGCCAAGTGCAAGACCCTGGCGCAATTCACCGAACAAGCCGTCAAGGAACTCGGCATCACCGCCGATATCAACAAGGTCAGCGACCTCAAACAAATCAGGGCGCTCGGCGTGATGATGACGCCGGCCCTGGCCGTCAATGGCACCGTCAAAGTCGTCGGCAAAGTGCCGACTGTGCCCGAGATTAAGGCTATCCTGCAGCAAGCGTGAAGACGTGAAGACGTGAAACGTGAAACGTGAGTTCTGAAGACGTGATGATCGGATTAGGAATGCTGAGTCGCAGTCACTTTTCGCGCCTCACCTATTCACGTCTCACGCTTCACGTTTCACGCTTCACGTATTCACGCCTCACGCCTCACGCCTCACGCTCATCCACAACATCTATGAAAACACCCCTCAAAATCCTCATCGTCGCGGCGCTCGCCGTGGTTGTCGTCGGAGCCGTGGTCCTCAAGAACCAAAATGCGCCGGCTGAATCCGAACCGATGACGCCGACGGTGGCGGCGGCCGGGTCGGCTGGTCAAGCGACCGCCCGACTGCCGCGTCTCGTGGACCTCGGAGCGGACAAATGCATCCCGTGCAAGATGATGGCGCCCATCCTGGCCGAGTTTCAGCGCGATTATGCCGATCGCTTCACCACCGAATTCATTGATGTCTGGAAGAACCCGGACGCCGGCAAGCAGTACGGCATCGAGTTGATCCCCACGCAAATCTTCTTTGACGCGGACGGCAAGCAGTTGTTTCGACATCAGGGCTTCTATGGCAAAGAGGATATCCTGGGGAAATGGAAGGAGCTCGGCGTGGATCTGAACGCTAAGACCACGTCACCCGCCGGGAATTGACCGGTCCGAACCCCTCAGAGACCGGTCGCAGCCGGCCTTCACCTCAAACCTCATCCACCGCGAGAGCTCATGAACACGCCCCGGAACAAAGGACCATCCTCGCCCACCGTTCTGCGACTCGCGCTCACCGGCGCGGTCATGGCGACCGCTCTTCTGCTCGTTCGAGCGGCCGTGGTTCCGCCCCGAACCACCACGGAGCAACCCCGCCGAGCCCAGGGTATTTGTCCGCCCTACGAACTGCGGGACGAACTCGGCAACGTGATCAACCCGGTGCGCGGGGTCAACGCCACGGCGCCCTATTCACCCAAGCAGACCTGTGGGGCGACCGGCTGCCATGACTACGAGAAGATTACCCAGGGCTACCATTTCACCCAGGGCAAGGGCGAAGCCGTGCCCGCCGACATGGCGGCGCGATACCCGTGGGTTACCTCGCCTGGCAACTACGGCGGCACCTGGTGCTCTCCCGCCCCGCTTTACCGTTACCTCGCCGCGAAGACGAATGCCTCCCCAATCACTATCGACATGACCTCGGCCACGTTCATCACGGCTGGCTGCGGGAACTGCCATCCGGGCGGGGGCCCACTCGAGTATGACCGTGATGGCCAACGCTACGATCACCGAATGAGCGATCCCGCCAGCGGACTCACCCCCGGCGGGGACAACCATTTCGACGGCGATTACCACAAAGCCCGCTGGTCGGAGACGGGCGTGATCGAAGCCGACTGTCTCCTCTGTCACCTGCCGGAATACGACATCAACAAGCGCAACGAGCATCTCAAGAAGCTGAACTTCCGCTGGGCGGCCACCGAAGGCGCAGGCTTCGGCAAGGTCATCGGCATCGTGGCGAGCAATCAACCGCCCACGGTGGCCTACGACCTGACCCGCTTCGATCCCCAGGGCAAGGTCAAAGTGCGCGTGGTCACCCAACCACGAAACGAGACCTGTCTCAATTGCCACGCCCAACCTGGTTGGAAGAAGCGCGGGGCGGATTATCGCGCCCGCACCGACGTGCACTTCCGCGCCGGTCTGCGTTGCGTGGATTGTCACCCCGCCGGCAGCAGTGCCGACGACCCGCGCATCAACGGGCATGAAGTTCACCAGTTCGCCAAGGGCGACGATCCGGGCGGCCGAGTGCGCGATGATCTGGACAACACCGTGCGCGATTGCATGAGTTGCCACACCACCGGCCAGTTTGGCGCGCCGGTGGCCACGCACCCCTGGCTGCCGCCATTGCATCTCGAGCGGATCGCCTGCCAAACCTGTCACACGCCGGTCAAGCAGGTCATGCCCATCCAGGTGCAGGCCAGCGACGTGTTCAATCCCGATGCCTGGATCGATCCCGGCGGCAAACAGCTCTGGAGTTTCTACGGCGTCGACGGCACCTACCGCAACCATTACGGCATCCTCAAGGTCATGGGTTACGATGACAAACCGACCGAGACCTTCCGTCCGGTCCTGGCATCGTATAAAGGCAAGATCTATCCCGCGAACCGCATCCACTCGACCTGGCCGGGCATCGAAACACCGGGGCAGCCCGGCCTCATGCAACCGCGTCCACCCGACATTCACAAGATGTGGAAAACCCATCTGGACGATCCCCAGCAGTATCCCGAGCTGGCGAAGATCAAAGACGACGACGGCGATGGCGCACTGGAGATCAATCGCCCGGAGGAAGTGGACGCGCTGATTGCCGCGGTGACGCGACATCTGACGTCGCTCAAGTACGATCTCCAAGGTAAACGCGTCGTCTGGGTCTCCAGCGATCGCGTCTATCACTCGGGAACGGCATACCGCGTCCTGCCTAAGGCCGAATGGGAAGCCTCACCCTACGCCAACGTCCATAAGTACAACCATGACATCTCCCCGGCCCGGGCCGCGCTTGGCTCCGGCGGCTGCACGGATTGCCATGCGGCGGACTCGCCGTTCTTCAACCAGGCCGTACTGCTCACGGCATTCTCACCCGAGGACGGCGGCCCGCGCTGGACGCCGAACTACGCCGTGCTCGGTTACTCGCCGTGGTCAATGCGCTTGGGGGCATTCCGCGAGGCCACGCTCAAGCCATGGACTTACACCCTCCTGGCGTTGGTGGTGGGTTTGATCACCTTGCTGGCTTTGCGCGGCGTGGCGCTACGCCACAGCGTGGTCACCCCCGCGACGCTGTCGATGCTCTCCTGGCTGGCCCTGGCGGGCCTGCTGTTCGCCGGGATCCTCGTCGCGCGCTCCATCGAGTTGACCGAATACATGACCGTGCGTCGCTTCACCCTGGATGCGGCGCATTTCTGGATCGGTGTGGGTATTCTGCTGCTGTCGGTGGTGCTGGCTCTCCAACATCCCATCAAAACGGCGACGCAGTGCACCCCACCGGCATTGGCGCGCATCCTATGGGTGCTCATCCTGTTCACCGGACTGTGTGGCGGGCTGGTGCTGCTAAGGATCGGCTGGCTCGAGATTCTCACCCGCCTGGCTTACACCGGGTTCGACCTTGGCTTATTCCTGTTGATCCTGGTGTCCGCCGTCGACCTGATCCGCCGGTTGGCCGGCATGCCGTGTTGTGTGAAACGTGAATACGTGAAACGTGAGACGTGAAACGTGAGACGTGAAACGTGAGACGTGAAACGTGA
>JAHDYP010000103.1:2848-24658 GCA_023383055.1 Verrucomicrobiota bacterium | reverse complement strand
GGACGGCTGACCTGCGTGCGCGCGAGGTCGGGGGTTGCCCGGGTGGCGGCAGTTCCTGTCAACCATCAGCCACCCGAAGGAGGTAGTTATCGCATGTCAAAGGGAAATCGGCCCGTTCACGAAGTGCGCCTTGGTACCGTCAAAGCCAGCATCTGGGAAAACACTTACGGCGAAACGACTCGTCACAGTGTTACCTTCCTGCGCTCTTACAAGGACAAGGAAGGGGATCAGTGGAAAACCACCGAGAGTTTTGGCCGGGACGATCTGCTCGTCCTGGGGAAGGTCATCGACCGGGCGCACGCGTGGATTTGGGACAACAAGGCCGTCAGTCGGCCGGAGTAACCGCCGGTCCGAGCGTGCCATCGACCTGACTGTGGGTCTTCGGGGTCGCCACCGCCTGTTTCATTTCCCGAGTGGGACATGAAAATGTTCGCCAGCCGAGCGGCACACCGCCGCCGGATTGGCGGAGGGTCCTATTCCCTCGGTGGCATCAGGACGTACGTTCTGCCGGCTCCGGCTGTGAACTCGAGCAGAGACGGGTCGTGGTATTTGACGCGGGCCTGGTCCTGGGCCCGGCTCAGACGCAGAGGCGTGTCGCTGCGCAGGCGCACGGGGCCACCGATGGTCGACCGGATGGTGACCCGGACGGGTCGGCCGCTTTGCCATTCCTGATCCACCTCGAATCCGCCTCGGGCGCGCAGGCCGCTCGCCGAACCCTCGGTCCATTCCGGCGGCAGCGCAGGCAGGAGGCGGATTTCGCCGGCATGACTTTGGAGGAGCATCTCGGCGATGCCGGCGGTAGCGCCGAAGTTGCCATCGATCTGAAAGGGCGGATGGGTGTCGAACAGGTTGGGCAGGGTGCAGTGTCGCAACAGGTGAAGGAGGTGGCGATGCGCCTCGGGGCCGTCTTCGAGTCGGGCGAAGAAATTGACCAGCCACGCGCGGCTCCAGCCGGTGCCGCCCCCGCCGTGGGCGAGCCGGTGCGCGAGGGACTTGCGAGCGGCCGCGGCGAGGTCAGGCGAACCGCGCAGGGTGATTTGGCGGCCGGGATGCAGGGCATAGAGGTGGGACATATGCCGGTGACCGGGCTCGGGTTCGGCATAATCCTCGAGCCATTCCTGGAGGCGACCGGACTGCGGGCTGATCTGGAGCGGGGCGAGGCGTTCGAGGGCGGACTCCAATTCGCGTTTGAATTCGGCATCGAACGGACCGCGGGTGGTGGCATCGAGGACGGCGATGGCTTCCAGGCAGTTATGGAACAGGTCGTGGATGATCTGGAGATCCATGGTGGCGCCGTAGGTAAACATAGATTTCGAGCCATCGGGTTTCTGGAAACTGTTTTCGGGTGAATGCGAAGGATTCGTTACGAGTTTGCCGGCGACGGGTGAACCGGGGGGCGCTTCCACCAGGAAATCGAGGATGAACCGGGCCGCGCCTTTCATGAGCGGGTAGGCCCGCCGGGCCAGGAATTCGCGGTCGCCAGTGAACCGGTAATGTTCGAACGGGTGCTGACAGGCCCAGGCCGCGCCCATGGGCCAAACCCCCCAAATCCCGTCAGCGGGTGTGGTGAAACCCCAGATGTCCGAGAGATGATGGACGACCCAGCCGCGGGCGTCGTAGTGCAGGCGGGCGGTTTTCTCGCCCGACCGAACGAGGGTTTCCAGGTAGTCGACGAAGGGCAGGTGAAGTTCGGATAGGTTGCAGACCTCGGCGGGCCAGTAGTTCATCTGGACGTTGATGTTGAAGTGGTAATCGCTGTTCCAGGGGGCTTGAAGATGATCGTTCCAGAGACCCTGGAGGTTGGCCGGGAGCGTTCCGGGGCGCGAACTCCCCATCAAAAGGTAACGGCCAAATTGGAAGTAGAGCGCCGCCAGCTGAGGATCCTGGGCGCCCTGCTTCAGTGCGGTCAGGCGTTGATCGGTGGGCAGGGTGGAGGCGAGCTCCGAGCCGAGCGTCAATTGGACGCGGTTGAAAAGGCGTTGATGGTCCGCCACGTGGTCGGCGAGCAGTCGGGCGAAGGGAAGCCGACTGGCAAACTGGAGGGGGACGGCACAGAGAAGCCCGGGGTCGGCGGTGATATCGTAGGCGTTGCGGTAACTGGTGGCGGCGGCAATCAGGAGGGTCACCGCGTCGGCGCCTTCGATCCCCAGGCCGGCATCGGTGGCGTTGATCTTGCCGGCTTCAGGGAGGGCCAGGAGGTTCGCCTGAAACAGAAGCCCTTTCTGGCCGAGTTGACCGCGCAGGATGAGTTCGTTCGGGGAAGCGGCCGTCATCGTGGCGGCTTCCGGGCGGTCCAGGCGGGCGATCAGGCTGATCTGCCCCGGGCGATTGGCGGTGAGCCGGACGACGATCAAGTTATGAGGGGCGCTGGCAAAGGTTTGTCGGGTATAGCGGGTTTCGCCGATCCGGTAGCTGACGGAGGCAATGCCGGTTTGAAGATCGAGGTCGCGCCGGTAATCGGAAACTTCACCTGGGTTCGGCAAGTTGAGCCACAGATCGCCGAGGGTTTGGTAGGATTTAATCCGTTCGGGAAGCCCCAGCATGTCCTTGGCGAGGGCGGTTGCCTCGGCGTTGCGGCCGTCGAAGAGCAGTTGTCGAACTCGCGGCAGGGCGTGAATGGCCTTCGGATTGGTCGTATCGCGGAGAAACCCGTCCCAGAGCGAATCCTCGTTGAGTTGAATACGCTCCGACTCGATTCCGCCGAAGACCATGGCACCGAGCCGGCCGTTGCCTACCGGGAGAGCCTCGTTCCAGTTCGTGGTGGGCTGCTGGAACCAGAGTGTCAGCGGGTGGGCGGGTGAACCGGCGGCGGCCGGTTCAGCGCTGGTGCCTGCGACTACCAGGAGCAACGAAAGGAACTTGATGCAAGTGAGCGCACTCCGAAGCTTCATGGGCGGAATAGTGGCGCGCCGGAGGGAATGATGGCAACTGTGAAACCTCGCCGGAGTGCCCGCGCCAAAAGAAACCGGCCGGAAGTCCATTCCGGCCGGTTGCGATCCAGAGGCGGAGGATTCAGCTCTTTTCCGTTTTGCGCTCGGCGGCCTTCCAGCCGGAGATACCGGCTTTGAGGTGCTTCACGTTGGTGTAACCGAGCTCTTTGGCGGCCTTGGCGGCGGCCTGGTAGGCGCCGCATTGGGGCCCGCCACAATAGGCCACAATGAGGGCGTCCTTATCCTTGGGCAGCAGTTTTGCAAGCTTGTCCTTGTCGGCCTCGAAGTTGATCGCGCCGGGAATGCGCGCCTGTTTCCAGGAGGCAGTGCCATTGACGTCAATCACCGTCGCCTTCTTGGCGGCGATGGCTTTGTCGAGGTCGCTGATGCTGATCTCGGGGTAATCGCCGGCCTGAACGGCGAAGGCCAGGGCGAACGGAGCGAGGGATAGGAGTAGTTTCTTGATCATGATCGATGGAATCTTGAGTTCTAGGATAATTGGTCGAGCTAACCCGGGATCCGGCCCGGTCCGCGACCGGTCTTAACATGTCCTACTTTGAGTGATGATGCAAGTTGATGAATGAACCGCAGGGTGGAGGTCGTGGATTCCGGTTTTTGCCTTGTTTGGGGCCGGTGCGTCGGGCTAAATGCGGGCCATTCACCCTGCGGCCGGTTGTTTGGGAGATCCCGGGTATGGCATTGCATCGTATTGATCTGATCATTATTGGGTTTTACCTGCTGGCGATGGTGGGCATTGGACTGGCCTTGCGGCGGCGGGCGGCGAGAAGCATGGAATCCTACTTTCTCGGAGGCAAGACGCTTCCCTGGTACATGCTGGGTTTGTCGAACGCGTCGGGGATGTTCGACATTTCGGGGACGATGTGGATGGTGACCCTGGCGTTCGTTTATGGGCTGAAGAGCATTTGGGTGCCCTGGTTGTGGCCGGTGTTCAACCAGATCTTTCTGATGATCTATTTGTCCGCGTGGCTACGCCGGTCGAACGTGTTGACGGGGGCGGAGTGGATTCGGATGCGTTTTGGGGATCAGCTGGGGGGGCGGTTGTCGCATATGATTGTGGTTTGTTTCGCGGTGATTGGGGTGGTGGGATTCCTCAGCTACGGGTTCATCGGGATTGGCAAGTTCATCGAGATATTCATCCCCTGGAAGGTGGTGGCGCCTTATCTGCCGTTCGAGATCGCGCCGGAATATGTGCCGCATTTTTACGGCATCGTCTTCACGGCGATCACGACCTTTTACGTGATGCTGGGCGGCATGCTCAGCGTGGTGTGGGCTGACGTCGTTCAGTTTTCAATCATGTTCGTCTCCTCGATTGTCATCGGGTTGATCGCCATGAGCCGGGTCGATGCGGGGACGGTCGAGCGAATGGTGCCGGAGGGGTGGCTCAGCCCCTTCTTTGGCTGGGAGCTGGGGCTGGACTGGACCGGGCAGCTGGCTTCGGTGAACCAGAAGATCGCGGACGACGGGTTCAGCCTGTTTGGGCTTTTTTTCATGATGATGTTGTTCAAAGGGGTGTTCGCGGCAATGGCCGGTCCGGCGCCGAACTACGACATGCAGAAGATCCTGTCGACGCGGACCCCGGCGGAGGCCTGCAAGATGAGCGGGTTTGTCTCGGTGGTGTTGCTGTTTCCGCGGTACTTCATGATCACCGGGTTTGCGGTGCTGGCGATCGTGTTTTTCCGGGAGGATTTTCAGCAGATGGGCGGGGCGATCGATTTTGAGAAGGTGCTGCCGCTGGCGATCAAGGAATTCGTGCCGGTAGGGTTGATGGGCCTGTTGCTGGCCGGGTTGTTTGCGGCCTTCATGGGGACTTTCGCTTCGACGGTGAACGCGGCGCCGGCGTATTTGATCAACGATGTCTATCTGCGTTACATCAACCCGCGGGCGACGGGGAAGAAGCTCATTTATGGCAGCTATTTGATCTGCGCGCTGGTGGTGGTGACGAGCACGGTGGTCGGGTTTTTTGTGGCGGACATCAACAGCGTGCTGCAGTGGATTGTCTCCGCCCTTTACGGCGGGTATATCGCGGCGAACGTGCTCAAATGGCATTGGTGGCGGTTCAACGGCCACGGATACTTCTGGGGCATGGCCGCGGGTATCGTGGCCTCGATGGTTTTCCCGCTCCTGTTTCCCACGGCGCTGCCGCTTTACTATTTCCCATTGACCCTGGCAGTTTCGGTGCTGGGCTGCATTGCCGGGACTTACGCCACGCCACCGACCGAGGAGCGGGTGTTGATGGCTTTTTATCGGACCACCCGCCCCTGGGGATTCTGGAAGCCGATCCACGACCGGGTGGTGGCGCTCGATCCCGAGTTCCGGCGCAACCCTGATTTCCGGAGGGACATGGTCAACGTGGCGGTGGGGATTGTCTGGCAGCTCTGTTTGACGGTCGTGCCGATCTACATCGTGCTCAAGCAGGGTCTGCCCTTGCTCAGCTCCGTGGTGGTCTTGCTGGTCACTTCCATGATTTTGAAGACGAATTGGTACGACCGGCTGGAGACACGGTAACGAAACCCCGGACGTTGCCTTTGCGGGTTTGGCGCAACCGGACGAAGCCAGTTTTTATGTCGCATATGCGACATAAAAACTGGCTTTGGGAAGCTGGCATTCGATTGTCTTACCAGGGGGCAAGCGCGGGTTGAGATCGGAGTGGAAGCTACACCTCGGAGTTGCGCTTGATGAAGTCGAGGAGTTCGTCGACCTGCATGAAAGCCAGCCCGGTGACCGTGTCGGCGCAACCGTAATAGACAGCGATGCGGCCGGTGGCGGCGTCGGCGAGCGCGGCGCAAGGGAACACAACGTTGGGGACGTCGCCGACGCATTCGTAGGTCATGCGCGGGTTGAGGAGGTAGGGGCGCGTGCGATAGAGGACTTTCCAGGGATGATCGCGGTCGAGGAGGGCGGCGCCCATGTGATAGACGAAGCCGTTGCAGCTGGTAAGCACACCGTGGTAGATGAGGAGCCAGCCTTCGGTGGTTTCGATGGGAACGGGGCCGGCGCCGATTTTGGTGCATTGCCAGGTGACGGGCCCGCGTTTGGGCGCCATGACGTGCCGGTGGCAGCCCCAGTGGATGAGGTCGGGGCTGGTGCTATAGAAGATGTCGCCGAACGGGGTGTGGCCGGTGTCGCTGGGTCGACTGAGCATGGCGTATTTGCCATTGATTTTGCGGGGAAAGAGGACGCCGTTGCGGTTGTAGGGAAGGAAAGAGTTTTCGAGTTGGTGGAAGGTGTTGAAATCGTCGGTGTATCCGAGGCCGATGGTATAGCCGTGGTAGTTATTGCACCAGGTGATGTAATAGCGGCCTTCGACGGCGACGACCCGGGGATCGTACGATTCGACGAACCGGCCGATTTCGGGATCGTCACAGTGCCACGCGATCGGCTCGGGATCGATCTCGAAGGTGAACCCGTCGCGGCTGCGGCCGTTGTGGATCCGCATGTTACGGGTGGTGTCGTCCACGCGGAAGACGCCGGCGAAGCCGGCACCAAAGGGGACGACGGCGCTATTGAACACGCTGTTGGAGCAGGGGATGATGTCGCGGGGGATGACCGGGTTGCGGCTGTAGCGCCAGACGACGTCGTGGGAGCCGGCGGGGCGCGGTTCCCAGGGGATGTTGGGGAGGTCGGGGCCGAGGATGGTGGAGGAGGGCATAGGTGATGTTGGGGATTGGGGATTTGAGATTTGGGATTGGTAGCAGGGCTACTGATCGATGTCGCGTTTGATCCAGGCGGCGTGAAAGTCGAGGTAGAGTTGGTTGCGGCCGCCGTTGTGAGCGGACCAGCCTTTGGCGGGCGGGACGCTGTCGTTGAGGGACCAGAGCGGGTGATAGTCGGGCCACCAGGCCTTTTCGAAGAAGGGGCTCATGAGCCATTCTTCGGCGGAGACACTGCTTTCACGGAGGATGGCGCAACTTTCGGGGGAGCGACCGCGGAGGAAGCGGGCCTGGGTGCGGTTGGTTTCGGCGAGTTTGTCGCTGATGTAGTTGGCCCAAGCGATTTCGGGATGTTCCGCGGTGGCATTGCGCCAGGGGCCGTAGAAATGGTGGACCCAGGAATTGGTGTTGAGGGCGCGGGTAGGGGGCGAGAACCAGATGCGGACGTCGTTGGCGTAAGGGTGAAGGAGCGGCATGAAGGAGCCCATGCTGTTGTAGCGTTTGCCTTTGGCGTCGACGGGCGGCGTGAATTGCAGGCGGTCGTCGGGGATGTCGGGCATGCGGTTGGTGTAGTCGTCGAGGTAGAGGGCGGTGGCGACGCCGATCTGGCGGAGGTTCGAGAGGCAGGAAGTGCGGAGGGCGAGGTTGCGCGCGCGGGAAAGTCCGGGGAGTAGGAGACCGGCGAGCACCGCGATGATGCCGATGGTGACGAGCAATTCAATGAGCGTGAAAGCACGGTGGGCGCGTTCCCTTGGCAAAGTGGGGCGGCGGTCAGTCACGGGCGGACGATATCGAGGTGGGCAGACGATTTCCAGATTGGAGTTCCGGCAACTGGAGGGAGCGGAGGGGCGGATTGAGCGGACGAGTTGGCGACTGATTCGATGTCCCACCTGGGACAGGGAAACGGTTGTGGAACGTGGTTGGAGTTGTCTGTGCTTTTTGCTCGCGCGGTGAGGGACGGGCGTGTTTTGTTACCGGCTTGCGCGAGGGCATGTGCGTGCGGCGATTATGAAGATAGCGGTAGTACAGATGCGGATGGGGCCGGAGCCGGGTGAGAATCTGGAACGGGGGATGACGTTTGTGGAAGCGGCGGCGGCTCAAGGGGCGGCGGTCGTGTGTTTGCCGGAGTTATTCCGGTCGCGGTATTTTTGCCAGGTGGAAGATCCGGCCTGGTTCGACCTGGCGGAGTCGATCCCGGGGCCGACCACGGAGGTTTTGGGGCGGTTGGCGCGGCGGTTGGGGGTGGTGATTGTGGCGCCGCTGTTTGAGCGTCGCGCGGCGGGGTTATATCACAACAGCGCGGTGGTGTTGGACTCGGATGGGACCCAGGCGGGGCATTATCGGAAGATGCACATACCGGACGATCCGTGTTATTACGAGAAGTTCTATTTCACGCCGGGTGATTTGGGATTTCGAGCCTTTGGCACGCGGGCAGGCCGGTTGGGTGTGTTGATTTGCTGGGATCAATGGTACCCGGAGGCGGCGCGGTTGACGGCGTTGCAGGGACCGGACGTTTTGTTTTATCCGACGGCGATCGGGTGGCATCCGCAGGAGAAGGCGGTGGAGGGAGCGGCGCAGCGCGACGCCTGGCGGACGGTGCAGCGGGGGCATGCCATTGCGAACGGGGTGTATGTGGCGGCAGCCAACCGGGTCGGGCATGAACCCGCGCCGGGCGCGGGTGCGGGGATCGAGTTTTGGGGATCCTCATTCATTGCCGATCCGCAGGGAGTGGTGTTGGCGGAGGCCTCGACGGATCGCGAGGAGGTCCTGGTAGCCGAAGTTGATCCCGGGCGGGTGGAGGTGGTGCGGCGGAACTGGCCGTTTCTGCGCGATCGGAGGATCGACGCGTACCACGAGATTACGCAGCGGTTTTTGGACGAGGAGAAGCTATGAGCACACCGGCGGAACTGGGGTATCGCATGCCGGCGGAATGGGAACGGCACGAGGCAACGTGGTTGGGGTGGCCGCATAACGCGACCGACTGGCCGGACAAGCTGGACACGATACGCTGGGTCTATGGTGAGATTGTCCGAAAGATTGCCCCGGGTGAAACGGTGCGAGTCCTGGTGAACCATCGGACGGAAGGGAATTTGGCGCGGCGTTATCTGGCGCGGGCGGGGGCGGATATGGACCGGGTGGAGTTTGTGGTGCACCCGACGAATCGGGGCTGGACGCGGGACAGTGGTCCGATATTCGTCAGGCGCAAGCGGGGGGGTGAGGTCGAGACGGCGATCGTGCATTTTCATTTCAATGCGTGGGCGAAGTATGACGACTGGGAGAAGGACCGGAAAGTGCCGGAAACGGCGGCGCGGTGGCTGAAGAAGCCGTTGTTTCGGGCCATGCATGCGGGCAAGGCGTTTGTGATTGAGGGCGGGGGGATCGAGGTCAACGGGCGGGGGACGCTGTTGACGACGGAGGAATGTTATTTGGATCCGCGGGTGCAGGTGCGCAATCCGGGTCTGGGCCGGGTTGAGATCGAAGCGACGCTGAAGAGTCACCTCGGGGTGAAGCAGGTTCAGTGGCTGGCGGCGGGCCCCGTGGGAGATGACACGCATGGGCACATCGACGACATCTGCCGGTTTGTGAACCGGCGCACTTTGGTTTTGATCAAGGAAACGAACCGGCGGGACGTGAATTACCGGCCGCTGGCGGAGAATTGGGAGCGGGTGCCGGATTTGCGGCTCGAGGATGGGAGCAAGCCGGAGGTGGTGGCGCTGCCGATGCCGGCGCCGTTGTATTTCGAGGGGCAGCGGCTGCCGGCGAGCTACGCGAATTTCTACATCGCGAACGCGGCGGTGCTGGTGCCGACGTTCAACGATCCGCAGGATCGGGTGGCGCTCGGGATTTTGGGAGAGTTGTTCCGGGATCGGCCGGTGGTGGGGATCCACGCGGTGGATTTGGTGCTGGGGTTCGGGACACTGCATTGTTTGACGCAGCAGCAACCGGCGGGTTGAGGATTGGTTTGTTGGTGGGGGGAAGGGACCGTGTGACCGCAATGGACTCGGTCCGGGGAAGCGGGTAATGTGTTACATTCGCGTGAATTTGAAGGAATGAAGCAGATGAAACGAAGCAGGCGCGGTTGGCGATGGGTTGCCAGATTCTTCATGGTGGCGTTGGCGGTGGTTGCCGGCTGTTTGCAGGCGGAGACCGTGGTGCCGCTGGACTCGAACTGGCGCTGGCTGAAGGGCCTGAGCGAGGCGTCGAGTCCTGACCCGACCGCGTGGCGGCAGGTGGGGTTCAACGCGGGGGCATGGCCCGAGGCGCCGGCGCCGTTTTGGTATGGGGACGTGCAGCCGTCGCCGGGGACGGAACTTTCAGACATGCGATATAATTACTCCTGCGTTTTCATGCGCGGCGAGTTTGTGCTGGAGAACCCGAATGACATCGACACGCTGACGCTGCGAGCGGCGAGCGATGACGGGTTCATTGCGTGGATCAACGGTCAGGAGGTTTTGCGGTTCAACATGCCCGAGGGGGAGATTCCCTATTTTGGATCATCGTCTCCCGCTTTAGGGGAAACTTCTCCCTGGCCGCCGGCGGAGGAGTATGTCCTGGCTGATCCCCGCGACTATTTGAGACAGGGTGCGAACGTGCTGGCGGTGCAGGCATTCAACAGCTCGCTGGGGGACAGCAGTGATTTTGTGATCAACGTGGGGCTGGATTACACGCGGGACCAGGCGGCGCCAGTGGTTGTGCAACTGATTCCTCCGGCTTCGGCGACGGTGCGATCGCTGGGGCAGATTGAAGTGGATTTCAGCGAGCCGGTGAGCGGGGTGGACGCGGCGGATTTGCGGATTAACGGAGTGGGGGCGACGAACGTGGTGGTGTTTGATCCCTCGGTTTACATGTTTGAGTTTGCGCCTGCGGCGGCGGGGGAGGTGCAGGTGGTGTGGCGGACGGGACATGGGATTACGGATTTGGCCGCGTTGCCGAACGCGTTTGCGGGCGGGAGTTGGACGTACACGGTGGACCCGGACTTGCCGGCGCCGGGAGTGATCATTTCGGAGTTCATGGCGTCGAACGACGAGACGCTCAACGATGAGGATGGGGACCGATCGGATTGGATCGAGTTACGGAACACGGACGCGGTGACGGCGGATTTGAACGGTTGGTATTTGACCGATTCGAACACGGAGCTGACGAAGTGGCGGATCCCGAACGTGAGCGTGGTACCGGACGGTCACCTGGTGATCTTCGCGTCGGGCAAGGATCGTTCGGATCCGACCCGGCAGTTGCACACCAATTTCCGACTGGGACGGGAGCGGGGTTACCTGGCTTTGGTGAATCCCGAGGGCGAAGTGGTGTCGGCGTTTGAGCCGGCCTACCCGGAACAGCAGACAGACATCTCGTATGGGCGCGACCATTTTGCCCCGACGGTGGTGGGGTATTTCCCGGTGCCGACACCGGGGGGGCCGAATTCGAGCGGGGGGCCTGGGTTCAGCCCGCCGGTGCATTACTCGCGGCCGGGCGGGACGTTTCTCACGGGGTTTCAATTGACGCGGAGCACGGAGTCGCCGACGGCGGTGATCCGGTACACGCTGGACGGGAGTGTGCCGTCGGAGAGTTCGGCGCAGTATCGCAATCCGATCAACGTGAGTGGGACGGTCATGGTGCGGGCGCGGTCGTATGAGGCGGGATTGCTACCGGGAACGCCGCGGAGCGAGGCGTATGTGCAGTTGGCGTCGTCGCTGGCGAATTTCACCTCGGATTTGCCCTTGGTGATTCTGGAAAACTTCGGGGCGGGGACGGTGCCGGCGAACTACGATCAGCCGGGGTATCTGACGGTTTTCGAGCCGGGGGCGGACGGGCGGAGTTCGTTGACGAACGCGCCGGAGTTGGCGACGCGGGTGGGATTCAACATTCGGGGGCGGAGCACGGCGGGGATGGAGAAGGCGAGTTACGCGGTGGAGTTATGGGACGAGGCGAACGAGGACAAGGACATGTCGGTGTTGGGGATGCCGGCGGAATCGGACTGGGTGTTGTATGCGCCGAACGTGTTTGACCATCCGTTGATTCACAATCCGTTCATTTACGATTTGAGCAACGAGCTGGGGCGGTATGCGTCGCGGTCGCGGCTGGTGGAGTTGTGGTTGAACACGACCGGGGGTGCGATTGCGGGGCCGGTGCCGCAGGGGAATTACCGTGGGGTGTATGTGTTGATGGAGAAGGTCAAGCGGAACGCCGACCGAGTGGCGCTGGAACGGTTGGAACCGGAGCACACGCAGGCGCCGCCGGTGACGGGAGGGTACCTGTTGAAGGTGGCGTCGGACCTGGACGGTGACGAGCGGTCGTTTAACGCGGCGAACCTGGGGATTGGGTATCAGTATCCGGACGGGTTGGAGATGGTGACAGCGCAGCGGACGGCGCAGGCGAATTACATCCGGGACTATTTCAACGCGTTTTACGCGGCGCTGACGGGGCAGAATCCGGGGAATGCGGCGACAGGGTATCCGGCGTATATCGATGTCGAGTCGTGGTTGGATCATCATTTGTTGAACGTGATCACGTTGAACGTGGATGCCTTGCGGTTGAGCGCCTATTTTTACAAGGACCGGGAGCAGAAGATCGAGATGGGGCCGATATGGGATTTTGACCGGTCGATGGGGACGACGGGTGGGGGCGACGTGCGGGCGTACAATCCGCGGAACTGGCGGGGACTGACGTGGGATGAGGGGACGGATTTTTTCAACTCCAACCCGGCGATCTTTACGAACCCATGGTATGGGCGGTTGTTTCAGCAGATTGATTTCTGGCAATTGTATGTGGATCGCTACCAGGAATTGCGTCAGGGACTGTTCTCGAATGGGCATGTATTCGGTCTGGTGGATGGGCTTGCGGATCAATTGCGTGAGGCGCAGCCGCGCGAGGCGTCGCGGTGGTGGGACACCACCCCACGGAGCGGCACCGTCAGCCATAACGGGTATGTGCACACCTTTCCGGGGACCTACCAGGGCGAAATCGATTTCCTGAAGCGATGGCTCGGAGACCGGCTGGATTTCATGGACACGAATTTCCTGGCGCGGCCGGTTGCGAGCCGGCTGGCGGGACCGGTGACAGCCGGCACTACGGTGACGCTTACAGGACCGCCGGGGGCGACGATTTATTACACGTTGGACGGGACTGATCCCCGGGCCGCCGGCGGGGCGGGGGCGGCGGGGGCGCATACTTACAGCGGGCCGATCACGATTTCGAGCAATCGCCGGCTGGTGGCGCGGGCGCGGAATTTGAGTCATGCGAATCTGACGGGCCCGAGTCGGCCACCGTTGAGCACGCCGTGGTCGGGGGTGGTAGCGGCCACGTACGTGGTGCAGACACCGCCTTTGGTGATCACGGAGTTGATGTATCATCCGGCGGAACCGCCCCCGGGCGACGCGGGGTTGGACGCGGAAACCCTTGAGTACGTCGAGCTATTGAACCGGGGGAGTGCGGCTTTGAATCTGAGTGGCTTTCGGTTTACGCGGGGGATTGACTACACGTTTGGGAACGTGGTGCTGGCGGCGGGCCAGCGAGTGGTGTTGGCGAAGGACATGACCGCTTATCAATCGCGGTATGGGGCCGGGGGGCTGGTGGTGGGGCCTTACAGTGGCCAATTGGACAACGGCGGGGAACGCCTGACGTTGGAGGGGCCGCTGGGGGAGCCGATTCTCGATTTCAGTTACCGCGACGGTTGGTACCCGGTGACGGATGGTCACGGTTTTTCCCTGGCGATCGTGGACGAGAACGCACTGCTCGAGAGCTGGGGAATGGCGGCGAGTTGGCGGCCGGACGGGGTTTGGATGGGGTCGCCGGGACAATCGAATCCGGCGTTGCCGGAGTTCCCGGCGGTGGTGATCAACGAGGCGCTGACGCATACGGATTTGCCGCGGGTGGACGCGATCGAGTTGCGCAACCTGGGACCGGGAGAAGCGGCGATCGGAGGCTGGTATCTGACGGACAGTTTCGATCAGCCGCGGAAGTTTCGGATTCCGTCGGGCACGGTGATTCCGGCGGGAGGGTACCTGGTGTTTGACGAGAGCGATTTCAATGAAGGTGGTGACGGGGCATTCCGGATCAGCTCGTTGGGGGATGATCTCTGTTTGTTCAGCGCGGATGGGGCGGGGGATTTGACGGGTTACCTGGTGAGCGTGGAATTTGGCGCGGCGCAGAACGGGGTGTCGTTTGGGCGTTACGTGGTCAGCGTGGGTGCGGAGCATTTCGTGGCGCAGACGAGTTTGACGTTGGGCGGCGTCAACGCGGGGCCGAGGGTGGGGCCGGTGGTCATCAACGAGCTGATGTATGATCCGTTGCCGGTGTACGGGACAAACAACAACACGCGGGACGAGTTTATCGAGCTGCGGAATATCAGCGCGCAGGCGGTAGCGCTATATGATCCCAACGCGCCGACGAACACCTGGCGGTTGCGCGGGGGGGTGGATTTTGATTTCCCGAGGAACTTGACGTTGGGAGTGAACGAACACCTGGTGGTGGTTGGGTTTGATCCCATGCTGCGGCCGGGCGATTTGAACGCGTTCCGAGCGGTTTACGGGATTGGGCCGGAAGTGATGGTGGTGGGTCCGTATGCCGGCCGGATGGACAACATGGGCGAGGCGGTGCGCCTGCAAAAGCCGGATCCGGCGCAGACGTTGCCCGGGCCGGACTTTGGGCTGGTGCCTTATGTGTTGGTGGACGAGGTGGAGTTTGCGAACGCGGCGCCCTGGCCGATGGGGGCGAACAGGACGGGAAAATCCATTGAGCGGACAGTCAGCAGCGCCTACGGGAATGATCCGGTTAACTGGCGGACGGTTTCGCCGAGCCCGGGGAGGAGCAGCAGTGTGCCGAACCCGGATGCGGATGGCGACGGGTTGCCGGATGCCTGGGAGACGGCGCACGGATTGGATCCGGGGTCGGATCAGGGCGACGACGGCGTGTCAGGTGACCCCGATGGGGACGGGATGACGAACTGGGAGGAGTACCAGGCGGGGACACATCCGAACGACTCCTCCAGTTATCTGCGGGTGGAATCGATTTCAGGAGGGGCGGACGAGGTTCGGATCCGGTTTCAAGCGGTGGCGGGGAAGAGTTACGCGGTGATGTATCGGGAGGCGGCCGAGGGTTCGGACTGGCAGAAGCTGGTGGACGTGCCGGTGCAGGTGGAGTCAGTGGAGGTGGAAGTGATCGAGGCGCAGGCGACGGGAGTGGTGCAACGTTTTTATCGGCTGGTGACCCCGCAACCTTAGTGAGCCGGAACCTTGCCGGTCTGCCGGGGAACCGATCCTCCTGCAGCGACAACCAGGAGGGAGTGGTGAATCCGACACGGCCGGCGATTAGTGCGGATGGGGGGTATGTGGCCTTTGATTCCTGGGCGGACGATCTGGTGCCGAACGATACGAACGGGCGTCGGGACATATTTGTTGTTGACCGCCTTACGGGGATCACCACGCGTGCGAGTGTCTCAACCGAAGGCGAGCAAGCCAGGGGTTGGTGGGAATGGAGTGGACAGAGTTGGGAACCTGCGATCAGTGGGGACGGTCGTTTGGTTGCTTTCACGTCCAACGCCATCAACCTGGTCGGGGATGGGCTGAGTGGCACCGGTGTATTTCTGCAAGACCTGGCGACGGGGGTGACGACGCGGATCAGTGCGTGCACGTGTTCGGAGAGCCCGGCGCAGTCGGATGATCAGCGCATGGAACCGGCATTCAGCCGGGACCACCAAATTCTGGCTTTTCGGTCCCTGGCCTCCAACCTGGTGCCGGGGCGCAAGGATCTGTGCTTTTCCAGCGATATCTTTGTCTATGAGTGCGTGCCGGGTCCCGCGGACCGGGATCATGACGGCATTCCGGATGCGGAGGAGAGGGGGCCTGGCGGGAATGACCCGTATTATGATGGCAACCGCGATGGCATTCCGGACGCGGATCAACGGCAGGTCATCTCGGTGTTTGCGCACGATGGTCGACAGTATGTGACGTTTGAGAATCTGGCGGGTAACGCGCCACCTCGGGTCGTCGCGATCGAGAACCCTTCACCGGCGGACATGCCGACGGGCGCGGCGTTTCCGGTGGGTTGCTTTCAAATCCAGGTGACGGAGGGGGTGGAACCAGGGGTGCCGGTGCGGGTCGCCCTCTATCTGCCGGAGGATGTGCAGTGGGACAGCTATTACAAGCACGGCCCGACATTCGACGAGTCGGAGCCGCATTGGTATGAGTTCATGTTTGACGGCGAGACGGGAGCGATTGCCGAGCCGGGGCGGATTGTGTTGCAGTTTATCGACGGGGAATGGGGGGACAGTGATCGGGCCGAAAACAGCGCGATTCTTGACCCGGCCGCGGGCCTATCGTCTGGAGGGCAAGGCGACGCTGGCGGACCCGGCCTGGGGCGATCTGAGCCCGCGGCTGATTGCGGAGGGTCCCGCGACGGAGTGGCGGGACTATGCGCGGGCGTGGCGACCGATCCAGTTTTACCGGGTGCGCAGCGATTAGATCGGCCGAGTGGCGGTCAGTCGAGGGGCTTGATCCGGATGTTACGGAAGGCGACGGGGTCGTTATGGCCGGCGAAGCCGAAGTGGCCGGTGGTGCGGTCTTTGCCCGGGTGGGGGTTATCGCCCATGAAGGAGGTGACTTTGCGGAGGTCGGCGTTGAGGATGAGGGTGCCGTTCAATTCCACTTTGATGGTGGGTCCTTTGACGGTGACCTCCTGGAAGTTCCATTGGCCCGGGGGACGGAGGTAACCGCGGTGGGCGGCGACCATGCCGTAGGCGGAGCCGTGGTATTGGCGGGGATCGAGTTCGTTGTATTGGGCGGCGTCGTTGTCGAGCACCTGGAGTTCGGTCATACCGACGTAGGCGGTGTCGCCTTCGCCGGGGTAACGGATGGCGAGGCCGTTGTTGCCGCCGGGGGGGATGAGGATTTCGAGGCGGGCGGCGAAATCGGCGTAGGCTTTTTCGGTGAAGATGGTGCCGCCTTTTTCGGGTTTGCAGGCAATGGCGCCGCCTTTGATTTCGTAGTTGTCGATGGGCCCGCGCCAGCCGGTGAAGTCGCGGCCGTTGAAGGCGGGCACGTAGCCCTGGTCGCCGTGGGTGGTGAGGATGCGATTGGCTTCTTCAGCGGGGATTTCGCGCAGGAAGATATTGCGCCAGCGGATTTCGCCGCCGTGGGTTTGGAGTTGGATAGGGCCGCGGGCGGGGACGGGGGTCTTGTCGTCGTAGTAATTCTCCATGATGGCGTGGTCGACCACGAGTTGTTGGTTGAGCCAGACGCTGACGCGGGAGCCGACCATGACGATGCGGAAGGCGTTCCATTCGCCGAACGGTTTGTCGGCGAGCACGAGCGGGTCCTTGCCGGGAGCGTCGGGAGAATTGTTCCAGAGCCCGCCGGATCCTTTGTTGGCGCCGATACTGAACTTGGCGGTTTCCGTGTAGTCCCAGATCTGGACTTGGGGAACGCCGCGGAGGTAGATGCCGGAATCGGCTTTGGGGACAGTGCGGTATTCGACGAGCAGTTCGAAGTCGCCGTAGTCTTGTTCGGTGGTGGCATAGGCGCCGTGGCCGTCGTTGATGAGTTCGTCATTCTCGGCGCGCCAGTGTTCGCGCATGGAGCTGGTCCATTTGGCGATTTGGGCGTTGCGGTCCGCGGGCGGCATCGCCAACAGTTTCCGGTGGTCGAAGGTATCGCCGCCGCGCCAGCCGGAGAGGTCTTTGCCATTAAACAGGGCTTTAAAACCGGGAGGTGGGGATGCGGCTTGGGTGCTGGCAGGGAGGATCGGCACTGCGAGCAGCAGAGCCGTCAGCCAGACCGCGGGGGTGTGACTGCGGAAGGAGGAGAACGAAGGTGTGTTCATAGTGATGGCTAGTTGGTAAACGATCGCGCGGAAATGGTCAATCCGCGGATGGCGTGCGGACTCGCGGCAGCTCGTCCCTCCAGGGTGTGGTGATTGGATCAAACGTGGAACTTGAAGAGGAGAACATCGCCATCTCTGACTTCGTAGTCGCGGCCTTCGATCCGGTAGTGGCCGGTTTCGCGGGCATGGGCGACGGAGCCGCACTGGACGAGATCGTTCCAGTTGACGGTTTCGGCCTTGATGAAGCCCTTTTCGAAGTCGGTGTGGATGGTGCCGGCGGCGCGGGCGGCGGTGGCGCCGGCACGGATGGGCCAGGCGCGGACTTCCTGGTCGTTGAACGTGAAGAAGGTGCGCAAGCCGAGGAGGCGGTAGGCGCTGTGGATCAAGGCCTCGATCCCCGATTCCGCGACCTGCAGTTCCTTGAGATAATCGGCGGCTTCTTCCGGTGAGAGATCGGCGAGATCGCTTTCGAGTTGGGCGCAAACGGCCACTGTGTCGCAGCCGTGATGGGTTTGAGCGTAATCACGGGTGGGGGCGACGTAAGGGTTGGAGTCCAGCGTGGCGAGGTCGCCTTCCCGGACATTGGCGGCGAAGAGGGTTGGCTTGGCGGTGAGCAGCGCTGTCGGTCGGGCCAATTCCCATTCTTCGCGGGCGAGTGGGAGGGCGATGGCCGGGCGGCCGGTGTTGAGGTGGAGTTCGAGTTTGTCGAGGACGAGGTTTTCGGCCAGGGCGTGTTTATCGCCGCTTTTGAGTTCGCGGCCGAGTTTCTCGCGGCGTCGGCGCAGCGCTTCGAGGTCGGCGAGGACGAGTTCGGTGGTGACGATCTCGATATCGCGCAAGGGGTCGATGTCACCGTTGACGTGATGAATGTCGGGGTCCTCGAAGCAGCGGACGACCTGAACGATGGCGTCCACTTCGCGGATGTGGCTGAGGAACTTGTTGCCGAGGCCTTCGCCCTGCGAGGCGCCGCGAACCAGGCCGGCGATATCGACGAACTCGATGGCGGCAGGGATCTGGGTCTTGACCTTGGCCACGGCGGCCAACGGGGGCAGCCGCGGGTCTGGAACGGCGACCACGCCGAGGTTGGGTTCGATGGTGCAGAAGGGGTAGTTCTCGGCGGGCGCCTTGTGAGAGCGCGTGAAGGCGTTAAAAAGCGTGGATTTCCCGACGTTGGGGAGACCGACGATGCCGGCTTTTAGCATGGTAACGAGAGTTGGAGTTGCGGGAGAGCATGCCTCGGGGGAGGCTGGCCGTCAATGCGACGGGCGAGGCTGCGGCTTGAAAGGGGCGGCAAGTCACCCTTCGGTAAAACCGTATCCCGGCCGGCTGGATTCGGCGGTCAGGAGCTCGCGAATGGCGTCTTTGAACCGTTGGATACCCTGGTCGAAGGCGGCGGCGATGGGCAGGACCTTGGTGCGAGGGACGCGCCGTTTGAATTTGCGAAGATTGGATTCGGCGTCGGGCTCATCCATTTTGTTGGCGACCACCAGGCGCGGACGGTGGACGAGTTCGGCGTTGTAGTGCCGGAGTTCCTCAAGCAGGCTGTGATAGTCCTCCCAAGGCAATCGACCGTCCACGGCGGCCATGTCGAGCAGGATGATGAGCACTTTGCAGCGCTGGATGTGGCGAAGGAAGGCATGGCCGAGCCCGACGTTGCGGTGGGCGCCTTCGATCAGGCCGGGCACGTCGCAAACGGTGACCCTGGAGTAGTCCGGGTATTCGACGATGCCGATTTGGGGATGGAGGGTGGTGAAGGGGTAGGGGGCGATGCGTGGGCGTGCGGCCGAGACTGCGGCGAGCAGCGTGGATTTGCCGGCATTGGGGTAGCCGACGAGGCCGACCTCGGCCAGGAGGCGCAGTTCAAGCCAGAAATGGCCTTCTTCGCCCGGTTCGCCTGGCTGGGCGAACCGGGGTGCCTGCCGGGTGGCGGTGGCGAAATTGCGATTGCCGAGGCCGCCCCTGCCGCCGCGGCAGAGGAGGAACTGCTGGCCGTGCTGGGTCAGATCCGCGACGAATTCTCCGCGCAAGCGGTCGGGAAGGTGGGGCGGAGGCGGGGGCGCGGGGAGTTGCTCCTCCTGGCGGCCGGCGTAGCGCAGGGTGGGCCGTCGCGGCAGGGAAAGGAGACCAGGTTTTGGCTGGGCGTGGGCTTTGGGAGTTGGGGTGTCGGTTGGTTCGCCGGGAGCGGGGGCGCGCCAGACGAGTGTCCCGCAGGGGACCTTGACGATGAGATCGCCGCCCGCGCGTCCGTCCATGCCTTTGCCGAGGCCCGGTTCGCCTTTTTCGGCGAGCAAGCGGGGTTGGTAGTATTGGGCGAGGAGGTTATTCAAGTCGTGGTCTGCCTGGAGGATGATGCTGCCGCCGCGGCCTCCGTTGCCGCCGCTGGGCCCTCCCTTGGGACGGAAGGGTTCGCGGAGGAAGGCCACGCAGCCTTTGCCGCCGTGGCCGGCGCGGGCGAATACTTTGACTTCGTCGATAAACACAGGAAAAAAAAAGGGCGAGGTATTCGACCTCGCCCAAGGAAAACGGGTGGGCGGCTAATTGCCGGCTGCGACAGTTTCGGGCAGGATATGGATGCGGCGATTGGTGCGATCGAATTTCACCTTGCCGTCAACGAGCGCGAAGAGGGTCCAGTCGCGGCCGGTGCCGACATTTTCGCCGGCGCTGAACTTGGTGCCGCGCTGGCGGATGATGATGCTGCCGGCGGTGACGAATTGGCCGCCGAAACGTTTGACGCCCAGTCTTTTGCTAACGCTGTCGCGACCGTTGCGGCTGCTGCCGCCGCCCTTTTTATGTGCCATGTTGGATCTCCTGTCTCCTGTGCCGCCGGTGATCGCCGGGGACTACGAGACCCCCGAGCGACAGCCTGGCGAGATTGCGATTAGACGTTGATTTCTTTGATTTTGATGACGGTCAATTCCTGACGGTGGCCCACCTTGCGGTGGTAGCCTTTGCGTCGTTTCATCTTGAAGGCCACGACTTTCGGGCCGCGGACATGCTCGACCACGTCGGCCACGATGGATGCGGCCGGCACCGTGGGCGCCCCGACCGTCACGTGTCCGTCCTGGTTCACCAGCAAGACGCGGTCAAAAGTGAAAGTTTGACCGGCTTCAGCCTCCACACGTTCGATGCGGAGCTTGTCGCCGGCGGCCACACGGTATTGTTTACCGCCCGTTTCTAAAATGGCGTACATAGTCAACCCCTGGAAAAGGGGAGGGAGATAACATCAAAAAGCCTGAATCGTGTCAACGGCCGAATTCGAGTGGTCGATTTCGCGTTTGCGCAAGGCGCGGCTAACCCTGGTGAGCCGGTGGGGCGGTGGCGCCATTGAGGTATTCGAGTTTGGCCTCGGCCTTGAGTTTCTCCAGGAAGGGCGGCAGGAGCTTCTCCTGCACCTGTTGTCGTTCCAGGCTGGTGCGGATGTCGGCCTGGACTTTGTCGAATTCGATGGGCTCGGCGGGTATGATCTGAAGGAGCTTGATGACGTGATAGCCGAAGCGGGTGGTGACGATGTCGCTGATCTGGTTGGGCTCCATGGAGAACGCCGCCGCTTCGAATTCGGGGACCATCTGGCCGCGGGCGAAGGTGTAGGTGCCGTTATTGTCCCGGGCGCCCGGGTCTTCGGAGTAGGTTTTGACCAATTCGGTGAAGTCTTCCCCCGCGACGGCGCGCTGCCGGATCTTTTCGATCAGCTCGCGTTTGGCCGATTTCTCCTGGGGAGAGAGGTTTTCTTTGGAGAGAGGATCGATGGTGGCGAGCAGAATGTGGCTGGCACGCGCCATCTCAGGTCGCTTGAGGCGATCGGCATTCTCCTCGAAATACCGCCGCACCTGATCGTCGGTCACTTTGGCCTGGCTGCGCACCTCGCGTTCGACCACTTCCTCGCAAATGGCCCGGTCAAGGATTTGCGACTCAAGTTCGGCCTCGGTGAAGGACATGGCGAGGAGTTGACGCTGAAAGGCGGCGTCGGACCCGGCTTGCTCCTTGGTTTCGGCGAGGAATCGGGTGGCCACTTCCCGTCCCTTTTCGCGGTCCGCCGGGCTGGCACGCTGCAAGAGCAGGTCGGTCACGACCAACCGGTCAAGGAGCATGGCTTCGACTTCCGGCAAGCGGTTCTCGGGGACAGTCTGGTTGCGGGCGAGGGCGTTGGCTTTGAACTGGCTGATGGCCCGTTCGACCTCGCGCCGTTTGACCTCGACGCCTTTGCCCCGGCAGAGAACCGCGTCGGGCGAGGGGTCGGTGAAAGTGAACGTATCGTTGGCGGCCGGGTTGGGGGCGGCAGCGTGGGCCGTCAACCAAGCCAGAAGAATCAGCGCCGGGCGCAAGTGATTAAAGTCAAGCACAGGAGGCAGAACGTACCATGCTGTTGATCCGGGTCAAGCTATCGGCCGAGCGGCCGA
>JAHDYP010000103.1:0-2838 GCA_023383055.1 Verrucomicrobiota bacterium | reverse complement strand
CGTGCGGGGAGTTTGACATCGATTGGTAGTGTAATTAATGTCGTTCAAAACGGCGCTTTATGAATGAGACCATGATCGAGGATGCGGTGTTGCGGTTGACGGCGGCGGCGGCCGACGAGGTGAAGGCGTTGCGGGCGGGCGATCCGGCGAACCTGGGTAAGCCGCTGAGGATATTTGTCGAGGGCGGGGGATGTTCGGGGATGCAGTATGGGATGGTGTTTGACGAGCGTCGGGAGGGGGATCACGTGGGGGAGTTTCACGGGGTGGAGGTGGTGGTGGATGCGGTGAGCGCCGAGCATTTGCAGGGGACCGTGGTGGATTTCAGTGACGAGTTGACCGGGGGCGGTTTCAAGATCTCGAATCCGAAGGCCCGGCAGAGTTGCGGTTGTGGGAAGTCGTTTGGGACGTAGCGTGGCGGGCCGACGACGATGCGGGATCGCGATTCGTTCGCGGGTGGGATTGGCGGTTGACCCGGGGGAGGGTGAGGCCTAGTTTCATTTTGTTTTGGGGAGCTGACCGGGTTAGTCAGAGACGGCTGACCGAAGGCTGAGACATCCGCGCGGGGGTGCGGGTGAACCCGTTGAACCTGATCCAGGTAATGCTGGCGAAGGGATCCTGGAGACTCTTCGGTCGTCATTTCCTGCCAGCTTTGCGTGGTGAGAGCCGCCGCGCGCAAGAGACGGAGCATTTATGACAGCATCGAAACCAGCATTCGATTCGGGTATGGCCGCGGCGAGATCGCGTCGGGTTTACGTGCCTGGCCGGCTGCATCCGGGGTTGCGGGTGCCGATGCGGGAGATTGGGTTGTCGCCGACCCGTTCGGTGGGAGGGGCGGAGGAGGAGAATCCCGCGGTGCGGGTGTACGACACGAGCGGGCCGTGGGGTGACGCGGGGTATCGCGGCACGGTGGAGGCGGGATTGCCGGCGTTGCGGGCGGAGTGGATTCGAGGGCGAGGCGATGTTGAGGAGAGCGACGCGGCTGAGCGGGCGGGAGTCGGTGGCGGGGGCGGGTCGGAGGCATGGGCGAAGCGGAGACCGTTGCGGGCGCGGGGCGGGCGGCCGGTCACGCAAATGGAGTATGCCCGGCGAGGAGTGATCACGCCGGAGATGGAATTTGTGGCGATCCGGGAGAATCAGGGTTTGGAGCGGGTGCGTTCGGAGTTGTCGGATCGGGAGCGTCGCGGATCGTTGCATCATCAGCATGCGGGAGATGGACGGCGGATTCCGGCGGAGATCACGCCGGAGTATGTGCTGGGGGAGGTGGCGCGGGGGCGGGCGATTATTCCGGCGAACATCAACCATCCGGAGCTGGAGCCGATGATCATCGGGCGGAACTTCCTGGTGAAGATCAACGCGAACATTGGCAACTCGGCGGTGGCGTCGAGCATCGAGGAGGAGGTTGAGAAGATGCGTTGGGCGGTGCGCTGGGGTGCGGACACGGTGATGGATCTTTCGACGGGCCGGAACATTCATCTTACGCGGGAGTGGATATTGCGGAACTCGCCGGTGCCGATCGGGACGGTGCCGATATACCAGGCGTTGGAGAAGGTGGGTGGGCGGGCGGAGGAGCTGAGTTGGGAGGTGTTCCGGGAGACGCTGGTTGAGCAGTGCGAGCAGGGGGTGGATTACTTCACGATTCACGCCGGGGTGTTATTGCGGTTCATTCCGCTGACGGCCGGGCGGATGACGGGGATTGTGAGCCGGGGGGGGAGCATCATGGCGAAGTGGTGTCTGGCCCATCATGAGGAGAATTTCCTTTACACGCGCTGGGATGAGATTTGCGAGCTGATGGCGGCGTATGACGTCAGTTTCAGCATCGGGGACGGCTTGCGACCGGGATCGATCGCGGACGCGAATGACGAGGCGCAGTTTGCGGAGTTGAAGGTGCAGGGGGAGTTGACGGAGCGAGCGTGGCGGCACGGGGTGCAGGTGATGAACGAAGGACCGGGCCATGTGCCGATGCATTTGATCGAGGAGAACATGCGCAAGCAGCTGGAGTGGTGTCACGAGGCGCCGTTTTACACGCTGGGGCCGTTGACGACCGACATTGCGCCAGGGTACGACCATATCACGAGCGGGATTGGAGCGGCGATGATCGGGTGGTATGGGTGCGCCCTGCTCTGCTATGTGACGCCGAAGGAGCATTTGGGTTTGCCCAACAAGCGGGATGTGAAGGACGGGGTGATAGCGTACAAGATCGCCGCTCACGCCGCCGACCTGGCCAAGGGTCATCCGGGGGCGCAGTACCGCGATAACGCGCTTTCGAAGGCGCGGTTCGAGTTTCGTTGGGAGGATCAATTCGAGTTGAGCCTCGATCCGGAGACCGCGCGGGAGTACCACGACGAGACGCTGCCGCAAGAGGGGGCGAAGACGGCGCATTTCTGCAGCATGTGCGGTCCGCATTTCTGTTCGATGAAGATCACGGAAGACGTTCGCCAGTACGCCGCGGCGCAGGGATTTTCGGAGCAGGAAGCTCTGAAGCGAGGGTTGGAAGAGAAGGCGCGGGAGTATCAGCGGGAAAGGTTGAGGGCGTGATGCTTGCCAAGGGGGTAGGGGGGGATTAGTTTGGCGCCGCTTATGGAAAACGTGGTTATCATTGGGAGCGGTTGCGCGGGATTGACGGCGGGGTTGTATACGGCGCGGGCGAACCTGTCGCCGCTGGTATTGACGGGGATCATGCCTGGGGGCTTGCTGACCACGACGAGTGTGGTGGAGAATTTTCCGGGATTTCCCGAGGGAATCGACGGGTATGAATTGATGACCCGGCTGCAGAAGCAGGCGGAGCGTTTTGGGGCGAGGGTGAAGTTCGCGACGGTGGAATCCGTGGATTTGTCCGGA
>JAHDYP010000102.1 GCA_023383055.1 Verrucomicrobiota bacterium | reverse complement strand
TTGCCGCGTTCCTGATCACCGCCCTGGCCTACCACTTCACCCGGCGTCACCGCAAAGATCCCCGCTACAGCTTTGGCACGGGCAAGATGGGTGTGCTGGGAGGATTCGCCAGCGCGGTCGTGCTGGCGGTGATTGCGGTGCTTATGGCTGGCGAGTCCGTGCACCGGTTTTTCGCTCCCCAACCGATTCGGTTCGATCAGGCCATCGGGGTGGCACTGATGGGTTTGGTGGTCAACCTGGTATGCGCCTGGTTGCTCAAGGACGCGCATCAGCATCACCATGGCCATGGCCACACGCACGCCTCCGACCATGGCCATCACCACGGGCACGGGCATCACGATCTGAACCTTCGTTCCGCCTATATCCACGTGTTGGCCGACGCCCTGACTTCGGTCACGGCGATTATCGCGTTGACCGCCGGAAAATTCCTCGGCTGGACGTGGCTTGATCCGATGATGGGACTCGTGGGCAGCGTGGTGGTGTCGGTGTGGGCTTACGGTTTGGTCCGCGACACCAGCGGAATACTGCTGGATTGCACTCCCGAACAGTCGGATCTGCCGGCAGAAATCCGCCGAGCGGTCGAGAGTGATGGGGATTCCCGCATCAGCGACCTTCACGTCTGGCAACTCTCTCCCGGGAGATATGCGGCAATCGTCAGCATCGTCGCCCACACTCCGAAGCCCGTGGACACATATCGCGACCTGTTGCGCGAGCACGAAGAACTCCTCCGTGTCACCATTGAAGTGCGCCGCCCTAACAAACATGAACTGACACAGGATCAGTCCGAGTTATCGGATTGACCTCTGCTTCCCCGCAATTGCGCCGATGCTTGACTTGCCCAGCCCTTCTGGCTTGGGCAGGGTCCAATCGTTCGAAAAAGGAAATCCTGTGAGTTGGAGGTGGAAGCTGGTTCGCCTGGCTGCACCCACGGCGGCGGTGGGAGCCGCCTGGGGCGTCAACACCAAGGGACAGCTCGACGTCCCGGAAGCCTTTCCAACGTGGTCGCCTTGGCCGCCGGCTCAGCCCACAGCATCGCGCTGCAACAGGATGGATACGTCGTCGACTGAGGCGACGCCGCCCGCTACGGCAATCCCCTGGCGCGGCCCGACCTGACCAACGTCACGGCCGTCGCACTGGGCCATACGGGCATGCACGGTCTGGCGTTGCGCGCCGACGGCATCTTGGGATTGCAGGACCCGGCATTCTCCACGAACCACACACGTTTCTACCTTTTGGTGTCACCCTGATTCCCTCGCGCCCTCCCGCATGCAGACGCCCATCAAATCCGCGACGATTCGGGAAAAGGGGTCCTCACCATTGACACTAAAGCCCGGTTGCGGTCTGGCTCCGGTCATGCCTCGACCGCCGCGCAGCGGATGTGAAGGAGCGGATTTACCATCTGCCTTCGCCGGAAGCGACGGCGGGAGAAGCGTCATGAATCGCGGCGACCGGGCGGCTACGGGCATTCCGCGCCCCAGGCCCGCTCGATCGAGCGCCGCCGATACAGGAACTCGAACATATTACCTTCGTGCGGCTGGTCCCAAGAGATCTTCATGGTGGGGACCGGGCCAAGGTTGAGCCGTTCGATCAGGGGCGAATCGAGCAGTGCCTCCGTGAAGGCCGGGTCGCGCGTGATGGCCGTGACCACGAGGGACGGACCGATCTGGCTTAACATTTCCGACTGCGCACACTGCACGACACTCGCGTAGGGACATAGAAATTCGCGGTTGGCCAGCGGATGCGCAAACGAATCGCACCGCACAATCGTCGGCCGCAGGTACGTTCCACCCTCGAATACCACTTTGCGCGGCCCGGCCCGATGTCGGGCCGTCACGTCCACCGCGCCAGGCACCTGCAGATCCTGTTCGATCGCGGCATCGATGTATTCGGCCATCTTCGGATTCGCGAATCCCGACAACCGGGCGCCGGGATCTTCCGGCCGCATCGGTTCGATAGGGCCGAGCCGCTCGGCGAGGGCCTCGGCAATCTCCGCGGCGTACTTTGGCACCACGATCGCGCTGGCATTGATGCAGGAGCGCCCGCCATTCTCGGCGATGCTGCTCACCATCAAATCGAGGTGGGCCGGCCAATCTTCGATCGTGTCGTCGCCGATCAGGATCTTGCTGAAGCCGGGCCCATGCACCTGGACGGCCGGGTTGTTCGCATACTGCGCGGTGGTCTTCTGATCGCCGAAGATCAGCGCCCGGCCGCAACCGCGCAGAATTTCGCCCGCCCCCTCGTGATCGGTCGGATAAAAACCAAACGCCTCCGGTGGGCAACCGGCGGCCACAAACGCCTGGATCAAACGGTAGGGCGTCCACGGCTCTTCCCGGCCCGGTTTGATGACAACCGGCGTCCGCAGCGCGATCGCGGGAAGCCAAAGCGAGTTGACCGCCGGCGAGTTGCTCGGCATGACCAGCCCGAGCGCTTGCGTCGTCGGATAGAGACTGATCCGGGTTCCGAACTGCTCGCCATAAGCCGCGTCGAGAATCCGTGTGTCCAACCCGCGCGTCAGCCCATTGAGCACTTCGCGCATGTGCGTCAGGGCATAGTGGATCTTCTCCATGTTGCGCCGGATCATCACCCAGGGCAGCCCGCTGGTGCTCGACAGAGTCTCGACATATTGCGGCGCGCTCTGGGTCTGCCCGCCGTCGCCCAACCGCAGGGTGCCATTCAGGAACTGCTCCCCCGCCCGGGCGCAGATCTCGATCAACTGCTCGACCGTGAAGCGCTTCAATGCGGCGCGCGCCGCGCCGGTCCTTTTCAGATCCTTGCGGACGATCCCCGCGTTGATCGAGCTGACCTCGGCGACAGCTTCACCGGTGCGATGGTGGATCACCGGGATTCTGTCGAGGCTGGCATACTCCCGGCCAAGCCGGAGTGCGGGCAAGTGCGGAATGGCAGTCACGTTATTCAAAGGTAGCAAGGCTGTGCGTCGGACTCGGGGTCACCACCGCGCCACGGGGCCGGTTGCCTTCTTTCGCGCGAATCGCGGTGCCCACTCGTAGGTTCCAAGGTTAGCGCAGAAAGCGTCGACCGCCAGCGCAATTTGAGTTTCGCGCCGCCCATCGGTTCACCGGGGGTCCCAACCTCAATACACCCCTTCCACAATCTGCTTCTCCATCGCCCCAAACGGCCGGACCTCGGCCACGCCGTCCCAGGCATAGGGCGCCCGCGGCCGACGGCGGATCGCCTCGTCGCGCTCGAGGAACCGCGGCATGAAGAACTCTTTCGTGAGGGTGGTCAACTCGACGCGCCCCCAGGCGTCGTAGTCCACAAGCTTGTCGGTGGCGTGGGGCTGCACCACGCGCAGCACCGCCCGCGGTTGAGGCGCGTAGTAGGTGATGGAAAAGTTGTCTTCCGGTGTCAGGGGCACGCTTGCGGCCAGACCCATGAGCGTATTGCCGTAGGTGGGATAGAACCCGATCCGTCCTTCCAACACCTCTTCCACGATGTACCGCACATACTGCGGCGCCATCGTGGTGCCTCCGCAGAACACCCCGCGAACACCCGCGTCGTAAAGCTCCACCTCTTCCGCCAGGGCCTCCAGCAGCTTCGGCGTCGTGAACAGGCCGGTCACCTTGCGATGCTTGAGAATCGTGGTCGCCTGATCCACCACGTGGTCCATGTAAGCCCGGGCCACTTCGAATTTCTTGTCGGCCAGCACCTTCTTCACCCAGCGCGGATCGAGGTCGATGAAATAACAGGAGCTCCCGCGGAAGTTCGCCAGGTGCTCGATCGCCAGCCGCAACCGGCGCGGCCCGGTTGGCCCCACCATCAGCCAGGCGCCACCCCGCGGAAAATGCTCGTCCGCGATCTTCCCGGAGAACTCCTCGTAATCGACCTTGTAATCGTCCCAGCCGATCCGCTGTTTCGGCATCCCCGTAGTGCCGCCCGTTTCGAACACATTGAAGGGCTTGCCCCGAAACGCGGCCGGCACCCAGACCTCGGGCTGCAGATCCCGCAGCCATTCGTCCTGAAAATGGGGAAACCGCGCGATCAGATCGTCGAAGCCCCGGATCGCCTCCCTCGGATCCCACCCCGCGCGCCTGGCCCAATCAAGCCAAAAGGTGGAACCGCTCTCCGGACTGAAGTGCCAGGCGATAATCTCGCGCACCTGTCGATCCAACTGTTCACGAGCCGCCTCCGGACTGCTGTCAATCGTCTGCATAAGTTTTCCCATCACGTTTTCCATCCACATCACCGGCCGGCACCCGCCGCGTCAACGCTCGGCCCCGGCCGCCGGGAGATCGAAGAACTGCTCGAGGGTCTCCGGCCGCGGCGGCCGCGTGAGCCACGAGACGACCACCAAAGCCACGGCCGCCGCCGCAAAAATAAAGGTCACCGGCATCATCCCCGCGATCAACAACTCCTCATCGCCCGCGCCGGCGGGTTTCACCGCCAGAATGTCCCGGTAAAACAAGACGCCCCAAACCCCGATCGTGGTCAGCAGGCTCGCGATCGCCCCTGCCCGGGTCGCCCGACGCCAATACACCGCCGCCCAGACCAGCGGGAACAGCGCCGCGAAGCCACTGAAACACCACACGCCCAAATCGAAAACGTGGGCGCTGTCCTTCAGATAAACCGCCAGGGCGTAGGTGACCGCCACCACGAACAGAATGAAGCCCCGCGCCAGGAGGATCTTCTCGCGGTCGTTGAACCGGTGCCGGCCAAAACGCCGGACGACAATGTCATTCGTGAACATCGTCCCCAAACACATGAACTGCGAGTCCAGGCTCGACATGATCGCCGCCAGCACCCCCGCCCCCACCAGGCCCGTCAGGATCGGCGAGTGCACCAACTCCCCCACCATCCGGCCCAAAACCGCATTCGGATTCACGCCGGCCCCGAACTTCGCCGAGGCCCACAACCCGACCAGGATGCAGGGAACCCAGAGCAGCATGATGAAAATCGGATGGGCCACCACCGTCAGCCGGAAGCTCTTCGCGCTCTTCGCGGTCAGCCAGTGCTGGAACAAATGCGGAAACATCCCCACCGACAACGGCACCAGACAATACGAAAAAAACTGCAGATGCCCCACCATCCCCGCCCGCGCCAGTCGCGACGCGCCAAACTCGCTCTCGGCGACCATCCTTCCCGCTTCGCTCAACCCTCCCAGCCGCGATGAAATCAACACGAACGCAATCAACCCCGCCCCCAGAAACACCAGGGTCTGAAACGTGTTCGCCCAAACCGCCCCGCGCAACCCCCCGAAGAACACGTAGAACAACACGATCAAGCAGATCACCAATCCCCCCAGCCAGGGCGGCACGCCGCCACTCAACGGATGCGGCCGCGTCGTGCCATCGGCCAACACCAGCTCCGGCAAGGGAAACACCGAGGGAAACATCCCCGCCGTCGTCGAGTGCAGGAATTTGCCGGCCGCGATAACTCCCACCAGCAGATACGGAATCACCAGCAAAACCAGCACCGGAAAAAGCAGATAACCCAGCGCCGGCGATTCGAAGCGATCGCGGAAATACTGGCACTGCGTCACGTAGCCATGCCGTTTGCCCATCGCCCACAACCGAATGCCGATCACGAAGAACACCGCCGAATGAATCAAGCCCGACCACGACGCCATCATCCCGTAAACGCCAATCCCGATCGTGTATGCTTTCCCAGTCGACCCCACCATGGCAAAACCGGTCATGGTCGTGCCGAAAATCGACATCAATAATAGGAACGGACCCACCGACCGGCTCACCACGAAATAATCGGCGCTGGTGCCTTTGAAGAACCGGCTGCTCACCAGCCCCAACAACACCAGCAACCCCAGGTAACCCGCGATGACGATCAACGGCAGCGCGGATGCCGCCGCCTCAGGCGTCATGACCGAACCTCCCCAGCGCCCGCCCCCGGACCGTCCGCCGCCGCCAGGCGACTGGGCTGGTCCGCCCATTCCTCGATGTGCGCCGGCCAGTCATAGCGCGCGGCCAGCGCCCAGAGCGCCCCGGCGGCAACCGAGAACCCCGCGTGGTAGGCCAGCCCGATCGGCAGGAAACCCCACACCAGAGTTCGATCACCCCACCACCAGAAATCATGGTGGAACACGAACAACACCAGGAAAAAACCCCAAATCCAGTAGCGGCCGGCACCGGGCCCCTGCCCTGATCGGCCCGACCCAGCCATGGACCTTGCCCCAGCCATTGATAAGTGGCGCATGACGGGTTCCGCGCTCAACGCGCTGGCAACTCGCGTCCGGCGTCGACTCTCGCCGCATCGTGCAAGGCATACAGATGCGTGTTGGTCTGCACGTAAATCACCCCGTTCGCCACGATCGGCGTGGAGTAAATCGGCGCGTTCAGGTTCGCCTCGCTCAAGACCTTCTTTTCTTTCGTCGCCGCCAAAACCACAAAGTCCCCGTCCTCATCCCCGACATAGACCTTGCCATCCGCGACGAGAGTCGAGCCCCACATGTGCGCCTTCATGTCGTGAGTCCAATACAGCTCACCCGTATCCGCGTTCAGACAGTGCACAAACCCGGAAAAGTCCCCGACGAACAGCAACCCGGTTTCAGGATCGATCGACACGGTCGAGATGCTCCGGTGAATGCCCTTGTAGGACCAGACCGTGGCGGTCTTGGTCACGTCGCCGGTCTGCCGGGCGTCGATGCACACCAGGTTGCCCACCCCCTCGCCGTGCTCGGGGTCCTGGCCGATCGCAATGTAAACCCGATCCTTGAAAAACACCGGCGTGGCGTTGATCTCACTCGGCCCGTCGGCGGACGGATACCGAATCGGCTGGCCATTCCGCGTCCGGTATTCCGGGGGATTCGCGTCATACTTCCAAACCGTCTTGAGCATCGCCAGATCATCCTCCGCCTCGGGCTCCGACGCGAAGGCATAAAGCCACCCGTCACCCCCGCCAAAGTACACCTGCGGTTGGCCATTGACCTTGCCGGTCGAGGCCGAACCCCACTGCCCATGGAATATCCGCGGGCCAATCCCCGCATCGTCTTCGCCGGCCAGTTCGCCGGTCTTTTTATCCAGGGCAATGAAACTGGGCGAGAGCGGCGAAGGGATGTTCACATGCGTCCAGTCCTGACCGTTCGAGGTACAGACGAAAACCAGGTCGCCCACGATCAAGGGCGAACTGTTCGACGCGTTGTGCGGAAAGACCCCCAACTCGTCCATCATGTCGTATACCCAAATGATGTCGGCGTCTTTGGCCCCGATCTTTGCTGGCGGCTGCCCCGTGTCCTTGACCACATAGTCGGCTTCGCCCGTGAACGGCCCGTCATTTCCGTTCGCCATGCCGTCCAAATCCAGACAGATCACTTCGCATCGGCTCGTCACCAGATACACCCGGTTCCCCTCCACCTTGGGCGACGAAAGCAGGCCCAGGCTCTCCCAGTCGTTGACCTTGCCCGACTTCAATTTGGGCACCACCAACTGCCATAAAAACTCGCCCGTCTGCTCGTCAAAACAAAGCAGGATCCCGCGGTCCCCTTCATGCTCCGGGTCGCGCGGATAATCGTTGTTCGTCCCCACCAGCACCCGGCCCTGCGACACGGTGACGTTGCCGTAGCTCTGGGTGCCCAGTTTCCCCACCCACTTCACATTCTTGGTCGTCGCCAGATCGACTTCGTCCGAACCCGCCTTGAATTCGCCCGGTTCAAAACGGTCCGGCAACCCTTTGGCCGGCGAGTACATGTTCCGTTGGTCGGTCCCCCCCCACTGCGGCCAGTCGCCGGCACGCACCGCGCATCCCAAACCCAGGACACACAGGCCGACACCCATCCACCACTGATGCGCTCTTCTCGATTTCATCTCAATAATTCCAATTCTCTGTTACCTGCCTGATTCCATTCGCCACCGGTCTCGCAGCGGCAGTCCCTTAATTCGGTGTCACCCGCACATTGTCAATAAACACCTGCTGATCCTGCGGTGAAAAGGCGAATATACCCGGCGACCCGCTCCGATGCGCCGTCTGATGCGGCACCTCGATGGTCCAAGCCTCCGGTTCGGGATCGCCTCGTTTCCATGCCTTGCCCCGCACCATGCCCGTGCCGTCGGGCGCCACGTCCACGCGCGTCTTCAGCCGGTACCACTGGTTCGGCGACCACCGGAACGGCACCGCCACCTTTAACCGCTCCAGGTTCGAATTCACTTCGATTTCCTGAGCGTTGCCCTTCAGCACGATGATATACCGCTGGTTCACCAGCCCCACCTCGGACATCTTCCGTCGCGTCCCTTCGCTCATGACATCCGCTTCCACAGTGTACGATTTCATCGCCGGATCGCCAATAAACACCGATCCGCGCTGGAAAAACTTGTTGTCGATGGTCTTCGCCAACACTTTGCTGCCGTCCTGTTCCCGAACCTCGAACCGGAACCGCGCCCCAATCCACGGCAAAGGCGGGTAGGCATAACTCGTGGGCGGCTCCACACTGTTGGTCGTCGTCTGGCTCAACACAAAGGATTCGAAATCCTCCTCGATCGGCGGGTCCTGAATCACCCGGCCCCGGATATAGCCTTTCAGCCCCCCCAGCCTAGCCTCGTAACGCCCGGCCGATGGCTGCGCCCCCGGCCCCGCTACCAGCCGACCCTCCGCGTCAAAGGCCGCGTCCATCCGCACCTTCACCAGCGCCGTCGGCGGAATGTATGGCTCCCACTTCAACGACCGCACGTCCGCCACCTCCTCAACCACAAATCCGCGCGCATCCAGTTTCCGCGCCCGAAACGACGCCGATTCCCCGGCGTGCAGAATCACCTCGTAAGGTACGATCTGCAATCGCGTGGCCGGACCCGGCGCGGGATACTTCACCGGCGCCGGCTCGGGAGCCACCCCCGGGTTGTTTCCCTGGCGCCCGAAGCAATACAATTTGCTGGTCGTCTGCACGTAAACCTTCCCGTTGTAAGCCGAGGGCGATCCGAAACACCGTCCGTCCAACTCGATGTGCGTCAGGATCTCCCCCGCCCGGTCCGTCGGCCGGATGATGTAAAAGGCACCCTTGCTTCCCGCATCCTCCGCGGAGCCTTGTCCTTTGCCCGCCGGATTATCGAGCATTGGGACGTAGAGCTTGCCATCCGCATACAACGGACAGGAATTACGCTGTTCGATCCCCAGCTGCAGCCGCCAGTAGACTTCGCCGGTGTTCGCGTCCACCGAACACAAGTCCCCCTTTTCCAGCACCAGATAGACCCGGTCGCCCGCCAGAATCGGCGAACTGGTCGACGACGTCATGGGGTTTGCCCAGAGTTGCACCTCCGGACGCTCGATCACCACCGGCCGAGGATTTCCCGCCGGAAGCTCCGCCGGCAACCGAATGGCCACCATCTCGCCAGGCTCGTACGGCGTCCCGAAAATCGCGATGACCTTGTCGTCATTGTGCACCACCACCGTCGCGTTGATCCCCGCTTTGAACAACGGCACCCGCCAGATCGGTTCGCCCGTCCGCACGTTCACGCACACCACACTCCCATCCCCGGTGGCCGCGTAAAACACCCGCTCCCCCATAAACCATCCCAGCTGCGGATGTGAAAACGAATTGTCCCGCGGCCGGTCCCCCGGCGACGAAGCCCAAACCAACTCCCCGGTCCGCTTGTCGAATGCATAGAAGCGATCACCGCCCGCCCCTTGGTCGCCCCAGTTGCTCGTAATCCCGCGAGTCACCACCAAATCCCCCTCCACCACCGGCGTCGCCGTCCGCCCATTCGGAAAAGTCAAACGCCCGAGCTTCTCCATCAGCGAATGACTCCACAAGGACTCCCCGGCGGGCGTGAACGCCGCCAGGATGCCCTGGGTCCCCTGCATGTAGATGTTCCCCGTCTCCGCGTCGATCGTCGGACTCGAAGTCGCATAGCGCAGGTAGATCGTGTCGCTCAGGTAATCGTTGTATCCCCGCTTCCAGAGCAGTTCGCCGGTCTCGGCATCAAAACAGCCGATCCCTTCCTGCAAATCCGCACCCTCCCCGAGGTAACCCATGACATAAAGCCTGCCGCCGGCTATCACCGGCGTCGACATCCCGGGAAAATCCGCCACCCATAATGCGTCCTCCTTCGACCCCAGCTTATCCGGCAGCCCCGTCTCCAGCGAGGTCCCGTTCTGTTGCGGCCCGCGCCAACTCAACCACCCCTTGACCGCAGCCTCAAGTTGGACCGTCATCATCAGGCTGCCGGCCATCACCAGCACCACCGCCCACACCATTCGATTGGAATTCAGTTTCAACATTTCCTTCAGGCTCCCGCTCGTAAAGGGTTCCGTTCCCGCGGCTCACAACCCGGCCGCGGACCGTCCGCACGCCAAAGGCGCGATACTATTCAACAGGTTGATCGGCTTTGCAACAGAAATGCTACTTACACGTATTATTTTTTGATGCTACCCGCCACCCCGCCTTCGCGCTATCTTCCCTCCCGCATCGCTCAGCTTTATGCCCGATCCAATGAACCGTTCCGCCGCAGCGGTTAACACCGGCTCCGCCACAACTGAAAAGCGACTTCCCATCCTCCTGCGCCATGCCTGGTACGGACTCAACCAAGCCTTCCGCCGCCGCATCGCCCATACCGGCGTCACTCCCGACCAGTTCACCGTGATGCGCAATCTCGCGGAAGGCGAGCACCTTGGACTGACTCAAAGCCGGTTGACCGAATTGATGGGCAGCGACCCCAACACCATGGCCGCCCTGATCGAACGTATGGAAACCCATGGCTGGGTCGAACGCCACCCCCATGAACACGACCGCCGCGCCCGGCGCATCCGCCTCAAACCCACCGGCCGCCGCATTTACGGCCAGTTGCGGGCGATTGCCCTCGAATTACAGCGGGAGATCCTGCGGACGCTGCCAGAATCAAGCCGCGATTCATTCCTCGAGGACCTGAGCGCCGTCGCCGCCGCCTGCCGCGCCCTCGCCGACGAAAGCCACGACAGCTGATCCGCTGCCCGCCCGCCGCCCCACTACCTCCGTTCAACGGACTCCGGAAGCACGGATTTCCTGTCCCACCTGCGACAGGAAATCTGTCGTGTGCCCTTTGCCGATTCTGCTGGCTGGCGTCTTGGGCAGCGGGGTGGGCTACGGACTATCAGAGCTTATGGCAACCACTCCTCTCAAAGTGGGCTTTGCGGGCGCATTGGTCGCCACCCTTATACCACCGCGCTCCTTGTTCAACACAATGAGCCTGGAAAACTCAAGACCGAGATCGGCATCAACCCGCGGATCGCGGACGAAGGAAGTCCTGGTGAACTTGAGGTGGACGTGGTCGCGGAGTTTGAGACCGCGTCGCTAACAAGCCCTTGAGCAGCGGAGGACATCCGTGGGATTGACCAAGCCGCCGGTCCACCCGACACCACCGGGCGACTCCGGTCACTTCCCGCTGACGTCGACGCAGACCAGATCGCCGGCGGCATTCCGGCAGTAGATGCGGCCATGGGAAAGCACCGGCATCGTCCAGCATTTACCGCCCAGGACATGCCAGCGGGCCAGAGGCTTGAAGGCTGTGGGATCGGCGGCGGCGATCACCAGTTCGCCCTTTTCCGAAATCACGATCAGTTTTCCGTCAGCGGCCATCAAGGCGCCTTTTCCCAGTCCTTTCTGCGACCATTTGACCTGTCCGGTCATGAAATCGAGGCATTTCAATTCCGCTTTGCTGTCGTCGCCATCGATTCCGTACAGGGCGCCGTCGATCAGCACGCAGTTGTTATGCTGATTGCGCATTTGCTTGTTTTCCCAGATGCGTTCGGGTTTGCCATCGACGATTCGGAGCAACGCGGCTCCGTGGTTGTATCCGGAGGAAATGAAGACCAGATCTCCGGAGACGATCGGGTCGGCGGCGTTGACATCGTAGCTGGTCTTCCAGGGGTAGGACCAGAGTTCATTGCCGTTTTCGGGGTTGACGGCCGTCACGGTCCGCGCGGTGAACAGGGCCATCCCCCGGGTTGCTCCCATGGAGAAAGGCACAAACGAGGAATAACCGGCCGCCTCGTCGCCGGTGGTCCAGATGACTTTCCCGGTTGTCTTGTCGAGAGCCGTTCCACGATTCCCCACATTGACGTAGAGGATGTTGCCCTGGATCACGGGCGAGCTTGAAAATCCCCAGGTCGGGGTTTTGGCGCCCAAATCCTGGGCCAGCTTCACGCCCCACACCACTTTGCCGTCGGCCGCCTCCAGACAGAAGATCTCGCCTTCTTTGCTGAGGGTATACACGCGACCGGCCTCGACAGTTGGGGTGGCACTCGGCCCGCCATCGTAATACTTGGGGTCGAGTTTGCAGGGGTAGGCGTGCTTCCAGAGGACTTGACCGGTGGCCGCATCAAAACAGTAGATCGTGTCCTGATCCTTCTGATTCCCCATGGTGTAGGCCCGTCCGTCCGCCACCGAGATGCTGGAAAAACCAACTCCCACACTCGCCTTCCAGAGCTGCTTTGGCCCGGTGGCGGGCCAGTCCACCGACCAACCCGACTCGGTTGAAATCCCGTCCAGATTGGGGCCGCGGTATCGGGGCCAATCCGCCGCGCGCAAATCGGCAAGCGCGAGCCAACCGCAACCCGCGGCGAGCGCCAGAACCGGCAAACGGCGGCACGATTCCGCGGAGTTCTTCAGTAAACCAGGGGGAAATCCAAATATCGACATGCGCGCACAGCTAGCTCAACTGGACGCCCGTGTCAAATCCTACCGGCCGCATAATTCCTTGTCAGCCGCCGAGGCAATCCGTAAAGCTCCACCCTTCGAAGCAGTGTGCTGCTTATGCTCGCAAAGCGCGTTATTCCATGCCTGGACGTTCACGGGGACCATGTCACCCGTGGTGTCCAGTTTGGCAAAGCCGAGGCCGGCGAACTCCGGAATGTGGGCGACCCGGTCGAGCTTGCCGTGCGCTACAATGAGCAGGGGGCGGACGAAATGGTCTTTTTCGACATCACCGCCACCGCGCACGGTCGCTCGACCATGGTCCGGGTGATCGAACGGGTGGCGGATCAATGTTTCATGCCCTTGACGGTAGGCGGCGGCATTCGCTCGGTCGACGACATGTTTGCGATGCTGCGGGCTGGCGCCGACAAAGTCAGCATCAACTCCGCCGCGCTGGCCGAACCGGAACTCATCCGGATCGGGGCCGAGAAGTTCGGCAGCCAATGCATCGTGGTGTCCCTCGATGCCCGCCGGGTCGCTCCCGGCCGCTGGGAGGTCTTCTCCCACGGCGGACGCAAGCCGACCGGACGCGACGCGGTCGTTTGGGCCAGGGAGGCGGTCGCCCTGGGCGCGGGTGAGCTCGTTTTGAACAGCATTGACGCCGACGGCACGCGCGCCGGATTCGATCTCGAGATCACACGGCAAATCAGCGAGCAGGTGGGTGTGCCGGTGGTTGCCAGCGGCGGTGCGGGCACGCTCGAACATATGGCCGAGGTGCTCCTGGACGGCAAGGCCGATGCCGTGCTGGCAGCCAGCATTTTTCATTTCGGCGATTTCACCGTGCGCGAAGTCAAACAGTACCTGGCGCGGCGCAATCTTCCGGTGCGCCTGACTTGAGTCTTCCTGAACCTCTGATGCATCATCCCGCCATGGCCAATACCTTGATTGAGCAGCTCAAATTCAATTCCGACGGGCTCATCCCCGCCATCGTCCAGGAACAGGGCTCGGGCCGCGTTTTGATGATGGCCTGGATGAATCGGGCGTCTCTCGAGAAAACCATTGAGACCGGCAAGACTCACTTTTGGAGCCGGTCCCGGCAGAAATTCTGGATGAAAGGCGAAAGCAGCGGCCACACGCAGGCGGTGCGGGATATCGCGATCGACTGCGATGGAGACACGCTGCTGATCCAGGTCCACCAGACCGGCGCGGCCTGCCATGAAGGCTACCAATCCTGCTTCTTTCGTTCGATGACCGGGCCGGGACAGTGCACGCAAATCACGGAGCCGCGACTGGTTGATCCGGACGAGGTCTACGGCAAGAAATGATCGTCGCGCACGCCATTGCCATCCTTGTGTATACGTTGCTGGCGTACTGGCGGATCCGCCGTGCTCCAGATGCCTTCAGTTAACCGGTTCCACCCCGTCATGTACTCGCCCTCCAAATCTGATTTCCGCGCCCTGGCCAGCCAGGGGAACCTCATTCCCATCACCCGCTGCCTGCTGGCGGACTTCGAAACCCCGCTGTCGGCTTATCGAAAGATCGCCGGAAACGGCGAGTCTTTCCTGTTTGAGTCGGTCGAAGGTGGCGAGCATCTGGGACGCTTCTCGTTTGTCGGCTGCAACCCCCGAGCCTTGATTCGCCAATTGGGATCGCAGATCGAGCTGGTCGAAAACGGCAGGGTTATTTCCCGCTGGACAGTCACCCCGGCCGCCCCGGTGGATGACCCGGCACAAGTCCGGGACGGTCTCGAGGTTGTCCGGCGCGTGCTTGAACAGTATCGGCCGGTTGCACTCCCGGGATTGCCGCGTTTCACGGGAGGGGCCATTGGTTTTATCGGCTATGAATTCATCCACGACATTGAGCCGGTGGTGCCCCGACCGCCCCGGGATGAGCTGCAGACCCCGACGATGTGCTTTCTGATCGCCGATGAGTTGCTCATCTTCGATCGCGTCTCCCAGACCATCACGGTGCTGGTCAACGCCATCGTCGAACCGGGCGCGGATCCCAACGCCGCCTACGACGATGCGGTGGCCGAAATCGAAAGGCTGGTGGCCCTGCTCGAACAGCCCTGCGAATACAGCCCGGCGACCGTTCCCCCCGAGGTTCCCACGCTTCCCTTCAACTCCAACATGACCAGGGAACGGTTCCTTCAGAATGTCCAGCACGCCCAGAAATACATCACCGCCGGCGACATCATCCAGGTTGTCGGCTCCCAGCGATTCTCAACCCCGGTCAAGGCTTCGGCGCTCGATGTCTACCGCGCCACACGTTCCATCAATCCTTCTCCATACATGTTCCTGCTCGAGCTCGAAGGGTTCTCGCTCGTCGGCGCTTCCCCGGAAATCCACGTGCGCTGCGAGGATCGCCGAGTTGAGATTCGCCCGATCGCCGGCACCCGGCCGCGCGGACGCACGGCGGAAGACGACGCCCGGAACGAGAGAGAGCTCCTCGCCGACCCCAAGGAACGAGCCGAACACGTCATGCTGGTCGACCTGGCCCGCAACGATATTGGCCGGGTCTGCGACTTCGGCTCGGTGCAGGTCAAGGACCTCATGGTGATCGAGCGCTACAGCCATGTGATGCACATCGTCTCCCAGGTCGAAGGCCGGTTGTCTCCCGACAATACCCCGTACGACCTTATGCGGGCCACGTTCCCGGCCGGCACCTTGACGGGCGCCCCCAAGGTCCGCGCGATGCAGATCATCGCCGAACTCGAACAATCGGCCCGCGGTCCTTACGGCGGTTGTGTGGGCTATTTCTCGTTCAATGGCAACCTCGACTGCTGTATCACCATCCGGACCGCCCTGCTCAAGGATGGGATAGCCCACGTCCAGGCCGGTGGCGGCTGGGTGAATGACTCGGCTCCGGAGGCCGAATACCAGGAAACCGTCAACAAATCGAAAGCCATGCTCAAAGCCGTGGCTCTCGCCGAAACCTTCTCGTCGCCATGAGCGACCTGATCGGCCGACTGCGAACCTTCCTTTGCAGACCACCCACGCTCGGCCAAGGCGTCTATGTCGCGCGGACCGCCGTGGTTGTGGGTGACGTCACCCTTGGGGATTTCTCGAGTGTTTGGTATCACGCGGTTCTCCGGGGCGACATCAATCGCATCGTGGTGGGGCATCATTCAAACATCCAAGACAACGTCGTAGTCCATCTCGCGGACGAGTTCCCCTGTTTTATCGGCAATTATGTGAGCATCGGACACTCCGCCATCGTGCATGCCTGCACCGTAGCCGATGAGGTCCTCGTCGGCATGGGAGCCACGATCCTCGATGGCGCTTTCATCGGCGCCCAATCGATCGTTGGCGCCAACTCGCTCGTCCCGCAGGGCATGCGGGTCCCGCCCAAATCGTTGGTGCTCGGATCACCCGCACGGGTCGCTCGCACCCTCGCGGATGAGGAATGCCGGAAATTGCGGTTGCTGGCCGAAAAGTATGTGGGAAATGCGGCATTCTGTCTCGAACACGGGATTAACGTCGGTCTCCCAATGGGTTGATCGCCCCACTCCACGGATCATCTCCGGCCTTCGGCCCCACCGAGGTCCTGCGTGCGTCAGTGTGCCATCAGACGCACACTTCCCAAGCACCGCCACTGCGGCTAATTTGCCAGGAAGCTCGACTAGATGGGGATTGCCGGACGACAACCAAAGTGTTGACGCGATACCAGCAGAGCGTTAGGTTCTCGGCCGTCAATTAACCCCGCAATCGGCACTGCACAATCAACACAGTTCGTTTATGAGAGACCGACAAGTAACACAATCACTCAACCATTCAGGGCGCGGCGTGCGTCTGGGCGGGTTCACGCTGATCGAACTTCTGGTGGTCATAGCCATCATCGCCATTCTTGCCGGGATGCTTCTCCCCGCACTGTCCAAAGCCAAGGCCAAAGCCCAGGGCATTTTGTGCATGAACAACACCAAGCAGGTCATGCTGGCGAATCACATGTACCAGGGTGACAACGACGACAAATTCCCAGGTGCCTATCATGGCGGCTTTCGACCGACCCCCGGCGCCAGAGAACGCCCATGGGTAACGGGGTGGCTCGACTGGACTACCAGCTCGGACAACACAAACGTTCAATTCCTGCTCAATCCTGAGTACGCGGTTCTCGCGCCCTATTTCGGCAACACGAAGAACCTCTATAAGTGCCCTGCCGACAAGTTCTTGTCCGGATCGCAACGCGCGTTGGGCTGGACTGAGCGCGTTCGCAGCATCTCCTCGAACATCCAGGTCGGTCAAGGCAATGCCGAAACCGGCCCCACCGCATCCATCTATGCCCATCCCGAAAAAGCTTCAGGGCTCATCATTCCAGGCCCGTCGCAGACTTGGGTTTACGTGGATGAACACCCGGATAGCATCAACGACGCCGGAAATTTCGCACCCAATAGTGACGTGAACATCGTCGATATCCCTGCGAATTACCATAATGGCGCCTGCGGCTACTCCTTCGCCGACGGACATTCTGAGATTAAGAAGTGGGCTGGCCCGACCTTGCCAAATTTGAAGATCAGGCTTACGGACCAGGTCAACGTTCCGACGACAAGAGGGGACCCGGATCTTCTCTGGATCTCCTACCGCACCCCGCGCAAGACCGAGGAAGTCTTCGGCGATTAAACATACTTACTCCGGCTACATCGTCATCCAGAGAGTCTCCTGACGGCAGGGCGGCTTTGACGGTGTAAATCGGAAATGGTGCCTGTCAATATGGTTCGCGGTCATTCGCGAACCATATTTTTTTCCCAGATTACGCACGCAGGCGATCGCCCGGGAAGCTCCGCGATGGCCCCCGGAGCCGATGCAAGTCACGGTCCATAACCACCCGTCCTGGAGTGCTTCCTGAGCGATCCATTCCGCTTCGAGTTCCCCCTGCAATTAGCCTGATTTCCTTTTGCCTTGAGCGAAAAGCCCAATAAAACCGAGGTTATCTCGATTTCTTCGGGCTACACAGCTACCGACTCGGCGGTGTCGAGAAGAGCGGCGCCAATCCGAGCTTTACCAGTTGGTCGTTCAGGTTCTTGGTAATGTCTTTAACTCCGCTTGGACTTTGGCAATCCGGCTTTGTCGTCGTTCTTGATCCCGTTGCTGACGCCAACGGCCACCGGCCATCACGTAACGATTGCCGGCCTGCGTGATTTCAACGAGCTGCTGCCGATGGTCTAACTCCAGTTGCCGTTCCGGCGTCCATTCGGCAATCAGACTGTGCAGAGTGGCCGCCGACAAGCGTGTGACATAAACCAGGCTGGCTTCGCTGAGGGCTTCCAGATTGAGGTGGCTGCTCATGCCGCCATCAAAGACATTTCCGGCGTACAATGAAAAGGCCGCCCGTAAGGGCGGCCTTGTGATTGGTAATGATAGATGTTACTTGCGGCGGCGGAGGAACAGAGCAGCAGCTCCGAGGGCCAGCAACGCATAGGTCGAGGGCTCAGGAACCAAGCTGAAGCTCGTCAAGCCAACCAAGTTAGCCGGAAGCGAGGGAGGCGAGCCAACGCCGCCAGTCGCAACAGTAAACGCGGTCGACTCTCCCCATTTCACACCAGCGGCTTTCGCATCTTCGAAGCTCGTGCCACCGGCGGCTTCCCAAGCGCGCACGACGATCGTCGCAACTTCGCCAGGAGCAACGGTCCCGATAATGCGCGTAGCGTCCGCGCCGGGATTCCAGAAGCCTGCCCCGGCACCGGTCCGGAACGGAGAGGGAGTGGCTCCCCAAGCCTGAAGGCTGTCAACGTTCGGCCCCGCGAACAACTGAGCCACAAAGGTCGCACCTTCCAGCCTGACCGTACCACCGACGTCAAACACGGGAGCGCCACCGGGGATGCCGACGCGCGCTTCGGTGTTGTTGAACAGGACCGTCCCTTGGGCGAAAGCACCGACGCTCAAGGCCACACAAGCGATGCCAGCTAATATTCTCTTCATGTTTTTGATGTTTTTATGGTTGTCTATTCCTGATTTGCAGAACTAGCACTCAATTATTGGACGTTAAAGGTGCGGGTCCAAGCCGTCCCATTGCCCTGCTTGTCGAGGAAGAATGCTTCACCAACCCTCAACACAGGAGCAACCCATTCGCCGAATTCGTACGTAGCCGCAGTGTATGCACCACTGGCGTTGTCGAAACGGTAAACCGTATCGTTTTCTTCCGGCTGGAAGCCAAGCACGCTGTCAACCGCGCCGGCTTGCGGAACTTGCGAGGAAACAATCTGGAAACCCTTCACAAGAGGTGTCGAGAGGGCACCTTGCTTCACTTCACCCACAAAAAGGGCTTTGAACGGCGCCAAGTTCGGGTTGTAGATGAACGCGCCTTCACCTGGTGTGAGCGTCATCTCCGGATCTCCCCATTCGCCGAACTCAAAGGCGTTGGCTGCGTAGGCGCCAGTGGCCGGCACGAATTTGAATATGGTCGTGGAATCGGGAACATCCGGAAACAGTCTCGCAACTGTGTTCATGCCCGCTCCAGCGTCAAGCTGGTTGGCGATCATCGAAAACCCGTTTGGAACATCGACGTTGATGTAACCGACAACGTTGACCGAGTAAACCTGTGCTGAGGCGGCGATCATTCCGGCCACGCCAAGCACAGCCGCACTAAGGAGTAGTTTTGTTCTCATTGTTTTTGTTGTTTTTGTTGTTCCGTGTGTGGGCGCAATTTGTCAGAGCATCAAGAGCATGTCAACGATTTTTTGAACGATTTGCTGTCTGTCTTGTCTCGCTTGCGCCTGGCCTTTCCGCTTGCCTGAGCCGAACCAAACCACGCCTGGAAACGCTTGTTTCGACCGTTGTTCGGGCTGCCCAGCCGGGACCGACCGAATCCGAGGGAGCAGAGGCTATACCCGGCAAAGGCAGTTCAATCACAAGCTGCTGTCATACAAGTGTTTATAAGAGCATTCGGATCTTGAATGCCCTTTCGAGCACCTTGTTTTTGCCCAAAACTGACCTGGTCGACGCACCCCCGGGTCCAGGAACCAGCAAAGCTCTCTCCCGCGTCCTAAGATGTCTGTGCGGGGCAAGTCCGACAGGTTTATTGCGCGGCATCAGCTCTCGTTTTCAGGCCATTGTCCACGCCAGAGCTGCGGCCACGGATAAGAAACAACCGAGCGCAGCAGGATTGCACGCACCGCTTTTCGCGGAACCTTGACGGGCTTTGCGGCGCTCAGAGCGCGCCCCTTCCTCAGGAGTTCGAGGGTTCGTTTGCCGATGAGGATTGGCCAGGCGCAGGCCAGACGAACCCGCGCACACCCGCGAGGGATCTGGTTGGTGTATTCCCAACCGGCCCGGAGGTGGTCAAGAGCGAGGCGGCAGTGGTTGTCGAAGACCGGCCGCAACTGCTGCTCGGAAGCGGAATCGAGCAGTGCTTGCGGTGCCAACCCGACAGCCAGGAGTTCGGTTCTGGGGAGGTAACATCGGCCTTGCTGGAGGTCGCGTGGCAGATCTCTGAGAATATTGGTCAGCTGCAGTCCTTTCCCGAAGCGGACCCCGTTCTCGAGCAGAAAGCTCTCACTCAACCTGGCCTTTGGAAACAAGTGCGCACGGCAGATTCGGGTCCAGAACTCACCCACACAACCGGCCACGCGGTATAAGTAATCGTCAAGTTCGGCATTGGTTTCCAGGGCTCGAATCTCACCGGGTTTAGTCTCAGCAAAACGTTTAAGGTCAAGTACTTGTCCACCGGTTATCGTATCCAGCACAATACGAATCAGGGATTGATCTTCCGCGGATAAGCCATGCACTCCTGCAACCACTTCGCCAATTCGGCCAAGCAGAAGGAGCTCGGCCGGCGAAGCCTCCCCCGCGGATGAAGCCCGGGAGGGACTCTCTCCTGCATCTCCAGGGGGCCCTGCTGACTGGGCGGCAAGGAAATTCAGATCCGGCGGCGTGGATGATCTGTTTGAACCGATGTAAAGACGCAGTTGTTCGAGGGCCTCCATTCTCCGATCGACCGGAACGAGCCTGGTATCGGCGATGGTATCGGTGGCGCGGGCCAGGAGATAAGCCAGGCCGATTGGGGAGCGGACGGGCCGTGGCAGGATGCGCAGCGTCAGGTAAAACGAACGCGAGACGTCGCGCAGCAAACCGGTCAGCAGATTGGGGTCGCCCATTTCAGCCGCCCGCATTTGGCGGGATCTGACCGCCGCCCTCAACCTGGAGTTTGAGCGACGGCGAATCCCCCTTCTTGTCTTTGCCGGGGTAAAGGGTTAAATGCGGGAATGGAATCTCGATGCCCTGCTTGTCGAAGGCCAGCTTGAGGCGGCGGTTGAACTCACGTCCCACGCGCCATTGTTTGATTGGCTTGGTGGTGGTGCGAGCCTTGATGATCAAGGCCGAATCGGCGAACTCATCGAGTCCCATGACTTCGATGGGCTGGATGATGTCATTCTTGAACTCGGGATCGGCCCGGAGTTCTTCGTCGACGCGCTTGATAACGCCGATGACCTCGTCGACATCCTCGCGGTAGGACACGCCGATGTTGAACACGTAGCGGGAGTATTCCTTGGTCATGTTGGTGACCACATCGATTTTGCCGTTGCGGACGTAGTGCACATTGCCCGCCAGATCGCGCAGGACGATCATGCGCAGCGTGACGCGTTCGACCAGCCCGCCGCGGCCGTCGAGTTGCACGACATCCCCCATCCGCACTTGATCCTCGAGCAGGATGAAGAAACCGCTGATCACATCCTGGACCAGGTTTTGGGCTCCGAATCCGACGGCCAGGCCAACGATGCCGGCGGCGGCGATGATGGGTCCGATCTCCACTCCGAATTTGCCCAACAGCATTACGAGGATCACGATCAGGATCCCGGTCTTGAGGACCCAGCGCACCACGCTGCTGAGCGTGTCGGCACGCTTCTGCAGCTCGACATCGAATTTGTCGCGGTGCAGGTATCCAGTTAGTTTCGCTGCCAGCAGCGTGGCCACCTTAAGTGCCACAAACCCTAGGATCAGCGTGAAAACGATGCCGGGCCCCTGCGTGATGAGCCAGTCGACGGCCTTGTAGATTACCGGCTTAACATTGACGCCAAGCTGATTCAGGATTAACACCGTGGCGACGATCAGGACGGCCGCCCGCAGGGTCCAACGCAGGGCGCCACCCAGCGTTTGTCCCAGCTTCCGCGAGTTATCATCGGCCTGGTTGCGCTTGAAGAGGCTGGAGAGCCGGGTCCCCAGCCAACCAGCGACGATCCAGGCCGCGAGACCCGCCAGTACGATCAAACCGATTTTCCAGCCATGGGTGACCATCCAGTCCAGGCTCTGCTGCATCTGCGCCGATACCATTTGATCCGTCTCTTCATGCATGGTTCAGTTATCTCCCAATCTGAGTTTTCGCAAAGCCGGGGAACGCGATTGCCGCAGTCGCGATTCTCACGTCAGCCCCGTGGTGAGGCCTGATTTCGGCACCCGGTTTCGAGGCTAACCACGATTCATCCATCAAACCAAGCATTATGTTGGCCTCGCACTTTCGCATTGCATGGCTGCCTTCGGCCGGGTAACCAAACCGCTCATATGATCCAGACCGTTCCACTTTTCCGGACATTCGCATCGCTGTTTTGTTTCGTCGTGGGCGCGGCCACCGACGCGGCCGCCGCTGAGCCTCCGCTCGTCAATCCGGGTCCGCCGCCGTCCGACGCCATCGTGCTATTCGACGGCAAAGACCTGTCCCAATGGCGGGGTGAACATGGTGCTCCGCAATGGCGGATCGAGGACGGCGCGATGGTGGTCAATGGAACCGGCAGTCTGATCACCCGGGAGAACTTCGGCGATTGCCAGCTCCATATCGAGTGGGCCGCACCGGCTGTGGTTCAGGACGAAGGCCAGGGACGTGGGAACAGCGGCGTCTATCTCCTCGGTCGCTACGAAATCCAGGTGCTCGATTCTTACAACAACAAGACTTACCCCGACGGCCAGGCGGGTGCGTTTTATGGCCATGCGGCTCCCCTGGTGAACGCCGCGCGAAAGCCGGGCGAGTGGCAGACTTATGACATCATCTTCCATGCGCCCCGAACCGCGGCGGATGGGAAGGTTACACCGGGATCCTTCACGGTGCTTCACAACGGGGTCCTGGTTCAGGATCACGTGCCGATACCGGGCGAACCGACCACCGCGGCGCAGTTCAAGGGTGTGGCCGCCAAAGGTCCACTAGTGTTACAGGATCACGGCAACCCTGTGCGATTCAGGAACATCTGGATCCGCCCACTCTGAGGAGCACCACGCCGGCCGGATGTCGGACTTCGGCAATCCGACACCCGACGAAGCTCCGCCTCAAACCACCATTGGCACGGCCCTGCCCCCGGGGGATCGCCCCGGCGGTCCGGAATCGTGGCGCTGTGGCGGTTATCCTTTTGCTTTTCCAGCTTGCATCCAATTGGCGCATGCCTAGGCTCTCCCCTCGCCTGAACTCCGCTGGTGCGGAAGTTCGTTGAGGCTGAGAAACGAAAGTCAATACGATACCTAACCCTTAACCTCCGTTGCCACCGCAACGACTGGTTCGTTAGGCAATGGAGTCTTCGTTGGGGTGGCATGCCCCGGCCGAGCCTCCCTTTTAAGACCGCAGAGATCCTATGTTAACCATGGAAGAAGCCCTGAAGCATAGCCGCCAATTTGCTCCAGGTGAAATCGTCAAAGGCAAGATCATCGAAGTCCGTCCCAAGGAGGTCCTGGTCGACATCGGCTACAAGAGCGAAGGCGCCATTTCCGGTGGCGAGTTCGAAGACATGAGCGTCATGAAAGTCGGCGACGAGATCGATGTGCTCATCGAAAAGCTCGAGGACAAGGACGGCATGGTCGTCCTTTCCCGCGAGAAGGCCGAGTTCAAGAAGAACTGGGACAAGATCCTGACGATCTGCAATGAGGGCGGCACGATAGCCGGCAAGGTCAAGTTGGTCGTCAAAGGGGGACTCCTCGTCAACATCGGGGTGGAAGCCTTCCTGCCGGCGTCGCAGATCGACATTATGCCGCCGCGCAATCTGCAGGGTTATGTCGGCAACACCTACGATTTCAAAGTCGTCAAGATCAACCAGGAACGACAGAACATCGTGCTCTCCCGGCGCGAACTGATCGAGCAGGAACGCGCCGAGCGACGCGCGAAACTCCTCTCGGAGATGATGCCGGGCGATATCCGCAAGGGGACCGTCAAGAACATCACCGATTTCGGCGCCTTCATCGATCTCAATGGCCTCGATGGCCTCCTCCACATCACCGACATGAGCTGGGGCCGCATCGGGCACCCCTCGGAAATGCTCAAGGTCGGCCAGGAGATCGACGTGGTGGTCCTGGACATCAACCGCGAGAAAGAGCGGGTCAGCCTCGGTCTCAAGCAGAAGTTGGCGAATCCATGGGACAACCTCGATCAGAAATTCCCCATCGGCAGCAAGGTCAAGGGCCGTGTGGTCAACCTCGTGCCCTACGGCGCTTTCATCGAACTCGAACCCGGGGTCGAAGGATTGGTGCACGTCACCGAACTTTCCTGGACCAAGCGCATCGCCAAACCCTCGGATGTCCTCAAACCGGACCAGGAAGTCGAAGCCGTGGTGCTCGGGATCAACCGCGACGAACAGAAGATATCGCTCGGCATCCGCCAACTGGAGACGAATCCCTGGGACACCGCCCCTGAGAAATACCCGCCCGGCACCCACGTCAAGGGCAAGATCCGCAATTTGACCAGCTACGGAGCGTTCCTCGAGCTCGAGGAAGGCCTCGACGGCATGATTCACGTGTCCGACATTTCCTGGACCCGCAAGATCAATCATCCCTCCGAGGTATTGAAGAAGGGCGACGAGGTCGAAGCCGTGGTGCTCGAGGTCGACAAGGGCAATCAGCGGATTTCGATCGGGATGAAACAGCTCGCGGTCGATCCGTGGGCCAACATCGATCACTACTACAAGGTCGGCGACCTCGTCACCGGCAACGTGACCAAGCTCGCCAGCTTCGGCGCCTTCGTCGGGCTTCAGCACGACATCGACGGCCTGGTGCACATTTCCCAAATCAGCGAGGAACGCGTCGAGAAGATCAAGAACGTCCTCAAGGTCGGCCAGGAAGTGACCGCCCGCGTCATCAAGATCGACAAGGGCGACCGCCGGATCGGCCTCTCGATCAAGGCCGCCAACTACTCACCGGAACAGCTCAAGGCTGAACAAGCCGTGCTCG
>JAHDYP010000101.1 GCA_023383055.1 Verrucomicrobiota bacterium | reverse complement strand
TGACGACGTCCCAGACCTTGATCTTGCCTTTGTAGCGGCCAACCACGGTATGAATGTGATCGCGCATCCGCTGAAGCAACTCCTCGCGGGACGCGCGTGGGCCGGTGAAGCGGCCGCGGCCCGGACCGTCGCCAAATCTGCCAGGGCCGGCTGCATTCGTCACGGCCGGGTCCGAGTTGGCGGCGGGCGCAGGCGACGGAGCATCCGCCGCTGCGGGCGAGGGGTTGGCACCTCGAAAGACCCAGTTGGGAGTCTGGGCGTGCCAGACGAGCGTGTGGCCCGCGAGCTCCATGTTGTGGCTCAGGCCGAAGTTCACGAAGGCATCGGCCGGGCCGAAATCATAGCCGTCCGCGCCTTCACGGGGATGGATATGCATCCATTTCATGTCGTTCTCGGCGACAATATGATTGAACTGTGCTTTGACGAGAGCGATGTCTTTGTCCAGTTGTTCCTGGGTCCGCCTCCGGCTTGGGGTACCCGTCGCGATGCTGCGGTTGATGGCGGTACCCACGTGGAAGTGGTCTTGGTAGGCCTCCTTGAGGGTGGGGGTTTCGGCAGACCGTGCCGTGGTAACGATGGCAATCAGCACGACCGGGAGGATGCCGACGCTTATTCTCCGGCTGGAGGTATGAGATTTCATATTTGGTTTCGGAAGCTGGTCTGACATTGGATTCAGGGTGTTCCCAAAGGCGTATTTGATGAGCTTGCAGGAGTGCCGGACTGAGCTGCGTCGGGACGCGAATCCGGCTTCATCAGCCGCACGTCATAGACGCCGACAGACCGCGAGCCCGGCTTGGCGGAGAACTTGATCGTGATCCGGTCATTGGTCGCGCCGGATCGAAGTTCTGCCGGTATCGCATAGCGTTTCTCGAAGAACTGCCCGGGCCTCGAGTCGTCCAGGTTTTCGGTGGCCAGCAACTCTCCGTTGGCCAGGATATCTAACGGCCGGCCCGCATCGCCGCCCCAATAGGTTACCGCCAGTTCGACGTTCTTCTCGCCGCGGGTGCTGAGGGTGTATTGGAACCACTGACCCCGACGCCAGCGGCGGCCCTCGCGCAGGCCGGTGTCGGTCTGTTCTCCCGCGAAATCGTGTTCGACTTCCGGTTGCTGTTCACCCACGGCAACGCGGTCCAGGGTGTTGGCCTCGCGCACGGCCCTGGCGCGTTCCTCGGCGGCCAGACGTTCTCGTTTGGCTTCGAGTTCCGCCCTGGTCGTCAGTTGCCAATACATCTGGTAACGCTGATCGTGCAAACGGAAGAAAGGCATCAGCGGCAGGCCGTCGGACACGGGGGGCTCGACGATATCCGCGAGCCGGAAATGCATGGGCCCGGCGGCGGGATCCGGTTCGATGTGCGGTAGAACTTCACTCACGGCGGCCAGCAACACCGGAACACGATCCCTCGGAACCATCGGACCGTGCGCGACATGGCCCATGCGGCTGTCGTCGGCATACAGGCCTCGCAAATCGTTGGTGCCCGCGGGCGATGCCAGCACGATGGGACCATGCAGAATGGCGACCCAATCAGACCCGTCCGGCAATCGTTCAACCGTGGTGCGCATCGGGACTTCGATCTCGACGCGATCTCCGTGGCGCCATTCGCGGCGAAGTTCGGCGTAGGATGCGGGCGTTGAAGGGACATCGATCGAGTCGCCGTTCACGCGCACGGCAAACGCCCCCGCCGCCACCCAGCCGGGGTGACGCACATAGAGCGTAAACTCGGCGGGTTTCTGCAATTTCAGTGTCAACGTGGTGCGCGGTTCGTCGGGGAAAGCCGTTTCCTGGCGGAGCGTCAGGCCGAGATGGGTCACCGTGATTTCGGAAGCGATGAAGAGATTGACGTAAAGCCCGTTCGTGGCTTGGGCATAGATGAACTCGCCATACCTGCCCGGATTCTCCATGCCGGTGCCCACGCAGCACCAGAAGCCTTGGTCCGGCTGCGAATAGACGCGGTAATGCCCGGGGCGGATGGGGGTGAAATAGACGTAACCGGGCTTCTCCGGATGGATGGACGCAAGGATGTGATTGTAGAGCGCGCGTTCGTAGAAATCGGCGTAAACCGCCTTGGGCCGGCTGGCAAAGAGTTGGCCGGTCAGCCGGAGCATGTTGTAGGTATTACAGGTCTCAGGGCCTTCGCGGTGCTCCAGCATGGCGGCAAAGCTTTTCGGGTCGTTAAAATGTTCGGAAACGCTGTTGCCACCAAACGCAACACTCCGCCTGCCCGTGACGTTCTCCCAGAAGAAGCGCGCGCCGGAATCCGCTTCCCGGTCGCCGGTGATCGTGGCGATGCGTTCGAGGCCGACCACCTTGGGGATCTGCGTATTGGCATGTTTGCCGGTGAGTTGATCCTCGTGGCGCTTCAGTGGATCCAGCACGGCGTTGTGGCAGAAGCGTCGGGCGAGACGCAGATACTTGTCGTTTCCGGTAATCGTGTAGAGGTCCGCCAGCACCTCGTTCATGCCGCCATGTTCCTGGCCGAGCATCCGCTGCATCTGGTCGTCCGAGAGGCCGGAGGTGATCTTCTCGCACCAGTCACCGCAGCGAACCAGGATCTCCCGGGCTTGGCGGTTGCCGGCGAACCCATACGCGTCCCGCAGGCCGGCGAAGGTCTTGTGCAAGTTATACCATGGCACCCATTTGCGGTTGATCTCTTCCACGCGCCCGGCGGCGATGGCCTGCCACAGTTCCCGGCTGCCGGGGACGCCGCCAAGATAACCATCGTCGGACGCTTTCTGGCAGCGGTCCAGTTCGGAAACCGTGTAATCCAGCCGTCGGCGCAACTCTCCCTCCGGCGTATCCGCGCCGGAAGCGATCATGGCCGCGAGCGCGGAGAGATAATGGCCGGCGGTGTGCCCATCCAGCCCGCCGCTCTCCCAGTTTCCATAGGGCCTGGCCTTCGGGTCCAATCCCCCTTCCCGAAAGAACGGCGCCAGGAGCCGATCCGGATCCAGCGCCAACAAATAGGTTCGGTTGGCCTTGACCGCGTCGGCGAACGGCCCGTCCAGCAATCGCACGGAGGTCAACGGCGGCAGTGTGGCAGGGGTGGCGGGATTGGGCGTCTCGCCCGCGTGAACCGCGAGCGCCAAACCCCACGCGAAAAGGAGCGCCGTCAGCGCTGACACCGACAGGGTGCCCGGCAGCGTCGCCTCAGTCGCACAGGAGGTAACGGAGGAAACCGAGGACGGCCCGGGGCTCCGTTGCCGCCGGTACCCGCTGAGAGACGCCGGGGACGTACGCCCACGCGTCATCGTGGAACCCCTCCCTTGCGTTGAATTTGGCGACATTCGTTGATTGATACCAGTACTTCCGGCAACCCACGAGTTTTGGACACAGTTCCGGGCACAGTCCGGGCGATGGGCGGATACGGGCGAGTTACACGAGCCCGCCCCCGACCTGGCGGATGGCGTCGATGATGTGATCGTTGATGCGCTGCGTATACTTCGGCCCGATCCGGATCTGGACGAATCGATCGAAGATCCCGAGCGTCTGCGCGCAACACCCGGCCCCATACTCGATGGCCTTTCCAGCCGGCGAGTTGAAACTCGGCCAGTCGGGATGCCGGGTCCGCTTCTGAATCACCGATTCCTCCAGCGGCAGCAGAACCGAACCGGTGAGGGTCGACGCCGGCACATGCCGCTCACGCAACCCCGCGATCCAGCGGTCCCGCGTCGACCGATCCCGCACCTCGAAGAACACCCCATAACCGATGTCACCCCGGGGATCCGGCCGTTGCCGCAACCGGATGCCGGCCACCTCCCCGATCGCCGCATAGATGGCTTCCGCGTTCTCGTGCATCCGGCCGACCATCGTGTCGAGTTTCGTCAATTGCGCCCCCAGCACCGCGCCGGTGAATTCGTTCATCCGGAAGTTCTCGCCCGCGAACGTCGCCACCTGGCTCGGACCGGAACGATCCAGGAACACCTGTCGGATCGTGCCCATGTCGTGGAACCGGGCGGCGCGCTCGTAAACCAGCGGATCACTGGTCACCAGGGCGCCGCCTTCGCCCGACGTCATCATCTTGTTGATCTGAAAGCTGTAGATACCCACCGTGCCCAGCGCGCCGAGCTTCTGACCGCGGTACGCGCCGCCCACGCACTGGGCCGCATCCTCGATCACCGCCACGCCCCGCGCCCGCGCCACCTCGAGGATCGGTTCCAGATCGCACGGCCCGCCCAGGAGATGCACCGCGATGACCGCCTTGGTGCGCGGGGTGATCTTTCGCGCAAAATCCTCGGGATCGAGATTGAGCGTGCGGTCGATCTCGGCAAAGACCGGCAGTGCCCCGGCCTGGACCACGCAGGTGTAATCGGACCACCACGTGTAAGCCGGCACAATCACCTCGTCGCCGGGACCGATCCCCAGACCGGCGACCGCGCAATCCAGTGCCGCCGTGCCGGAAGTCACTCCGAGAGCGAAGCGGGCGCCCATGCTGCGGGCAAAGGCCTCCTCGAAGCGTTGCACCTTGACCGGTCGACCCGGTCCCCAATAGCGGAACGGAGAACCGGATTCGAGGACCTCGAGCAGCGCCTGGCGTTCCTGCTCGTCAAAGAACTGCGGACCCACGAAGCCGGGATCGATGTTCGAGATGACGCCGGCCTCGGGGCTCTCTCCACCCGATACCCGGGTTGCGGCGAGACCCACTGCGGCACTGGAGGTAGCGGCGGCGAGGAACTGGCGGCGGCTGATGCTCGCGGAGGTCGGCGTGGGATGCGGGAATGAGTTCATGAATTCTCTCCAAGGTGAACGGGCGATACGCAATGGTGCAAGCGCGACATTGGACCAGGGTTCGGCGGTAGATTCAGTCGCACCCTAACCCGCAATCCTCTCCCATGGAAGCGTTCTGTTGGGGAGAATCCTGCCGAAATCGTTAGACTTTAACGCCTAGAATGTCGGTTTAAGCGCAGCCGGTTCAATTGCGGTAGCCGAAAGCGTTGATGTATGGACAATTCCCGTTACGATGCGGGCATGGCCCCCGAAGACCGGACAGCCGATCCCATGATGTCGGCCCGGCTGTTCGCCACCACGCACTGGAGCGTGGTGGCCGACAGGTGGTGATTTCCCTGGACGACCACGATGCCGCCGAGCGCTATGCCCTCGAGCACGTGGCAGCGCTGGCACCTGAACTCGTGTTCGACCGGCGTTGGGCCATCACGCTGTTGGAGCGGGCCTGGGATCTCTTGCGAGCGGAATGCGAGGCAACAGGAAAGTTGCCGCTGTTTCAGCACTTGAAGTCTGTCCAGACTGAAGACGGTCAAGGTCGTTCACACGAGCAGTTGGCGGCAGACTTGAAGCTCACCGAGGCCGCCTTAAAATCCGCCTTATTCCGCTTGCGGGGCAGGTATCGCGAAATTCTGCGGGGCGAGGTGGCCCAGACGGTGAGCGATCCGCGAGACGTGGATGATGAAATCCGGCATTTGCTGAAGGTGGTCAGCGATTGCTGAAAGGGCCTGGATCATGCCAAGACTCCGCCGGGGGGCGTGACTTCGACTGGGGGACCAACCATCGTAGCGCAGGTTTGGAACCTGCCGTATCGCCGATTTCGAATCGGCGGGCTCCCGGCCGCAAGCCGGCGCTGGACAGCGGACTTGCTCGCTCACTGCAAGCCCAAGCGGCGTCGCTCCCGCGTCCGCGGGATTGCCGCCGCACTGCATAAACCCCGGGCGCTCGAAAGCTCTCATTGGTCTCACGGTTTCCAGCTTATTTTCGCAACCTGCCTCTCCGAATTCATAAGTAACAGATGAAACCCGGAGCAGGGGCGGATCGAACCACGAGAGGGTCAGGCCGCTTGAACGGAATTTCGGCCGAATCACGCTGGACCGTGGGAGGGCCGGAGGCTCCGGCGACGAAAACAAAACAAATGCACGAAGTTATGAATAAGTTCATCATGGCATGCTCAGTCGCGGCCGTCATGGCGGTCATCGGTGTCCTTCCCTTACAGGCGGAGGATCCCCCAGTGCCGGAACTGGAACCCTCCAAAGTGACCGGAGGTAGTAGGTTCTTGGACATTGGGGCGGATTATCAGGCTGGCTCCGGTGAGCAATACAAGTTCTCGGTGAACATCGGTCCGGCGAGGTCGCCCCAAGCCGTGGTGCACGTGGATGGGCCGGGGCTGCGGGACTTCTGGGGCGGACCTTTGGCACTGTGCGAAGACTACAGCGCCAACGGTTTCGCATGGGTCGATATGGCCAAGCCGGGACAACAGTTCCTGTTTAAGAAACAACATCCCCTCTCTGGCGTTGAGGTGTGGGTGTGGATCTACGCACACGACAACGTGACCCCCGGCAACAACAAGGCGAATCCTCCAGAACATCCCGATTGGTTTGGTGTCTTTATCGAGCCGGTGGGTGGAGACGGATGGCCCAGCCCCTACGGTATTCCCGATGACTTCTTTACCGCCATGGGCGTTCTCATTCAAGGCAACATCATGGACCATCGGAAGTAGCCGCAAGTCTCCGGCTGCCTCAACGCGGGCAACCAACAACGGCCGCGGCAATCGTCGGGTGCAAAGGCTGATCGCACCCCTAACCGCGGCCGTTTTGTTAGGACGTGCGTTTGCCCGGGGGTCTTTCTCCGTGACGCAGAGCCAGAACTCAGCCTAGATTCCTCCTAACTCGCATGACCTCGGAAGCGCATTGTGCCTCCTGCGGACGAAGGCTTCCGGCAGACAGCCGGGCGGGAGTCTGCCCAGTGTGCGAGTTTGCGGGAGCGCTCGAGGCCTCGCCCTGGGATCCCACGGGGGCAGACGGACCAACCGGTTCGCCCGCCGACCCCAGTCCGGATGGGCGATTACGAGTTGGGGGAGGAGATCGCCCGCGGTGGGATGGGCGTGGTGTACAAAGCCCGACAGGTCAGCCTCAACCGGACGGTGGCGCTCAAGATGATTCTCGCCGGGGAGTTCGCGAGTTCCAAGTTCGTTCAACGCTTTCGAACCGAGGCCGAGGCGGCCGCGAAGCTGCATCATCCGAACATCGTCGCCATCCACGAAATCGGCGAGCACGAGGGCCGGCAGCTTGTATGATGCGGACATGTTGTTGGCTCAGCAGGCCTTCGAGGAAAATAACTACGGCCGCGTCGAAGAACTGCTCCGGAAGCATGATCTTCAGCCCCCAAGACGCCCAGATGAAGATTTGCGGGGTTGGGAGTGGCGCTACCTGTGGGGCCAGATCCAGAGCGAAGAACTCTACACGCTGGGGAGCCACTCGAACACGGTCAGCTATCTCGCGTTTTCGCCGGATGGGCGACGACTCGTCGGGCTCGCGGGGAATCCCCCGTATCAGGCGGTCGTGATGGATGCGCAGGACGGGCGTACGATCACCGCGTGGCCGACCGCGCGCGGACGCTGCCTGGTCCTTTCCCCCGACGCGCGCTTCGCCGCCGTCCAGTGCCGCTCCAAGCCCGAAGTCGTCGTGCATGAGCTGGACACCGGTGCCCCGGTTGCACAGCTACCAGGGCCAGGGGGCATGTATCGTCAGGGCAACCTCCGGTTCTCTCCCGATGGCCGACTCTTCGCCAACGTGGTCAACTCGGGGGCTGACGCGCTCGAGAAGTCGGTGGACTTCTGGTCGGTGCCAGACTTCAAGTTGATCCGGCGACTGCAGGCAACGGGCCGGGTTTTCACCGGCGTGGACTTCTCCCCCGACTCCCGCCAAGCCTACCTCGCGGGCGCGGATCAAACCATCTCCATCTACGACCTGGCCACTTGGGAGTGCGTCCGCATCCTCAACGGCCACCGGGACGAGGTGTGGTGTGTGGCCTGCTCGCCCGACGGCACGCAACTGGCCAGCGGCAGCCGGGACGCCACGATTCGGTTTTGGTCCACCGCGATTCAGTCCGACACTCGCGCGCGCTGGCCACTGCCCCCGGCCACCCGGGAGTTTCGCCTGGCGGAAGATGGTCAGTCACTCGCCACGGTTTCGACCAACGATCTCCTGCAGGTCTGGTGCACTTCGGATTTTCACTGCCTGGGGGAGATGCCCGTGCCCTGTGCCAACCGCATCAACCATTCTCACAGCCAATGGACTCAGGTGGCGCTGGCTCCCCAGGGCGCTCGTTTGGCGATGGGGGGCGGCACGCCAGAAGACGGCGACACGGACAAGCGGCTGATCGCGTTTCAGCTTCCCGGTCTGCGCGAGGAAGTCGAGTTCCGCGGGCTCCGCTCGTGGGCCGCCGGTTTGGCTTTTTCTCCGCATGGCGCACAACTGGCGGCCGGGGGGTTCTTTGGTGAAGGCCAGGCGCTCGTGTGGGAAACCGGGACCGGCCGCCTGCTGCACACGCTGACGAACATCCCCGGAAGGTCTGGGCGTTTGACGTTCTCCCCCCGGCAAACGTGGCTCGCGATCCGCTTGGACGAAGCCTGGACCTGGCTTTCTCTCCCGACGAACGCTTCCTGGCGACCGCCGGCCAGGACGCTTCGGTCTGCATTTGGGAGGTGGCGACCGGCACGCGACTCGGCGATCTGACGGGGCCGTTGACTTACTTCACTTCGGTCGCCTGGTCACCGAGTGGCGACCGGCTGGCTGGGGGCGGAGAAGACGGTGTGATCACCCTCTGGGATACGGTGTCCCACCAGCGGGTCGGCCGCCTGCTCGGCCACCGGAAGCCCATTCGTGGCCTGGCCTTTCTCCCGGACGGCAACCGCCTGGTCTCCCTGACCCAGGATTCGCTCCGCGTATGGTCGGCGCCGTCGTTGGCTGAGATGTTCGCCGCCCGATAGACGTTTCGGTTCCCGTCAAGGCGCCTTGGCCGCCATTCGGCTGGCCACCGTGCCATGAGCAATTTCGAAGTCGCCAATACCATCCGGTGTTCACTTTTCGACGAACCGAAAGCGCATTGCTGGATTCTTGAAGGCAATGCGGCGATGCCGATCATTGGGCGGCTTGATGGGTCACGATCGGAACGTAGCCCACTTCGAGGCCCGCCGGGGGAAGCACGAGCAAGGCGGGATCCAGCGCGACCAGCTTGCCCCGCGTCGGCGGCGGCATATAGTCGCGGTCCATCGGCCAGTGCGCGTGGAGCTTCTCTACGGAGGCCTGCAACTTCGCCCTCTTCTCGGCGCTCCAGCGGTATTGCTGAAATGACGGCTGGTCCACGAAGCGATACCACGAGTAGGTGACCACCGAACCATCCACGAGTTTCGCCGTGAATGGGCCGGCTTTCGCGCTGGGCTGGGTCCAGGCGCCAGTGGTTGGGGAGGTGTAGGGCACCCCGGGTTCGGCCAGCTTGAATTTCTGGTCGAGCAGCCCGGTTTCCACCGGCACGTCGGAGGCCGGCACGGCGACGCGCTCGTTTCCGACGTGCTTGTAGTATTGCGGGAACAAGCCATTCCCGGCGAGGTCGTTGGTGAACCATTGCAGGCCCCAGACGTTGCCCTCGAAGATGCGCGTGTCGAAGGCGCGCTCGACGCCGACGATCTGGTTGCCGGCCTGATCGTAGCGCGTGGTGCGCGTGTCGAGCTTGGGCTTCCACGCGCCTGGTTCAGCGAAACGGCCGGAGCAAGCGGGACCGCCGTCGCGCCACGACTTGAAGGCATCGTAGAGCGCGGCTTTCGAGTAATAGGTGACGTCTTGCACGAGGTAGGCCCGGCCCTGGGCATCCACTGGGAACTGAAGTTTCGGCAGTTTCGAATAGCTCGTCCCCTGCGCGTCCCGGGCGTCGAAGCGCGGCACGGTGTTGATCTCCATCGCGCCGCCGCCCATCACGCCGGGGCGCGCGTCGAGGCCGCGCCCGTAGAGGAATGGGTAATTGAACAGCTTACCGATCTTGCTCCACGTCTCCGGGATGTAATAGGCGATGGGGCCCTTGAAGTTGGCGGCGCTGAGGAAGCAGGTCCAGCTCTGGTCGCCCGTCGGCGGATCGTCGGCGGTCGGATCAGTGAAGGGCAAGGCCATCCAGGTGTAACCGAGGAACTCGCCGTTCGGATTGCCTTGGAAGGGCAGCGCGTCGGGAGGAATCAGCAGCCGGTTGCTGAGTTGCGCGATGCCCAGGCGATGGTCCGGCAGCGCCTCGTTGTCGTAGAAGAAAGACCAACCCGGTGAACCGACCTCGTAGTCGTAGCACTGCGGCGTGGCATTCATGCTGAACTTGGGCGGGCCGTAACGGAAGTGGTTGCCGGCCCAGTAGCCGAGACCGCCTTCGACGGTTTGGAAGACGCTGCTCCAGGTGGGGCCGCGCTCCTTCCACTGGCGCGCCAGGGTGCCCTCCGGCGCCAGCGGCGTATCCGTGTTGTCGGAATTGTCCGGCTGAATCCACGAGCTCGGCAACCCGATTTGGAAATGGGCCAGCGGCTGGTCCACGAGCGGCCAGACCGCGGCATAGAACCCCATCCCCGCGGTGTAGCCGCCATCGGCCGGCAGCTTCTCGTGGCCGAAGCCGATGTAGCCATGGAGACCCTCTGAATGGGCCGATACTGTGCCCGCCTCGGCCGGCCGCGTGGCGTTCGAGGGCGTGTCCTGGGCGGCACACGGCCAGGACAAGAACGCGGCGCTGAGGATGAAGGTGCTGGCGGTTCTCATGGTGTTTTCTGGTTCGTGCCGGGTTGGTGCGGTGTCTTGCCCGGCACCTTCACACGGTTCCAAGATGCGATCAAGCAGCACCGCGGCCTGATGTCTTAGGGTCACAACCTCGACGTCTGGACTGGCCAACCGGTCGCGGTAATCGTCAAACGAAAGCAGATATGTCCTGATCACCGCCGGTTAGTGTGCCCGGCTGAAATCGATGCGATCGAGGTTGAGGTTCCCCGGATCCAGCACCCGGAGCGTGAGCACATGCCTGCCGGCGGGGAGTGACACCGCCTCCTTCTGCAGGTGGTAATTCCAATGATGCCAGTTGCGGCTGGTGTCGCGACTGTCCGCGGTGGAACTGAGCCGAATGGGCGGACCCGTTGGGCGTCCATCACATCGCAGGAGGAACTCCCCGTCATACCGCGCGGTGTACATCACACCGATCGTGTAGAGACCGGGTTGAGCGATGTCCACCGTGTATCGAACCCACTCGCCTGGGACTGTCCACCCCAGGTAAAACCGGCCCAACTCCTGTTCTACCCGGTTGTAATCGCTGTTATCCCAATCGTCCTTGGTATAACTGATATCGACATTCTCCTGCTCGCGGAATCGGTCGCGGTCGTTGTCGCCGAGGTTCAATTCGCCGCTGCCGTGGTTGCGGCCGTCGCCATCGTGGTAAGCCACCCCTTGGCCCCCTTCGTCGTACAACTCGCATTCCAGCAATCCGGGCAGGGATTGCACGCGACCCTGAAATGGGCTCCCGGGATAATGACCGGAGCGCAGATGGCGATCGGTGGCCGGCGACAATGCCTCCAGAATGGGTTTCACCCAGGCATCCCGATCGATGTCATACAGGATGAAATCACTGTCAAACTGCCAGTAAGCCCAACTCCAGCCAAAGGACTCTGCCGTCCGCGCCACGGCATCCGTATATCGGACTCGCGATTCCATCGGCGCCTTGTCGTAGGCACCAAATTCGCCGAGGAATATCGGACGCTGGTTTGTTCGCGACCACTCCGCGGCTTTGGCAAAATCCTGGCGCACGGCGTTCCGTTCCTCCGGCGTCCCCAACCAGTGGATGTTCGATTTGTCCTTGTGAGTGGACCACGGTGCTCCCTGGTGGGTGAATTCCATCGGCGCGTAATAGTGCACGGTAACGATGAGCTGCCGATCGTCGGTGGGGAGATTCAGATCCTGAAGGTGCCCGATGGAATTCCAGTACGGCGGTCCCACGATCACGGTCCGGTTAGGATTGAACTCCCGGATAATGGCGAGGGCTTCTCGCAGGTATTGGTTCCACAAGGTGGGAGTGAGTGCCCGCGAAGGCTCGTTCAGGATCTCAAAGAAAACGCCATCCGGCGCGGATTGATAATGGGCCGCCAACTGCCGCCACGTGGCCAGGAACTGGTCGCGCCGGCCCGCGGGATCCTCCGCCATCGCGTTGAATTCGTGCAGGTCCAGAATCACGGCCAGGCCGTGTGCCAGCGCGTTGGTCACCGCCCAATCCACCGTGGCGAACCAGCTGCCTGGCAGGATCCAGTCCTGTTCACGGCGCGTGTGTCTGAAAGGATGCAGATTGATGCGCACGGAATCGAACCCCGCTTCACTGAGCAATTGGAAATGCCGAGCCTGAAACCGCGCATCATCGCGCGCGCGCCAGATAGGGTCGTAGCCGAGGATGTTGACGCCCCGGCCCAGCCGCTGATTCTGGGCGAAGACATCCGGGACTGAATCGGCGCCGCCACGGAGGCCCGGCCACGCGTCTCCCCATAGTATTCCGCAGAATAACAAGCCGGCCGACAGGGTCCGAAGAGAGAGGTTCATCGATTTGATTGTGTTCATCCGAGTCTTACTCCTGATGGCCGTCTTCGGCACGACGCGGATCCGATAGCCGTTCCTCCCGCATCGGCCGGTAAAGGGCGCCGAGCCACCATTCGCCAGTCACCGTAAGGTTTTCCTGCTCCACCCACACTTCCTGGGTTGAGCTGCCGCGATTGGCCATGGCGAAGAACGGCACGGCCTGAATCGGCTCACCCCTGGCCGCGACACCGCGAATCGCCGTCACGCCTCCAAGCAATCCGGGTTGATGAACAGCCGTGAACCGCGGGTCAGTGCCCAAGGTGACGTCGGCCTTGCCACCGTTGTCCAACCCCTCGAAACCGTAAACCAGAGGGCCGCGTTGCAGTGCGACTTTCCTCCGGCAGGCGACCACGTTCGGGTGCGCCATCATTCGTTGCACCGGCATCTCCAGATTCAGGCGGATCGAATCCCCGTTCTTCCATTCGCGCTCGAACGTCCAATAGCCCGCGTCGCCTGGCGCAACCTTCCTGGCAACGCCATTCAGCAGCAACTCCGCGCCATCGGACCACCCGGGCTTCCGAAGGTGCAACGCGAATCTTCCCGCGGGAGTCCCTTCGACCCGAACGTTTACTTCACCGTCCCAGGGATAATCCGTTTCCACCCGCAACAATAGTTCCCCCGACGGAAAGGGAACACGCACCGTGCCGCCGACGAACAGGTTCACGAAAAGATCGCGATCGGTCCGGGCATAGGCGTAGCGCCCGACCTGCAACAGCGTGCGCGAGAGATTCGGCGGACAACAGACCCAGCAGTTGTCCCGGAGATGATCGCGATCGCTGAGCGGGTTGCAGTAATACGTGGTCACGCCATCGAGCGCGATACCGTGAAGCACGGCGTTGTAGAGCACGCGTTCCAGCACATCGATGCTCTCCGACCGACGTTCCAGCAGGAAGAGGCGATGCGCGAAGTCCACCAGGCCGCACGCCCCGCAGGATTCGTAGTAACCGTCGTTGGGCAGTTCGTAATCCTCCCCAAAGGCCTCGTGCTCTTTCCTTGGCCCAATGCTGCCGGTGATGGTCATCCGCCGCAGGGTGGTGCTGTCCCAGAAACGATGCGCGGCCAACCGGTAATCGCTGTCACCGGTCTCGATCGCCAAATCCGCGACGCCCGTGGCGAAAAACACCGCTCGAACGGCATGCCCATCCAGCGTCCGCTGAGCCCGCAACGGCACTCCATCTTGAAAGTAGGCACGCGGCGTCGGACCCGCCGGCGGGACCAACCCGCGCCCCCGCCACTCGACGAACGCACGGGAGAGCTCGAGGTATCTGGAATTGCCGGTGACGCGATAAAGCTTCACCAGCGCCATTTCGAGCTCCGCGTGCCCGCAGAAACCGGGCGGCGCATTCGGGCCGAGGAAATGGTTGCAGGCTTCGTCGGCGGCCTTGCAGGCAATGTCGAGAAAGTCGCGCTTGCCCGTCGCGGCATGGTATTCGATGGCCGCTTCGATCATGTGCCCAAGCACGTAGCCATCGTGGGAACCGTCCAGAAACGCGGGGTCCCAGGGCGGTTTCCGGTTGTTCGTCACGTAGACATGCAGGTAACCATTCGGTTGCTGACAGGCACGGAGCAAATCGACGATTCCATCCACGCGCTGCTCCAACTCGGGATCGCGACGGATGGCCAGCGAATAGGCAACGGTTTCCAGGAACTTGTATAGGTTCGCCTCGCCCCAGGTGCCGTTCAGTTCGCCTTCCACCGGTTCGCCGACCGCCTTGCGCAGTGAACGCAGCTCCCACTCCATGTAGCTCCAGGAATGCGGAATGGTCTTCTCGCGATAGACCTGGATCCTCGGCGCCCAAAAACCATCGCTTACCTGCACGTTGCCGATGGGCAACAATTCCAATCTGCCGCTGGCTTCCGCCGCTCCCCCTCGCGCGACTAACGGCGCCAGTGCGACTATCAATACGAAACAGGCAGTCAAATCTTTCATGGGCTGGAATGGATGTGCGAAGGACCAGGCTCAGCGGAAGCTGGGGACAGTTTCAACAACACCACGGAAGGTTCTTTCAATTCCGGCAAGGTCACACGGCCATCAGGATCCAAAGCCCCGGAACGCGTCCGGTCAAAATCACTGCGAGCATTGACGAGATACAAATCAAACCGCGTCGGCCCGCTCCAGGGCAGGCCGCAAACCACAAGCTCCGGCAGGTCACGCGACAGGTAAAAGTTGCTGAGCAGCACAGCGGCCCGGGTGTCCTCCGGGTTCAGGCCGGCGCAGACCGCAACGTCACCCGCCACGCACGGCGGCGTCGTCACGCGCCGCGGCGTGTCCAGCAACGCCCGAAAGGCCTTGAATGCATAAAACGTCTTCTGAGGCACACCGTGGAAATTGAACATGCCGAACATCTGGATCTCCGCGGTGTAGAAGTTGGCCATGTCGACCGGGGCGTCCTGGAGCGACATCAGCGCCCAGGCGGCAAACGCCGCGCCCCGGGGACCGCGCATTTCGGCGTTCCATTGCTCGCGCCTGAGGCCCTGGCCTTCCTTCATCATCGGCCGCCAGTCTTCGTTGGGAAGATAGTTCCATTCGTTTAAATGGCTTTCCGTCTTCGCGAAGCCCTGGGCGTCGAGCAACCGCCGCAAGGCATGCGCGCGGCGGGCGAAATCCGCTGGATCCTGTGTATAACGATGCCAGGAAAAGAAATCGAGCGGCACCTGGCGCTCACGGCAGAACCGCAGAAACCGCAGGAGGAAATCACCGGCGTGGAACTCGCCATCCTTGAACTCACCGGTGTAACCGAGCGACGGCCCGCCCACCTTCAGATCGGGCCAATGCGATTTGATGGCCCTGGCGGTGACTTCGTAGAGCTGGAAATACTGGTCGTCCGTGCCGGTCCACATGGCGGGTTGATTCTCCGGTTCATTCCAGATCTCCCAGTAACGGATGTCATGGTGAAAACCGTCCGCCCAACCTTCGTTGTAATGCCGAATGATGGCGCAACAAATCTCGGCCCACTTGGTCGGATCCTTCGGCGGGTGCACGCGATACTTGCGCGGGGTGTGTTCGATACTTTCACCCAGCCGATAGAGAATGGGCGACCCGGTCGCCACGATCGCGGCGAGGTAATCATCCGTGGCGTCGAACTCGTAGCTCGTGGCCAGCGCGGGATCATTGCGGATATCCCGGAAAATGGAACTCACATCCACCGCGTCGTAATTCACCCACACGACATCATGCAGACGCGTCAGCGGAAGGTTCAACTCGCGGTGATAATCCGAGAGATCCACCATGCCGCGATAACAGAGCGGTCCCAGATTGACGCCGTGCAATGGTCGAACAAGTCCATTCGTGCGGGAGAAGTCCAGCGTGAGTTCCGCCGCCGGGGTTCCAGCCATGGTCAGCAGCAGTGCCACCAATGCACCAAGCCCCCTCCGCCTCGAACCGGCAGGTCGTCCAGTATCTGGCAGCGGTGACATGCCCCCGACTGTAACCATCGCTCCGCACCCTGCCCAACATTTCCTCCACCAAACTCGGATCGGCCGATCGAACGCCGACGCTCACCGCACGCGGCTTCAGCCTCACTGGCGATGAAACCTCTGGCATTTCCCACGGCGGCCCATTACATCTTCCCACGCATTCACCACATGAAACTTCCAGGTTGTTTGATCGCCGTTCTCTTTCCGGTCATCACCGTCTGTGCGGCGGATCCGGACTTCGGCCCGAATGTCCTCGTCCTCGACCCGTCCACGGCTGATGCTCAGGAACGGGTCCACGCCGTCTTCAAGCAACAGGAACGCGCCCAGTTCGGCCTGGGTCGCCATGCTTTCCTGCTCAAGCCGGGCCGCTACACGCTGGATATGCCGATCGGCTTTTTCACGCACATCGCCGGCCTGGGCAAACTGCCGCGCGAGGTGACCATCGATGGCGGGGTGTGGACCGATGCCGCGTGGATGCGGCACAATGCGACCTGCAATTTCTGGCGCACCGTGGAAAACCTCACCATCGAACCGCCGGGCGGCACCAACCTGTGGGCGGTCTCACAGGCCGCGCCATTGCGCCGCGCCCACATCAAAGGCGATCTGCACCTTTCATCCGCCGGTTGGTCGAGTGGTGGTTTCATGGCGGATTGCCGGATCGACGGAGTGGTGCGGGCTGGCAGCCAGCAGCAATGGTTTTCCCGGAACAGCGCCTGGAAGAAATGGGATGGCTTGAACTGGAACATGGTCTTCCTGGGCTGCCAGAATGCGCCCGAAGGCGACTGGCCAGAAAAGGCTGTGACCCGCATCGACCAGACTCCCATCGTCCGCGAGAAACCTTACCTGACCATCGAGAACGGGCACTGGTTCGTACGGGTGCCGCCGCTCCTCCTCGATGGCGCGTCCGGTTTGAGCTGGAGCGAAGGCGCCGTTCAAGCTGAGCCGATTCACATCGACAAGTTCCACATCGCCAAGGCGGGAATCGACACCAGCACGACCATCAACGCCGCGCTTCAGGCCGGGAAACATCTCCTCGTCACGCCCGGCATTTATCCGCTCGACGACACCGTTGTGATCTCGCGTCCGGGGACCGTGGTGCTCGGGCTCGGACTCCCGAGCCTTGTTCCCACGACCGGCAGAACCGCCTTGCGCGTCGAATCCGGCGAAGGCGTGATCGTCAGCGGGCTCGTGGTCGATGCCGGCGCCATTGAGACGGAAGTGCTGGTGCAATTTGGACTGCCGGGGCGCAATGCGGGCAGCGCCGGGAATCCAACCTGCATTCACGATCTGGTCTGTCGCGTGGGCGGTTACGGACCCGGCCGCGCGAGGTTGATGGTGGCAATCCACGACAGCCACGTGATCGGCGACAACCTCTGGTTATGGCGGGCTGATCATGGCGCAAATGTCGGTTGGAGTGAAAACACCTGCGACACGGGACTGCGTGTGGAAGGTGACGACGTGACGATCTACGGTCTCTTCGTCGAGCATACCCAGAAGCATCAAACGCTCTGGTCGGGCGAACGGGGACGCGTCTTCTTTTATCAAAGCGAAATGCCTTATGATCCGCCTTCGCAGGAAGCCTGGCGCAGTCCCTCGGGGGATGGCTATGCTTCCTATAAGGTCGCCGACACCGTGCAGGCCCATGAAGCATGGGGCTTTGGCGTCTATCATGTCTTTCAGAAGGCTGCGGTTATCGCGGAAAACGCCTTCGAAACCCCCGCCAGTCCAGGCATCCAAATGCATCATCTGGTCACTGTCCGCCTCGGCGGCGGAAAAACCGGAAGCGGCATTCGCAACGTCATCAACGGGACCGGCGGCGAAGTCATCACCAGCCAGAAAGCCAAGGTCAAATAGAGCAATCGGATACGCTTTCATCCGAGCGCCAGCCCCCGGCACGGGGTTCAGTCCCAAACCCATTCCGCAACCGTATCGAAGCGCCAGCCTCTGGCACGGCGTTCGTTCCCGACCTCGCACCTGAAAAACCGGCACCGGCCGCCTGCACACCACGTCCCGAATGTATGTCGCATATGCGACATACATTCGGGACGTGGCCTCAACACTTGTTTGTGGCTTTTCGGGGCGATATGGTCCGCGCAATGACCGTCGCGACCTGTTTGTTCCTGATGATGGTAAAGGCAATGGGGTTGTATCTATATTATTGATTCTGCTGAAAAACCATCCGGCTACTTTTTTGGTTGAGGAGATGCCGGCGGCGCCTCCAAGCGGTGCAGACGCAGGTCCGAACGGCCGAGCAGTTGCCACTGGACCTGTTCGCCCGCTTGGATGTCCAAGGCGGCGGCCAGGGGGATGGGTAGGTTGACGTAGAAGCGCGGAGTTTGGCCTTTGGTACGGATGACTTGAACGCGCATGGGATATTGTGACCCCAAGCGCTTCATACTGCGTTGGGATCAAGAATGAACTGCCCCATTCAGGGGGCGGTTGAAATCCACGCCGGAGACATGTCACGTTTTTGGCGGAACCCGCCAGCGGTCAGATCATCGTTGCCCTCGCTGCACGCCAAACCCTGCCGCTTTGCGCTTGAGCGGCCCATCCCGATCGGGCACGCTCGAACCAGTCGGAATAGCAAATCTCAGTCAGTGACCCCGATGCAAAGACTCCCCCTGTTCACCCTGGTTGCTCTCCTTGCCCTTGTCCCGTCTCATCCGGCTTTGCTCGCTGCGGCGGGCGAGGGCAATGAGGTGAACGTCGCCCTGCTGCAGTTGGCCCCATTCGGCGCCGACCTGGAAAAGAATTTGGAAAAGGGCGAGGATTACTGTCGGCGGGCGAAGCTGCAGGGGGCGGATATCATCCTCTTCCCGGAGATGTGGAGTATCGGCTACTCGCGCTTTCACTTGCCGGGGACGAACTACACGCCGGATGAGTATCCGCTCGGCTTCGAGGAATGGAAGGCGCGGGCAGTGGATTCATCCGATCGATTCATCCGGCATTTCCGGGCACTGGCCCGGGAGTTGGAGATAGCGATCGTGATCACCTACCTGGAGAAGTGGGACGGGTTGCCGCGCAACTCGGCATCGGTCATCAACGCCCGGGGGGAGATCGTGATGACCTATGCCAAGGTGCACACCAGCGACATGAAGGCGACGGAATCGAACTGCACCCCCGGCGACGGTTTCTACGTCTGCGACCTCGACCTCGGAGACACGGTGCGCATCGGGATCATGATCTGTTTTGACCGCGAGTTCCCAGAAAGCGCGCGGATCCTGATGGTCAAGGGGGCGGAAATCGTGCTCACTCCAAACGCCTGCAACCTCGAGGAGAAACGATTGAGCCAGTTCCGGGTACGCGCGATCGAGAACGCCTTCGGGGTGGCGCCAGCGGGTCCGCCATGGTGGTGGCCAGGAACGGCTGGACGTTGACGAGATCGACATGGCAACGCCGGAGAGCGACGAACGCCTCCTTCAGGTTCATGAAGCCCTGGACCAACTGGCCGCGGAAGACCCCACGAAGGCAGAAATCGTCAAGCTCCGTTTCTTCGTGGGTATGACGGATCGCGAGACGGCCGAGGCGCTGGTGCTGTCCGAACGGACCGCGAAGGGGTCAGTCCGATAATTGAGGAATTGCTCACCGATCCGCCTGCTGGTCGAGTTGATTGCGCCACTGGACGTCCTCCCCTCCTGCCAGCCCAAAACCGACATGGCCCAACGCAACTCCTCCTCCGCATGCTGACCACGCCGCTCTCGTGCCTCCTCGGAATTCTTCAATTATCGGACTGACCCCAGAAGAAAGCCGCCGTGATCGCGGACAACGCCTTCGAAACCCCCGCCGGTCCAGGCATTCAAATGCATCACTTGGTCACCGTCCGACTCGGCGGCGGCAAAACCCGAAGCGGCATTCGCAATGTCATCAACGGAACCGGTGGGCGAAGTCATCATCAGCCAGAAAGCCAAGGTCAAATAGAGCAATCGGATACGCGTTCATCCGAGCGCCAGCCCCCGGCACGGGGTTCAGTCCCAAACCCATTCCGCAACCGTATCGAAGCGCCAGCCTCTGGCACGGCGTTCGTTCCCGACCTCGCACCTGAAAAACCGGCACCGGCCGCCTGCACACCACGTCCCGAATGTATGTCGCATATGCGACATACATTCGGGACGTGGCCTCAACACTTGTTTGTGGCTTTTCGGGGCGATATGGTCGGCGCAATGACCGTCGCGAGCTGTTCGTTCCTGATGATGGTGCCCTGAGGGTGCAAATGCCGGGATGAACCTCATTCGACTTGCTTTGCGTGATCTCAGGCGCGCGCTGCGGCCGGTGCTGCTGTTTGCGCTGGTCTGGGCCGTCGCGCAGACCGTCATTCTGTCGCCGTTCGTGAGTTGGGCGCTGGGCTATCTCCTAAGGCGCGGAGGTCAACCCGCCATCAGCAACCAGGACATCGCGGGATTCCTGATGTCGCCAGCCGGCGTCCTCTTCTTGCTGCTGACCGCCGTGACTTCCGCCGCGCTGCAATTGGGTCAACTCAGCGGCTACCAATTGCTCGCGCAAAGCGCCCAGCGCCGGGTTCGGCTGGGACCGATCGCGGCCTTGCGTCGAGTGATGCGAAAACTGCCGCGATTGGCCGGTCTGGCGGCGGCCATTCTCGTTCGCGTGGCCGTGGTGCTGGTGCCGGCTGCCGGATTGTTGGCTCTCCTCTATTTGCGGCTGCCGGGCGGGCACGACATCAATTACTACCTCGCCACCGAACCGCCCGAGTGGCGGAGGACGCGCATGCTGGCGCTCCTCATCCTGGTCCTCGCTGCCGTGGTGGTTGCGTATTTGTTGTTGCGCTGGATGCTGGCGTTGCCGCATCTGGTCGCGACCGGCGGAGGCGCGTCGGTGTGTCTCCGGCGAAGCTGGCAGCAGACTGCCGGGCGCGGGTTCCGATTGGCGACGCCGCTGCTGCTTTGGTGGGCGACGTGGGCTTTGGCGTCCGTGCTGTTCACCGCGGTGGTGGGCGCGGTGGTCGGCGCTCTGCTGGACTTCAATGCCGGACGACTGGAACGGACGGCGGTTGTTTTGCTGCTTCTCGAAACCACGGCGCTGGTGGTGGGCACAGCTTTGAACGCCCTGGGTTTGGCGGTGTCCCAATTCGTTGTCGCGCGAACCTATCACGCGGTCTGCGGGTCGCCTGAAACTGCCGGGGATGCCCCGGAGGATACGCTGGCGGAAACTCCCCTTGCGTGGCGTCGCTGTTTGGCGGGCGGTCTCGTGGTGGCCTTGCTGGTTTCGATGGTGACAACGATCCGGCAGCTGCGCCTGATTGACACCGACGTGACCGTTCACATCACCGCGCATCGCGGCAGTTCACGCCTTGCCCCGGAGAATTCGCTCAGCGCGGTCCGCCAGGCCATCGCCGACGGGGCGGACTTCGCCGAGATCGACGTGCAGTCAACCCGTGATGGCCAGGTCGTCTTGTGGCATGATGGCGACTTGATGCGGACCATTCGCGACCCGCGAGCGATCGGGGACTGCACGCTGGCGGACCTGCAAACGCTGGACGTCGGGAGTTACTTCGGTCCGGCATTTGCGAACGAACGAATGGCCACACTCGAGGAGGCCATCGCCTCGGCGGGGGATCGAATTCGCCTGAATGTGGAACTGAAATACAACCGGCCGGACCCTGAGCTCGCCGCCCGGGTCGCCGAGGTACTGCGTCGGAAGAACTTCCTCCACCGTTGCGTGGTGACCTCGTTGGACTCGGCCGCGTTGCAGCGCTTCCGGGAACTGGCAGGAGCAGTCCCGGTCGGTTTGACGGTGGGCGCGTCCATGGGAGACGTTACGCGGGTTCCGGTGGACTTTCTCAGCGTCAATTCCAGGGTGGCCACGCCCGCGTTCTTCAATCTCGCGCGCCGGCACGGCAAGACGCTGCACATCTGGACCGTCAACGATCGGGAGGCGGCGCTGCGCTTCATCAACCTGGGAGCGGATCATTTGATCACCGATGAGCCCGCCCTGCTGGCGGAACTGCGGCGCGAATTGCGGGAGTTGGACGAGGTCGAACGCCTGGCGCTCGCCTTGCGTCAACGGCTCGCCTGGTGACCGCCTACTGGAGCTCATCTCACCAGTATCCGTGGTTGGAGGGGCGAGTTACACGAGCCCGCAGTTGTCACTAAGCAGCCTGCAGTTCCGGATTCGCTACAGCCCCGGACTTGCAGTAGCTCGTCCCTCCGTCTGTGAGATGACTTCTAAAGTCGACGATGTCGGATGGCATATTAGATCAGTTACGATTGCCACGACCGATGGCTATCGCTTGCCGGTTACCAAGGAGGCCGGCGGCGTTTATGTTCCCCGCCGCCCGCCCGAACCGCCATTTTACAGGCTGGTCGAGTTCCTATTGTTTTATCGCTGCGCTTGCGGGACGTGGTGGGCGGTGAGAATGTGGGCGCCGTTTCGTGTGTCCGACGGCGGCGACGAAAGGTCTCTGAATGACCGCTACGATTGGCTCAAGACGCTTGGTCCTGGTCGGTTCCAGCCTCACGCTTCGACAGGTCTTGTTGGCACCGCTCCGCTTTCGGCTTAGCGCGTCCCCGTCTTTCGTCGTGGTTAGCCGGATTACCCTGTTGGGAGAACGGCACCGGAAGATTCCGAATGCGCGGATCAAGGACGTTGTCCTGCAAGGTGAAACCCTGGTGATCATCACGGACCGAAGGCGTATCGAGCTGGGGATTAAGGCACGGAATCGGACGCTCTACCGGGACTTGCCCGAAGAACGACAGTTGGAGATCCGCTCGGGCCGAAGTACTTTCCCATCCTCCGCCGACGCGCAGTTTGTGTATGACACGCTACGACATGGCCTGATTCCATCCCAACCTGCGTCGGATCGTTCTTAGAGTAATTTCAGTGGATTACACCCAGCGAGGACGTTCAAACGTCGGATGGCTGATTCGAACGCCGCGAATCCTGCCACGCGAAACTCACAACGGCCTTAAGTCGCATGGCCAGGTGATCCCTGAATGCCCTCGGCTTACAGGCAGAAATGACCCCAATTGCGATTGGATTCAGCCGATTGCGATTAACACGTCAGTTGGCGGACGCGCCCGGCAACCGCCGCGCGACTTCGTCCAGCACGAGAAACCAGCCGCGCCGGGGTAGAACCGCGATGGGATCCTGCGGATTCCATCGCTGTTCCGGCTGCATCCCGGAAATGGGCGGAGCATAGAGCGTTGCGCGGGCTGGATCGAGGCTTAGCGCCTGCCAGTCGATGCTCAGCCGGACCTCGGTCTCAGCCTCGGCCCAACTGCCGAGTGCGATAAAGCTGCGGCCCTCCCTTCGGTAGACCGAGGCCAGCACGTTGGGGTGATCGGTGTGAGCCGGGGCGTTCGTCAGAAAGAACGGGAGGAACTCCGTCCCCTGAATGCCAAACTCATCCCAGACCTTCCATAGGCCACGCGGATCGCCTGACCACGGCAGACGCCCGGTTTCACCAAACACCATGCCGCGCCACGGATTCGCCCCGTCCAGCATCTCGCTCATCACCCCGAAGGGCAGCCCCGACATCTCGACCAGCCAGAAGTCGGGGTCGACCGCGTTGGCATCGAACCCTTCTCCCAGCCAAAGACGATCGAGGTAGGGGAGGATTTCCATATAGATCGTCAGGTTGTTGGCATACCCGGCCCAGCCGTTGAAATGGTTCCACGTATGCAGGTCAATCAAGCGGCCGGGACGTGCATCGAGTATGCGTCGCGCACGGCGAAGGCTCGTCGCGTCGAGCGCGGTATCGTCGATGTACATGCCGTCGAAATCGGACTTCTCGACCAGCCAGCGAAGCCCTTCGAGGTAGAAATTGTTCCAGCGCGAGTCGGGTGTGGTGATGACCGAGAGGTCCAGTTCGGCATAGGGCGGTCCCACCCGGGCTTCCCAAGCCGGCACAAACTGTTCGCGCAGGTTTTCTGTCAGCCACGCGTGCGGACCGTGCGGGTGGAGGAGCGTCCGCGCTTCCCGGCCGGGCCCGGGCAGAATGATCTCGCCGTTGAAGGCATGCAGGGGAAACAGCTCCGGCATGTTCTGCGTAATTTCCCGGGTGGTGTAATAAACCCGGAGTCGGACCCCTTGCTCATGCGCCCGTTGCACCAGCTCGCGGAAAGCCGGAAACGAGTCGTCGCTGTAGGGATAGTTGATGTACGGAGAGTAATAGCTCGCATGATGCACGTTGACCACGTTCGGTCCGCGCCGCGCGTCGGCCGCGGCCAACGCGTCGTCGATGGCGCCCCGGCCCGGCCCGCCCAGGTGCGTGAACCGGACCGACCACTGTTTCTCCGTGTCGAGCGTGCGAAACGGCGTCAGGTAAAGTTCGAAGATGAAGTCAAGCGCCTCACCGCGCTTCAGGGTGCGCGGCCCGCTGTAAGCCCGCGTCAACACACCTTCGTCCCCCGCCTCCGCGACGTCGATCCCGCCGCGGCCGTCGTTGCCCCAGGACACCGGCAGCCGCAGCGGACGAAAGCCGTAATAGATGTTCACCGGCGGTCGGAGGTAGTCTCCGTCCTTGAACCGGAGCATCAAACCCGCGTTGACGTCGCCCATCCAGAAACAGTCCTGCCGCTTGCTCACATCCCAATGCCACTCGACGCGTTCGGGTCGGCGGCCTCCCTGCCGATGCAGTCCCATGAAGTAACGGCTGGCATCCTCCCTGAACGGCATCACCAACCGCGCGTCCTTCAGCTCGACGTCCCGCTCCGCCCGCAGGCGCATCCGGACCTCGCCCGAACCGGTGTAATCCAACCACCCGGTCGTTTCCAAACGCAGGCCGTCGGTCGTGCTGCGCGCGCTCCAACGCGCCTCGAGTTCCGTATGGGTGAGCGACTGAAACGTGTGCTCCCACGCCATCGGACCCGTAATCGTCTCGACCACAAACGTTGCCGGACGCGCCAGGATCTCCCGCCCGGTCGGTTCGAGCCACGTGTTCGCCGCCGAGAAGTAACTGGCGATGCGCGCCGGCAAGCCGTTTGCGCCCAACTCGAGTTCGCGTCCCAGGACCTCGATGCGGCGGCCTTCCGCTCGCACCGCGGTGAAAGGATGCGTCAGCGTGGGTTCACTTCCGACCGTCGAGTTCAACCAACGAAGTCGCGAGAGGTTCCTGG
>JAHDYP010000100.1 GCA_023383055.1 Verrucomicrobiota bacterium | reverse complement strand
AATCGGGCTGGGTCAAACGTGTAATTCGGCTGCGGAATCAACACTTCAACCCGCAGTTCGCCCAGCGGCCGACGATCCACACTCCCCGCGATGGTGCAAGGATAGTGGGCGATGAGATTCACCCGATCGTCGAATACCTGCAGGAAACGGTTCGCCAATTGAATCCGGATCAGCGCCGCCCTCCCCTTCAACACCGGCTCGAAGACGTTCGGCACCAGCAACTTCACCCCAGCCTCCACCTGGTCCCAGGCCACCGACGGATTCATCCGACGCACAAAATCCGGATGGCTCCAGCTCCGCTCCGACACCAACTCCAGCACGTTCTCGTAGTCCAACCGCGGCTGTTCCGACTTCGCCACCCACCCGGCCCCCACCGGCATCAACCGCCCCAGATCCGCCACCGTCACCGTGTAGTTCGTGTAGGGCTGCTCCACCAACCGCAACCGCTTCCGCGTCGCCGCATCCAGTTCCCCGCTCACCCGCAACTTCTCCCGCCGTTGAAACTCCCGCAACGCGTTCCTCGTCCGCGAGCCCATCACCCCATCCAACGACCCCGGCGAAAGCCCCATGCGCGCCAGCGCCAGTTGCGCTTCGAACAGGTTCTCAACCGGCAGCCCCTCCGCGGGCGCGCTGACCGCATTCGTCCCCCGATCCGGCGGCGGGCGAACCGCCGCCCCGACCTCGGGCGCCGCGGCGCTCGCTGTGGGCTCCCCGGTTGACCCTCGATCCGTCCGCTGGGCCTCGGACGAAACGGCCGCGGGCGCTGGAACCGGCTTGGCCGGCTCACGGCTCTCCGCCGCCCTCAGCAACAGCTCCTGCGGCTGCTCACGCTCCCGCGGTTGCCACCGCAGCCACCCGTACAGACCCACACCCAACAGCGCCAGCGCCAGCCATAGCCGCCAGGGACGATGCCTCGCGCGCGCCGGCCGATATCGAGTGTAAAGCCGCACGCCCGCAGTCTCGCACAACCCCGGTCCCGGCCCAAGCCAGAACATGACTTGACCTTTGCTTCGGAAAGGAGAGACTTCGCGCCCCCCGGTCATCCGGGCTAGAATATATCGTTATGCAGCATATCCGGAACATCGCCATCATCGCCCATGTCGATCATGGCAAGACCACCCTGGTGGATTGCTTGCTCAAGCAGTCCGGGACCTTCCGCGCCAACCAGGCGATCGCCACCGAGGAACGCATCATGGATTCCATGGATCTCGAGCGCGAAAAAGGCATCACCATCAAGGCCAAAAACGCCGCGTTCAAATACAAGAACTTCCACATCAATATCGTCGACACCCCCGGCCACGCCGATTTCGGCGGCGAAGTCGAACGCATCATGAACATGATCGACGGTGTCCTCCTGGTCGTCGACGCCGCCGATGGCCCCCAGGCCCAAACCCGCTTCGTCCTCCGCAAAGCCCTCGAAGCCGGCGCCAAACCGATCGTCGTCATTAATAAAATCGACCGCGACAACGCCTCTCCCCATAAAGTCCTCGATCAGGTCTTCGACCTCTTCCTCTCCCTCCACGCCACCGACGAGCAACTCGATTTCCCCGTCATCTACGCCAGCGCCAAGGACGGCTACGCCAAAACCGAACTCGACCACGTCAGCGGCACCATGGAACCGCTGTTCGACGCGATCATCGCCAAAATCCCCCCGCCGCGCGCCCATGCCGGCTCCGAATTCAAAATGCTGGTCGCCAACCTCGATTACTCGGATTACCTGGGCCGGATCGCCTTTGGCAAAATCCTGAGCGGCAAAATCAACGTCGGCGATCCCATCGCCTGTATCCATGGCGACGGCCGTAAAACCGCCAATAAAGCCACCACCATCTTCCATTTCGAAGGCCTCAAACGCATCGAAATCCAGGAGGCCCACGCCGGCGATATCGTCGGCATCACCGGCCTCGAAGATGTCTTCATCGGCGAAACTGTCACCGACCGCGAGGATCGCCAGGCCCTCCCCTTCGTCCCCATCGATCCACCCACCATCCAAATGCAGTTCGCCGTCAACGACGGCCCCCTCGCGGGACAGGACGGCAAACTCGTCACCGCCCGCCACATCCGCGAACGGCTCATCAAGGAAACCCGCACCAACGTCGCCCTCCGCGTCGAAGACACCGAGGCCCCAAACATCTTCAACGTCAGCGGCCGCGGCGAAATGCAAATCGCCATCCTCGTCGAACAAATGCGCCGCGAAGGTTACGAAGTCCTCGTCTCCCGGCCCGAAGTCATTTACCACCGCGCCGATGACGGTTCCCTCCTCGAACCGATCGAGCGGCTCTTCCTCGAAATCCCCAAGGAAGGCATGGGCCCAATCCTCGAAAACCTCGCCAACCGCAAGGCCGAAATCACCGCCATGAACCATCATGGCGACCAGATCAGCATCGAAGCCCTCATCCCCATGCGCGGCCTCATCGGCTTCGAAACCGATCTCGTCAACATGAGCCGCGGCCTCGGCGTCATGAGCCACCTCTTCCACGAATACGGCCCCGACCGCGGCGCCATCATCTCCCGCAAAAACGGATCCCTCGTCAGCATCGAGGACGGCCTCGCCACCGCCTACGCCCTCAATATGAACCAGGAACGCGGCCGCCTCTTCGTCGAACCCGGCGAACGCATCTACAAGGGCATGATCGTCGGCGAAAACGCCCGCGAAAACGATATCCCCGTCAACCCCTGCAAAATTAAACACCTCACCAACATGCGCTCCCAGGGCGATGGCAAGGGCATCCAACTCGAGCCCCCCCTCCGCATGTCCCTCGAACGCGCCCTCGAATACATCGGCCCGGACGAATTCGTCGAAGCCACGCCCAAAAACCTGCGCCTCCGCAAAAAGATCCTCGACGAAAACGCGCGCAAACGCGCCGCCCAAAGCCGCACCAGCAAAGCCGATTCCCCCGTAGCATGATCCCGCCATCCTCAATCGCGCTTCGCCTCACCCTCTCCACCCTCTTCTGCTTCGTCGCCGCCGCCGCCGCGCCGGAGTCACCACCGTTTGTCCCTCAAACCCGCGTCTCGATCGTCGGCCGCGAGTTCCACCTCAATGGCCGACCCACCTACGAAGGTCGTCACTGGCGCGGACACCCCATCCAGGGCCTCCTCATGAACTCCCGCATGGTCCAGGGCATCTTCGACGACCGCAACCCCGACACCGCCGCCCGCTGGGCCTATCCCGACACCGGTCGCTGGGATCCCGAGCGCAATACCCGCGAGTTCCTCGCCGCCATGCCCGCCTGGCGTCGCCACGGTCTCCTCGCCTTCACGCTCAACCTCCAGGGCGGTTCACCCCAGGGCTACTCCCAGAACCAGCCCTGGCATAACTCCGCCATCGATTCCGACGGTTCCCTCCATGCCGGTTACCTCGAACGACTCGCCCGCATCATCCACCGCGCCGATGAACTCGGCATGGTCGTCATCCTCGGTTACTTCTACTTCGGACAAGACGAGCGTCTCGCCGATGAAACCGCCGTCCTCCACGCCACCGACAATGCCACCCGCTGGCTCCTCGACCGCGGCTACCGCAACGTCCTCGTCGAAGTCAATAACGAGTGCAACGTCCGCTACGATCACGCTGTCCTCCGCCCCGACCGCGTCCACGAACTCATCACCCGCGTCCGGCAAATGACCCGCGGCGATCACCGCCTCCTCGTCGGCACCTCTTACGGCGGCGGCACCATCCCCGGGGAAAACGTCGTCCGCGCCTCCGATTTCCTCCTCCTGCACGGTAACGGCGTCAACGATCCCAACCGCATCGCCGCCATGGTCCGCGACACCCGCGCCGTACCCGGCTACCGCGGCCAACCCATCCTCTTCAATGAAGACGATCACTTCGACTTCGAACGCCCCTGGAACAACTGCACCGCCGCCGTCAGCGAGTTCGCTTCCTGGGGTTACTTCGATTTCCGGATGAAAGACGAAGGCTTTGAGGCCGGCTACCAAAGCGTCCCCGTCGATTGGTCCATCAACAGCCACCGAAAACGCGACTTCTTCAACCTCCTTGTCGCAATAACCGGCGAGTAATGGCGCCACCGCGGCATCAGGCAACGGCGCCAGGGACGCCCAACTGCCGCTGGATCTGTTCCAGCGGCACGCCTTTCGTCTCCGGCATCATCAGCTTAACCCTCACCAGTTGCAGGAACATCATGACGCAGAAAAAGAGGAAGATATAACCCGGCGCAAATGCCGTCACCAGCTTCGGAAACATTGTCGTGAGCGCCGCTGCAAAAAACCAGTGCGTGAAACTCCCAAGCGCCTGTCCCTCGGCCCGATCGCGGTTCGGGAAGATCTCGGAGATGAACACCCAGATCACCGCCCCCTGCCCCACCGCATGGGCCGCAATGAAGGCAAAAATACAAACCGGCACAATCGCGTAGTGTCCCGTGAAAAACGCCCACGCCACCAATCCGAGCGACACGATATACCCAAACGACCCGAGGTACAACAGCGTCCGTCGACCGAGGTGATCGATGAGCCAAAGGCCGACCAGGGTGAAAATCAGGTTCGTCACTCCAATCCCCACACTCTGTAACAAGGCCGCGCTCGCCCCCAACCCCGTTAACTCGAAGATCCGCGGCGCGAAATACAGAATCGCGTTGATCCCCGACAGCTGATTGAAAAAGGCGATCAGGAAAGCGAGCACGATCGGCACACGCAACCGGCCGCTCCAAAACCCGCCCGCCGCCTTGGTTTCGGCGGATGCCGCGACAATGCTCTCCGCCAGCGCTTCAATCTCGCTCTCCCCCGCTTCCGGCCGGATCCGCCGCAACACGCTCACCCCCGCGGCGCGGTCGCCCCGGCGCGCAATCAACCAGCGCGGACTCTCCGGGATCCCGAAACACATCGCGGAGTAAACCAGCGCCGGGATCGCCTCCACGCCCAGCATCCAGCGCCATGACTGTTCACCCACCCCCGCCAGCAGCGCGTTCGACATGAAAGCCACCAGGATCCCAAAAACAATGTTGAACTGAAACATCCCCGCCAATCGCCCCCGCTTCTCCGGCGGCGCAATCTCGGCAATGTACAAAGGCGCCGCGACCGTCGAAATGCCCACTCCCAGCCCGCCGATGAACCGGGCCACTATCATCGAGACCGCGTCGGTGGCCAAACCCGACCATACGGCTGACACAAAATACAGAATGCCGATCCACAACAGCGTCGCCCGCCGACCAAAACGGTCCGTCGGCCATCCACCCAGCAGCGATCCCAACACCGTCCCATAGAGCGCCGAAGCCATCACGATCCCATGCGCCGCCGGGCTCAAACCCCACAAGGACTGGATCGCCTGCTCGGCACCCGAAATCACCACGGTGTCGAACCCGAACAGGAAACCGGCGAGAGCGGCGGTGATGGACCAAAGGAAAAGATGGCTTTTCATGATATCGAGGCCACGCGGCGTTGGTTGAATGCGGATTTGATGCGCCAGTTTGCCAAACTTGAAAAGCCAATTCCTCCCAGGGTGTGGACTTTTGGCTGGTCCCCCGCGACGAAAACCGCTAAACAGAACCCACAGCTGTGATCGCCATAAAGTCCACCACCGCGCTTGCTCCCATCTCCCGCCGCGCGTTCCTGCGCTACGCCACGCTGGCCGCGTCCTGTCCCCTGACCAGCGGCTTCCTCCCGCGGGCACTCGGAGCCGGTTCCGCCAATGAACGACTCAACCTCGCCTTCATCGGCGTCGGCGGACGCGGACGCGACAACCTCAACGGTCTCCGCGGGGAAAACGTCGTCGCCCTGTGTGATGTGGACGAAGCCCGCGCGGCCCAATCCCTGCGCGACTTTCCGAACGCCAAAGTGTTCCGCGACTTTCGCGTGATGCTCGACCAGCTCGGCCGCGAGCTGGACGGCGTGGTCGTTTCCACGCCGGACCACACCCACGCCCCAGCCGTGATCCGGGCCATCGGCCTCGGCAAACATGTCTACTGCGAAAAACCGCTTGCCCATTCGCTCCACGAAATCCGCACCATCACCCAGGCCGCCCGCGCCAAGGGCATCGCCACCCAACTCGGCAACCAGGGGCATTCCTCCGAGTCGATCCGCCAGTTCGTCGAAATGATTCATTCCTGCGCGAGGTCCACGCCTGGTGCGGCAACTCCTACCGACCGCGCGCCTACCAGGTCCGACCCACCGACACCCCCGCCACCCCGCCCACCCTCGATTGGGATCTCTGGCTCGGCCCGGCCCCCGCCCGACCCTATCACCCCGTCTATCTCCCGGGCAAATGGCGCGGCTGGGTCGACTTCGGCACCGGCATCATCGGCGACTGGGTCTGTCACGTCGTGGATCCGGTCTTCTGGGCGCTGAACCTCGACAGCCCAACCTCGGTCATCGCGCAGGCGGAAGAATATGACGACCCGCGGGTGCGCGCCGAAACTTACCCGGCCGCCGCCCGGCTCCAGTTCGATTTCCCCGCCCGCAATGGCCGACCCGGAGTCCGCCTTCACTGGTATACCGGCTGCAAACCCGAACGTCCCGAGGAACTCGAGCCCGGTCGCGAGCTGGTGAACATCGGTGCCATCGTGGTGGGCGACCAGGGCAAGATCATGTACGGATCGCACGGCGCCGCGGGAGCCCAACTCATCCCGGCTGCCCGTAACAATGCCTACACCCGGCCGGCCCCCACCCTGCCCCGCTCGAAGGGCCATTACGAGGATTGGATCCAAGCGTGCAAAGGCGGACCTCCCGCCAGTTCCAACTTCAATTACGGCGGGCCGCTCGCCGAAATCGCGCTCCTGGGCGTCCTCGCCCTGCGTCTGAACGGCCGATCGCTCGAGTGGAATGGCTCCGCCCTCAAGGTCCCCAACGCACCCGAAACGGAACCCTTCATCAAACCGGCCTGTCGCCATGGCTGGTCCCTTTAGACCGAACTCGCACTGACCACGCACTTCAATCCACACGATTCCAAACCTGCTCTCAAACCTCCCTCGAGAACCCCCGTGAATACCACCCCCATGCCACCTACCCCGCTCAACCGACGCCGCTTCTTGCTCTCTACCGCCGGCGCCGCCGCCCTCCCCTGGCTCACTCCCGCCCTTGCGCAGGTTTCCCCCAACGTCACCGGCGCCAACAACCGCATCCGCGTCGCCCTCATCGGCTGCGGCGGCATGGGCCGTGGCGATCTCGCCACGTTCCTCAAGTACGACGATGTCGATTGCGTCGCCCTCTGCGACGTCGATGACCGCATGACCGCCGAAGCCATCCGGACCGTCGCCGATCATCGGCCGAACAAACCGGACACCGCCAAAGACTTCCGGCGCATCATCGAACGCAAAGACGTGGACGCCGTCATCGTGGCCACGCCAGATCACTGGCATGCGCTGCCCACCATCTACGCCTGCCAGGCCGCCAAAGATGTCTACGTCGAAAAACCCCTCGCCACCTCCATCGATGAAGGCCGGTCCATGGTCATCGCCGCCGACCGCTACAAACGCATCGTCCAAATGGGCGCCCAACGCCGCAGCAGCCCCACCTACGCCGAAGCCGTCGATTTCGTCCGCTCCGGCAAACTCGGCAAGGTCGGTCTCGCCCGAGCCTGGGCCTGCCTCGATTGGATCAAGCCGATCGGCAACCCGCCCGACAGTTCCCCCCCGCTCGAGGCGGATTACAATCTCTGGCTCGGGCCGGCCCCCAAACGCCCCTTCAATCCCAACCGCTTTCATTTCAACTTCCGCTGGTTCTGGGACTATGCCGGCGGCCTGATGACCGACTGGGGCGTACACCTCATCCAGGTCCTCCTCTGGGCCATGGGTTCCGATGCCCCCAAAGCGGTCCTCTCCAGCGGCGGTAAATACGTCCTCGACGACAACTCGGAGACCCCCGACACCCAGATGACCATCTATGAGTTCCCCACCTATACACTCGTCTGGGAACATCGCGTCAGCGTCGGCCTCGGCCTCTACAACCGACCCTGGGGCATGGCCTTCATCGGCACCGAAGGCACTCTCGTCATCAACGATTCCGGCTGGGAAATCCTGCGCGAACCCAGCAAAGACACCCTCGAACCTCGCAAGTTCCCCGGCGGCAACGACCCCCGTCCGGCCCACGTCCGCAACTTCCTCGACTGCGTCAAATCCCGCCAGCAACCGGTCGAAAACCTCGAAGAAGGCCATTACATCTCGACCGTCGCGCACCTGGGCAACATCGCGCTGCGCTCCGGCCAGAAGATCCTCTGGGACCCGAAAGACGAGAAAATCCCGAATCACCCGGAAGCCGACCGCCTGGTCGGCGTCGACTACCGCAAGCCCTGGATGCTCCCCTACTCAAAGCGGACCTGAAATCTCCCGCCGGAAGGACGAGCGCCGCATGTCCGCCCGGGCACTCCGGCTGCTCAAGCCGATCCCCGGTCATATGATTGCTAAAGCTGCCCTGAATCTGGCCGCCTTGTGGCTCTGCGCCGTCCCAACCCTGTTCGCGCAAACCGAATACACCGCCGACGGCAATCCCACAGCGCTGGAAGAAGAAATCCGTTGGCTCGTCAACCGCGGACGATTCAACACCGCCCGCGAGAACGAAACCCGCTCGACCACCTACACGGATGTCCCCGCCACCGCCCCCCCACTCGCACCGCATCACGCGATCACTCTGGCATCACGCCACCACTCGGAAGACATGGCCCGGAACAACCTCTTCCAGCATGCTACCATCCCCGGCAGCGCCTATTACGATCCCGTCACTCAGCCGGACCCCTGGGACCGCATGCGCGCCGAAGGCTACAACTTCGACAGCGCCGCCGAGAACATCGCCGCCGGCTACGGCACCGCCGAAGCCGCTTACATCGGCTGGTGGAAAAGCGAGGGACATCGCCGGAACATGTACAACGTCAACCACCGCGAAATCGGCAATGGCTACTTCTATTGGACCTCCTCGACTTACCGCCACTACTACACCATGGACCTCGGCCGCTATGCCAGCACCCATTTCTTCACCGACACCCTCTTCCACGACGCCAACAACGATGGCGCTTACGATCAGAACGAGGGCCGCTCAGGCCTTCATATCCTCCTGCGCATCGTCGGCACGCCCCACACCCAGTTCGATGTGAGCACCCCCGCCGGCAGCTTCGCCATCCCCATCCAATCCATCCCCGATGGCACCGTCGTCCAGGTGTTCCTCGCCAATCCCACCGCCACCGCCACCTCGCTCAGCCTTCCCCGCAATTATGACGACTATTCCCTGGTCACGCTCGGCCCCAACCAGGAAGTGCTCGCCGGCAGTTTTGTCCAGCCCGCCTCCGCCATTAACCTCGGCTTCCGTGATCTCGCCCCGCCCACTCCACCCCTTACCGCGCCGGTCCTGGCCTCTGCCATCGATGCCGGCCGGATCCAGTTGCGCTGGAACTCCCAAACCGCCGCACAATACCAGGTCCATTGGACCCAGGACTGGCTGAACTGGACCACCCTGGATACCGGTCCTCTGCCCGGCACCGGCGGCGAATTGACAGTCTACGACCCCCTGCCACCGCAGAATCCCGCGACCCGGTTCTATCGCGTCGCCGTCCAGTGAACCGACTCCTCGCACGGGTCGGGTACAGCTCCCCTGCGGTTCCAAATAACCTTCCATCGGATCGACCCACCGATCGGAGGCGCCCCGAAACCAGATCCTGCTGGCGTCGCCGACCCGATTCTGCTCAACTCCCCCCGATGAAACCGAACACCGTTTCCACGGGAGCCACATTCGCCCTCCTTCTGAGCCTGACCGCATGTTGCTGCGTCGGCAAACGCGCCGGAACACCTTCGGAGGAACTGTTTAATGGCCGCGACCTTTCAGGCTGGAACCACGTCTCCGCAAACGCCGCAACCCCCTTGAACGCGGTCTGGACCGTCCAGAACGGCATCATCGTCTGCCAGGGCGACCCCGTCGGCTTCCTCTACTCCGAACGCGCCTTCACCAATTTCCGGTTGCTTGTGGAATATCGCTGGGCACCCGGCCAAAAACCCGGCAACAGCGGCATCTTCTCCCGCATCGCACCCCCGATCGGCGCCCTCCCTCGCTGCGTCGAAGTTCAACTCATGCACGGCAATGCCGGCGACGTCCTCGGTCTCCAGGGCCGGACCATCGAACCCAATCAAGCCCGCTTCTTCGCCATCAAGGCCCACCCCCTCGCAGGTGACATCGCCGGCGTCAAAAAAACCCAGGACCACGAAAAACCCCCGGGCGAATGGAACCGGGTCGAGTTGCTCGCCCAGGACGGCAATTACACCGTCTGGGTAAACGGCGAACTGGTCAACGAAGTCTCCGGCGTCGAGATCGTGCCCGGCCCGATCGGCCTCCAGTCCGAAGGTGGCGAACTCCACTTCCGGCGCGTGACCATCACGCCCCTGTAATCCCCGGCTTCCCAGCGCAGTGACTCAACCGACGCGCGTAAGCGCGCCGCAAGATCACGCGCGGTCAATACACATAGGGGATCAGCCGCTTCACCCGCCGCGCGTAATCGCCATACGCCGCGTAGCGCTCGCGCAACCAGCGTTCCTCCCGCCGCGCCTTGGCATCCAGGTACGCCACCAACCCCACGGCCACCGCGAGCCCCGGACCGCTCGACCAGATCCCGGCCCAACCGAGGCACGCCAGTATCACACTCGCATACAGTGGATGACGCACCCAGCCATAAACCCCGCTCTCCACCAGCCGCGAGTCGGCCAGCGGCCGCGGATACGCCGTCCGGTTCCCCCCCAAATGAACCACTCCCAGCACGCCGAGAATTCCGCCCGCCACGAACAGCCCCAGCCCAAGACCAAAAGTCCAGACACTGTGCCATTGCTCCCGCCAGAGCAGGCTTGCCACCACAACCCCCGCCATGAGCAGGCTCTGGCCCGCCACCCACCAACCGCCTCGTTCCACCCGCAAATTCGTCATTGGCCTGGATTCCTCGCCATACGCTCGCACCTATCGTTGAGGACGCATTCTACCACCCAAGCCGCCGACCGCCAGCCTGCCGTCGCCGCGAGCTCAGACTCGGCATTGAATCCGACCTGCATTGCTCTATATTGGCGACGTGTCGAAGCGTGACGATGGCCAACCTCTCTGGAAAAGCCTGACCGGCATGAATCACCGGGCCGGCGCGCCTCACGCCTTTACCTTGATCGAATTGCTGGTGGTCATCGCCATCATCGCCGTCCTCGCCGGACTGCTCCTTCCCGCCTTGTCCTCCGCCAAAGCCCGCGCCCAGGCCATCGCCTGCCTCAACAACCTCCGCCAACTCCAACTCTGCTGGAATATGTATCTCGGCGATCACGGCGATCGCCTCCCTCCCAATGACTTCGTCTACACGCCCGAAGGCGCGCCGATCAGCAACGGCGTCTCCTGGTGTCCCGGCCTGACCATCTTCGACACCAATACGGCCAACATCGAAAAGGGCCTGTTGTTCGCCTATAACCAGTCCACCGCCATCTACCGCTGTCCCACCGACCGGTCGCGCGTCCGCACCCTCGCCGGCGCGGAACTGCCGCTGCTCCGCACCCGCAGCTACAACATGAACGGCACCCTGGCTTGCTCCACCACCTGGTGGGTACCCACCTACCGGCAATACTCCGAGATGATCGATCCCCCGCCCTCCAAGGTCTTCGTCTTCATCGAGGTCCATGAAGACGGCATCTTCGACGCCCACTTCGGCATCGGCTCCACCAACGCTGGCTTCTACCTCGACCATTGGGGCGATCTCCCCGCCGACCGCCATCGCCGCGGCATCAACCTCTCCTTCGCCGATGGCCACGTCGAATACTGGAAATGGCAATGGCCCAAAGTCTTTGAAATGTGGGGTCAACCCGTCGCCAACGAAAAGGACCTCGCCGACCTCCGCCGCGTCCAGGAAGGCGTTCGCCAGACCTGGGCCGATGGCTCGTCCTATTGACCCCTCGAAGCTCGAACTAAACCGGGAGGCCGATGGAACTGCGTGTAAAGTGCAGGCCGGGTCCGCGTACCCCTAGGCCGCCTCCGGCGCTGCCGGACAACGTCAATCCGCCCGGGCAAACAACCCTTCAGCGCCGACCACTACCGCGTCATGCCCAGCGAAAGTCCATCGAAGAAATCGACACAGCGTTTCACCTCCGGCAGCGATTCGCGAAAGTTGTGCGAATACTCAAGCCCAATCATCACCGGCCGCACCCCGAGCCGGTGCAATTCGCGGAACAATTCCTCCGCTCGGCCGGCGCCGGTGCCCCAGGGAACATCGTGCCCAACCGGGCTGAGCTCATGCAGATCGTGCATCTGCAGCGTGATGAGCCGCTCGCCCAGCAGACGTATCCCCTCAACCGGATCAATGCCCGCCCGCATCCAGTACCCCACATCGGCGCAGGCACCCAGCCGCTCACTGCGCCCGCGCACGACCTCAAGCACCTTCTCCGGATGCCAGTAATGCGGCGAACCCTTGGCATCGTGATTGTGCAGCGCCACCCGGATGTCGTATTCATCCGCCAACCGCTCGATCGTGTCGAGCGCTTCAACCGCCGGTTCGCTCATAAACGTCTCGATCCCCAGTTTGCGGCCGAACTCGAACACCCGCCGGCATCCCGCTTCGTCGCCGGGAATGTCCTGGATGTAATACGTCAACAACCGCAACCCGGCCGCGTCCAGTTTCAACCGGATCTGCCTCAGTTCGTCGTCGGTCAACCCCGGCTCCAGGTTCTTCGGAATCGCGTCGCTCACCCGCTGGAAACTGAGCCCGCCCACATAGGCCAGCCCGAGCTGCGCGGTCTTGTCGATCGCCTCGAAAAACGTGAACCGATGAAACGTGTACGCCTCGACTCCCAAACGCCAGCCAAGCTGTTCCTGAGCGCGCATCGCCGGCGTCAGCTTCCCGCTCGGCGTCGTCGGCGCCTTCAGATCCCCCAGCGCAAACTGAATCGCATCCATATAGAACCCGAGCATCGTCGGATCCCAAAACACGTACGGGTTGTGCGCGATGCTGCTGTAAAAAACCCGACCGCGTCCGTAATTCCGCACCCACGCCACCGCGTAATCGTTGTCCGGCCGCGTCACCACGCCAAACGCCCGGCCCTGCTCGAGCTCGGTCTTCTCCGTGTCAATGCTCAACACCACCCGCACCCGGTTGCGCGAGTAGGGATCATGAAACCGGAAGAACTCGTCACGATACTCGAATCCCTCCCCGCCAAACACCCGGTTCAATGGATGCCCCGGATCGTCCAACCGCACCAACACGCGCTCGTCGCTCTCGCGATGGCTCGCGCCCCGCGCCCCCAGCATCGCGCCAAACTCCGGCCAGTCCTCGTGCGCCCCGGGCCAGCGGGTGAATGCGACCGAGGTCCCATGCAATCCGAGCAACCCTCCTCCCCCATGCACAAACTCGACCAGACTCTGGCGCAACGCCGCATCCTCAAACAGATTGCCCACCGTGTTGTTGAAGAACACCGCGTCGAACTGCCGCAACGTTTCCGGACGAAATACCTCCGGATCACGGCTGATCGCGGTCTTGTATGCGCCCGTCTGCTCCCCCATCCGCGCAAACGCGTAGTTCGCATGCTGAATCGACCCATGCCCGCCATAATTCACATTCAGATCGAAGATGAGCAGCCGCCGCGGTTTCTCGGGACGCGCGGTGGCCCGCGCCGGCAGCGCCTGCTCGATCCGCGCCCGTTCCCCGGGCCGATCCGCCAACAACCCTTGCGCTCCCTGCGACATCCCCGCCGCCGCCGCATCCGGCGCACCGGATCCGCCCGCCAGCCATCCCGCCAGCGCGAGGAGCCCGGTCCATGAACCAACCCGCTTCACGCCCCTTCGTTCCTTCCGCCTCATCGCTTTTCTTCCACAACGGTGTTCACGCTCTATCGCCTCAGTCTTAACTCCCATACGGAACGGCTTGGCCGGGATCATGCCGTTTAGCCCTACGTCGTCGCGCACCCACGGTCAAGCCCAATGGCCGGACCCCAAACCCGCTCGGCACATTCCGGCGCTCGCGCTTGCCCGCAACGCCAACTCCTGCTAACCCGGCAACAGATAGAGCTTGCCCTGGGCCTCGCCGGCCCCGGCGTCGCATTCAATCACACCCGCCTCAATGCGGACCGGCACTTCCGTCCCCGTCATCCCGGGGGGACCACTGGCGCGATAGAGCCGGACCTTCGACATCGGTTCGCCAAACGGAATTCGCAGTCGGCCTTCGCCGTAAACCCAAAGCTCCAGCACGGCACCGCCCGGCACCCGACGATCGACCGCCACCGGCGCCCAGGCCACCAACGACAGCGGCCGGTCGGCGAAGCGATACTCCCGGCCATCGAGGCGGATGTGGTCAGAGTCGTGTCCGGCAAACGCCGCCAACCGTTGGCCGGCATCGAGTCGGAACGCCATGATCAGAGTGCCGCGGTAGTGCAGTTCGTGGCCGGCGATCCGGACGCCGGACAATTCCAGAGTGTCCGACGGCAACGGATTCGCCTGCAGAATGGCGTCGTCTTGTTTGGCATCGCGATGAAAACCGCCCGGCCAACTCTCAACATGATGCCGATAATGCGCGGCCACGGCGACCGCGCGGTTCGGGAACCGCGTCGCCAGCCAGGGCGTCGTTCGTGATACCACCGAGGGATCATCCGCGCCGGCGTAAGCCCCCAGGCTCCGAAGCAACTCGAACCAAGTCCGCACTTCATAACCGAGCGAAGCCGCTTGATCGTCCCGGGGACGGAACCCAAGGAACGTCGCGGAACCGCCTTGCTCATTGCGCTGGTGCAAACCAACAACCCGATCGCCCACGCGCGCCACAACCTCACCCCCGGAATCGCCAGCCACGGGATAGACCAGGTCCACCAGGAAATCAGTCAGGATGCCTTGAGGCTCAAGACCCTCAAGAACACCGTCGAAGTCCACGCGTTGACCGGCCGCCACCACGCCTTCGTGGGCGAAATGACACGCCGTTACGCCAAACAACTGCTGCCAGCGCCCGCGGACGTCCTTCCCGGCAAGGTCCAGGCGCGGGGGTGGCCCCGACCAGACGCATTTGCCGCCGGCCGCGACAAACTCCTCGAGCAACTCGAGCAATCCCGGCGGCGGCAACGGTTCGAACAACACCGCGAGGGTTCCATAGTGACGACCCGCCAGGTCCAGCCCGCGGCCGGCCACCCGCCCGTGTTCGAGGAGTTTCGCCGGTGTGACGTAGTTGGCGTAGCCGTACTGAACCATCCAGGATCCGAACCGCTCCTCGCACGCGACCAACGAGGAAGGATAAAGCATCAGCACGGGCACCTCGCGATGCTGATAGTCGAACAGGGCCGCAAACGCTTCGTCCGGTGAGCAACCGAACGCATTCTCCAGCGCGCGGTGCCGGCGATGCGCCGCGGCGGGCAGGCCCCACGCCGCCGCGTAAGCGTTGGGGACACGGTTCAGGCTGCCGGTGGAACAGGCGAGCGCCAGGCCATAGTAATTGCGATCCGACCAGCCGCCTTCGGCATGGTCGTTGCCGCCGCCGGTGAGAAACTCGTTCCACTTGAAGTAATCGCTGCAGGCGCTGGCGGCCTGTTGCACCGTGTTCGACCAGAGAAAATCCGGCGTGTACTCGTACTGCCTCGGCGGATGCGGTTGCTCGCGGCTGTTCCAGAAATCGATCGTGGGGCTTTGCGCCCAGGTGGCATGTGCCCGCGCTTCGAGTTCGTGGCCGTAAAGTTCCTCGGCCGAGGCCTTGGCGCGCGCGAAAAGTTCAACCACGGTGTTGTGCAGCAGTTCGTAGTAGCGCCGGCGAAAAAGGAACGTCCGCTGCACCTCCTCCGGAGTGCTCCCAAGAACATGCTGCGCCGGCAGGCGGGCCTGGAGATCCGGCAGATAACTGTGCTGCCCCCAGACAAAGTAGACCAGCCAGCGCTCGAAATCGGCATGCTCGGACCCGTATTCCGCCGCGAACTTCGCCGCCAGATTGGGCGTGAGATAGCGCAACGCGAACTGGCCTTCCTCATGGTGATTCGCGTACCCCCAGTCCTGCTGGATGTGCATCTCGTCCGCGTAAAGTCCGTTGAGCGGCACGCCTGCCGCGTGATACCGACCCACCAACTCCTCGAGGAACGGCAGCGCCCGCGGACTGAAGTAATCCATCTCCGGCACGCGATAGCTGACCACCACCAGAACACGATCCTTCGGACCCAACTCCGTCTCCCCACGGCCACTCACCGTCAGCCGACGGTGTTTGACGCCTGCCGCCGGGTCGGCTTCAAGCTGCGGCGCCTCTTTCAGCTCGACAATCTCACCGGGCGGCACGGCGTATAACGAGGTCCGCCCAATGCGCCATTCCCGGTATGCGAACACCCGCACGCCAACCCGTTCGATTTCGATCGTCCCCTTGTTGTTGGTCCAACGCCGCTGTTCCCAAAGCGCGACGCTATACCGGCCGCTCTGCGGATCGCGCCAGCCTTCGCGGAACTGCACCCAACGGCCGGACTCCCCCGTCTGCTTCGCGTAACCCCCACCTATCTCCAGCGGGCTGAGCAGGCTCAGTTCGAGCCCGAGCCCGTAGCGCTTGAGCGTCTCGCTGATCGCGGCAACCTGCCGCAGGTAACCCTCCGTGTCCGGAGTGAACCGGCGCGGCTTGCCCCCCTGTCCCGCCCGGTATTGCGACCAGAATTCGTCGAACGCAAGGATGATCGTCCGAGCCCCAACCGCCCGTTGACGCTCGCAAAGCTGGCGCAACGTCGTGCGGTTCGGCGTGCTCGATAAACTCAAGTCCACTTCCTTGTCCGGATCGGTCAGATCCTCCAGCTGTTGATCGCTCACCAGGATGATCGCCCCCTTGGGCAACTGGAACTGCCACGGACCCGGAAACCCCACCACCGCCCTCACCCCCGCCCCACTCGCCGCCTCCCCCGCCTCCCCCGCCTCTCCCCGGGTCAAACGCGGCGCGACCGTGACCGCGATGCCCAACTGGCTGAGCCGCTCGAAAAAACGCCGACGCGAAAGCCCTGCTAACCCGTGCATTGTTGCCATCCGCCGATTAACGCACGATCACCTACAACACGCAACACGCTCGCCCCGTTCCCCCGTTCAACCCACCTCTTCACCCAACCCGCGCCCCGCTCATCTCACGGTATGCTCACCGCACGGTAAAACACGCTCCCCGAGACCGGCGGCATTACCGCCAACCGCAATTCGAACTCCCCGCTCCCACCATCGACCGGCGCCCAATCCTTCAAATCGCCCGAGCTCTCCACCAAGAATCGAACCCCCAAGTCCGTCCACACCTGCAACCAGTGCCAGCCATTCTCCGGCGGCGGTGCCGACAGCACCATCCTCCCCAATCGCAGCTCGGCTACCGGCGTGGCCACTACCCCGTCAGCATGGCTAACCTCCGCATGGATATACCCCCGCCGTAGTGGCACCTCCGCGGCCGGTATCACCCAAGTCTCACCCACCGTGCCGGCAATCGGCCCGAGCGATCGATACCACTGAACTTCGCTTCCTTCGGCCACACCCACGGAAAATGAAACCGAACTCTCGCCGTCCCAGGTCACCGAACCAGGTCCCGCAATAATCTCCGGCAGGTTCCCAGGCTCCTCGACCCGCAAGGCTGCCACCGCCATCCCTGTGCTCGGTTGCAGGTAGTCAGGTCGGAGGTTCACCACCAACCGGAGCGTCCCATCTGGCGCCTGCATCAATGAACTCGTCGGACGATCGACCCCGTGGTCGTACCGGTAGCCCGGCACCGTGCACCGCCATAAGCGACGGCCGCTCTCATCGAACCGCGCCACCGCCAATGCGGCGGGATCCTCCGAGAGATACAGGCCTCCCGTATACCAACCGCCGCCATCTACTCCGAACGCACCTAACCCGCTCCATAAACCGCCCGCCGCCCGCCAACCCCCAGCCCCCGCAATGCCCCCCACAGCCCGAAAGTACGCTCCCCCTTGGTCGATCAGAAATCCGCCGCCTGACCGCACCGCCGTCACATTGCCTCCATCCAATTCTCCACCCAACTCGATCACCTCCCCTGCCGACGACAGAACGACGTAACCCTCCGATCCCGCCGCACAGATGTACCCGGCATCATCCGCCTTCACACTCGAAAGCGGCCCGCTCAGCGGAGCTCCCTCGTGATCCTCCTTAAACCACGCCAGCGTCCCGTCCGCCTCGAGTTTCGCTACGTATCCCCCATTCCCCCACGTTGGGGAGATTGCACAACCGGCCGTCGCTACCCCTCCGTCCGATAACAACGCAAGGCATCGCCACAAACCGCCCTGCGGCAATCCATACGCGCGCTCCGGCAAGACACTGTCCCATACCAGCCGACCGTCCGGGTCGTGCTTTGCGATAAACAGCTCGAACCGAAAACCGTCGGCCTCGCCAAGTGCGCGGCACCCCAAAAGATACACCTGCCCCGTGCCATCGGTAGCCACTGCCGAGACCGTCGTATTCACTCCCGCTTGAATTGCGTTGGTCTCCACCACCCGCCACAATTCCGCCCCCGCTGACGACAGCTTCAACCCGACAACCGGCCAGGGCTCATCGCCTCCAGGCCGCACGGCCGCAATCACATTCCCGCCGCCGTCCACCGACAGCGCATCCACTCCCTGCGCACCTGTCCCCCCTGTCCGAAATTCCCAGACCCGATCGCCAGCCCCGTCGAACTTCACCACAAATGCCGCCCCATCGCCTGAACTCAAGGAACCACCCCCATATACTCGGCCCCCCACAATGACGTTGCCCCGGCCATCCATCGCCGCGGCAGTCGCCTGATAAGCAGCCTCGGTGGCGTTCGTTAAATCCACCCGCCACAATTCACTCACTTGCGCCTGCAGCGTCCCTATGCCGACCGCACCCAGAACCGGCACAATAAGTACCCCTAGAATCCACCCAACAAAACCACGTCCTTCCCTGCGGCCGCCCAAAGCCACGCGCTGATTCATCCCCAAACCGTAGGGTCAAGTCCTCACGCTGGCCAGCCTGTTCCCTGCCGCCCTGCCGCCCTTTTCCCTTGAACAGCCTCCCCTCACCCGCCATCTTTCCCCAACCCCAAATCACAAGATCTCTATGCTCAACACCTCGAAAATCAACCGCCGCAAGTTCCTCGTCCGCTCCAGCCTCGCCCTCCCGCTCTTCCAACTCGTCCCCGGTCGCGTCCTCGGCGCCGACGGTCCCTCCGCCAATAACCGGATCAACGTGGCCGGTATCGGCATCGGCAGTCAGGGCGGCGCCGACGTCGATGCCGTCGCCGCTGAAGGCGCCAACATCGTGGCCCTCTGCGACGTCGATGACGACTACGCCGCCAAGAAATTCGCCCAGTATCCCAAGGCAAAACGGTTCAAGGACTACCGCGTCATGCTCGACCAAATGCACGCCGGCATCGATGGCGTCGTGATCGGTACCCCCGACCACACCCACGCCGTCATCGCCATGGAAGCCATGAAACGCGGCAAACATGTCTATTGCGAAAAACCGCTCGCGCACAGCGTCCATGAAGTTCGCGCCCTCAGCGCCGCCGCCCGCCAGCATCCCGTCGTCACCCAACTCGGCAACCAGGGCCATTCCAGCGGCGACATCCGCCGCATCCACGAGTGGATCTCCGCCGGCGCCATCGGTCCCGTGCACACCGTCCATGCCGGCTGTGACGCGTTTCCCGAGGTTTACTGCCAGCTCCGCAACCTGGACAAACTCGCCCAGACCTATGAAGTGCCCAAGCACCTCGACTACGACCTCTGGATCGGCCCGGTGCCGTTCCGGCCCTACACCCCCCTCTGGGTGCATTGGAATTGGCGCGGCTGGATGCCCTTCGGTACCGGCACCATCGGCGACTGGTTCTGTCACGTGATCGATCCAACCTTCTGGGCACTCGACCTCGACGCGCCCTCATCCGTCCACGCCGAAGTCAGCGATTATGACCCCGTCAAACACCAGCTCACCTATCCGCCGGGAACCCGCGTCACCTTCGAGTTCCCCGCCAAAGGCAGCCGTGGCCCCATTAAACTGGTCTGGCACGACGGCACCAAACGCATCCCCAAACCCGAAGGCTTCGCTGCCGACGAAAACCCTCCCGGCACCGGAGCGATTCTTTTCGGCCAGAAGGGCATGATCCTGCACGGCTCCCATGGCGGTGGCGGCGCCAGGATCCTGCCGGATGCCCTCAGCGACCAGCATTCGGGCCAAAACGCACCCCCACGCACCATTCCACGCGTCAAAAACCATGCCTGGGACTGGCTCGAGGCGATCCGCACCAGACGCGAGGCCGGTTCCCACTTCGGCTACGGCGCTCCGCTCACCCAGGCCGCACTCCTCGGCGCCATCGCCATCCGCTTCGCCGGCCAAACCCTCCGCTGGGACGACCAGTCCGCCCGGTTCACCAACCACGCCGAGGCCAATGCCTTCGTAAATCCTCCCTACCGCGACGGCTGGAAACTCTAGCCTGCCCTTACCACCGCACCAAATCTTCAGTTGAGCCGAAGGACGGGAGAGATGTTAGTGGAAGCAGGGCAACGCGGCCTGGCACTCGTGCAAAGGGTGGCGCTCCTGGCAAGGGGATTAGTTGAACACGCTTGAGCTGGATTAAGTGCGGGATCAAGTGCGGGACTTAAGTCGCTCCGAAAGCATCCAAACCCCGGACCAGACTTCGATGTCCCGATTCGATGTCGCATATGCGACATAAAATCTGGCCTCGCCCCACGGGCCTGCGCCGACAACCGCGCCGACGTCCGCTTGCTTTGAAACTCTTGCCGAGGCATTCTTCAACGGCTGAACTCATGTCCTCGAACCCGTCCAACCCGCCGCTGCTCGCGCCGCTTCGCGCATGGCGACCGTTCGTATGCCTCGCCCTCGGCCTGGGCCTGACCATTGCGGCGCCGGGCCACGACCTCTTCACGGCTTGCATCCAGCATCGCATCGCCCTCACGCTCGGCGCCCAATACCTCGATGTCACCGTCCAGCTCACTTTCTTCGAGGATGGCTCCCAGCATGAGCGCGAGCACATGGACACCAACGGCGACGGCCAACTGAGCCGCCGCGAAACCGACCGCTATCTCGCCGGCCTCGAATCATCCTCAGCCCGGGCGGTCACGCTGCGCCTGGCCGGGAAGCCGGTTGAACTGACGCCCCTTTACGCGCCGCAGCTCGATCTGCTCGGCAACGACCGCGTCGGCCGCGGGCACCACCGCCTGACCCTGCACTTCTTCGCCACCACCCCCAACGACCTCGCCGCCAACACGGACTTGACCATCGAAGACCGTCTCTGGCCGGGCGTTCGGGCGCTGGGGGCATTGCAGGTCGAAGGCCGCGATGGCGCCCGCCTCGAGGCGGTGCCGGCTGCCGACCCACTCCATCCGCCGGCGCGTGACGGTGCGGCACGGGAATTCCGGGCACGCCTGCTTGCTCCTCCCGTTCTGCCTATCGCCACGCCTGGTGCGCCAGTAAATCCCCAGCCCTGATCCCTTGCGTCTATGACCACTTCAAATCTGCCACGCCGCCTGCTGCAGTTGACCTTCCTTTTGACCGCGTCGGCTTTGCTCCTCGCGCAATCACAACCACTGCCAACCGGCATTCTCAACTTCACCGGCCGCCTCGCCCACCAGCACTGGCATCTGTTCGGCGAATCGCAACGCGCCGAACTGGACACGCTCAACCGCACGTTGCGCGAAGCCGATCGACAACTCCGCGACGCCCGCGACGATGCCGCCCGCCGCGCGGCCTCCGACCGCGGCCGGGAGGCGGTCGACCGCCTCCGGGAAATCATCGAGGATTGTCCCCGGCTACTGACTTTGGATCTGGCGACTCTATCCGCCACCGGGTTGCCCGAGGATCGGGTCGAGCAACCGGGCGATACGGGCGCTTTGCTGTTCAAGGTCGTCAACCAGGGTGAGGGTCTCTGGTTCAGCTCGAATGGAGCGGATCTCTCCCAACCGGGCGGCGAGTCGAGCCGCGTCACGGTGGACCTGGGGGATCGTGGGGTCACCTATGCCGTGGCCGGTCTCGAGCAACTGCCGTTCGGCCGGACCACGCTGCAGCTCCAGTTCAACCGACCCGGCCAGACGCCCTTGCACTTTCCTCTCGAGGTGAATACACCCATGCCCGGCCGGCTCAAGCTCACCGTTCTTTCCGACGACACCGGCGAACCCACCCCCGCCATGGTACGGCTCATGTGGCGGACCGACGGCCTCCAGCGGCGCCCGGCCAACGGTATCGAGTTCGCCCCGCAATTCGACGGCCAGGGGCATGCCAGCGGCGTGCGCGCCGCCAACCTGCCCGGGCCGCTCGGCGTCCATTTCTGGTGCGTACCCGGCCCGTTCGACATGACGTTGGCGCCCGGCGTCTGGCAGATCGGCGTCCGCCGCGGGGTTGAACATGAAGTCCTGTTCGAAGACGTCACCATCGTTTCCGGCCAAACCGTCGAACGCTCCCTCCGTCCGCGCCGCTGGGTGGACATGCGCCGACAGGGTTGGTGGTCGGGCGACGATCACGTTCACACCCGGATTCTCAGCGACGATGACGCCCGCAACGTCATGGCTTGGGTGAAGGCCGAAGACGTCCACCTCGCCAACATCGTCAAAATGGGCGACATCTACCGCACCTACTTCGAGCAACGCGGCTTCGGCCCCGCCTACCGCGTCGCCGACGGCGAATACGTGCTCGTCCCCGGCCAGGAATGTCCCCGCACCCATGACCAAATCGGGCACACCCTCGCCATGAACATCACCGCCATGGTCCGCGACATGGAACGTTACTTCCTTTATGACACGGTCTTTGACGCCGTCCATGCGCAGGGCGGCTTGACCGGCTACGCCCACGTCAACTCCGGCCTGTTCCACGTCCACCGCGACATGAGCCTCAATGTCCCCCGCGGCAAGGCCGACTTCGTCGAGATCCTTCAGTTCAACCACCTCGGCACCGACCTCTACTACGAGTTCCTTAACCTCGGCTGCAAGCTCACCGCCAGCGCCGGCTCCGACGTTCCCTGGGGCGGTACCATCGGCGAAGTCCGCGCCTACGCTTACCTCGGTGACGACCCCTTCACCGCCGACAACTGGTTCGCCGCCTTCGGCCGCGGCCGCACCTTCACCACCAGCGGGCCAATGCTCGACTTGCGCGTCGACGACGCCCTGCCCGGTGACGAATTGCTCGTGCGCGAGAGTCGTCCTCTCCGAATCCGCGCCCGGGCCTGGGGCGATCCCCGCCGGATGACGCCGGTCATCGTCGAAATCGTCCGCCACGGACAGGTCATCCGCACCGCCGAATCCACCGATCCCGCGCACCCCGAAGCCAGTCTCGACTTCACCGTCGATTCCGGCAACGGCAGTTGGATCGCGGCACGCGCGCGGGCCGGCGACGGCACCAGCGCCCATACCACACCGGTTTATGTCGTTCGCGAAGGGCTGCGCTTCTGGCACCACGACGCCCTGGAGTCTCTGCTGGCCAAACGCGAAGAGAGCCTCCGTCAAATCGAAGAACTGGTGACCGAAGCCCGCCGCCTCGATGCCGAAGGCCGGCTCGAGAACGATCGTTACCGCAAACTGCTCGCCCGCCAGGGTGACGCGCTGCTCGAACGCGTCGCCCAAGCTCGAACCCTCTACGCCGACCTCCGGCGCGTGGCCGAAACCGAACGCCCGCGGCGAACCTCCGCCTCGCCCTGACTGGTGCCCCTCTCGCCCTTTGCCGCGTGAAGCTGACCTTACAAACTGCCGAACTCGGCTGGCTCGCCCTGTGCACCGCCCTTCTTCCCCCAGCCACCGCCGACGATGGTTACCTGGGCGTCGCCGTCCATCCCGCCGGTCCCACCCTCCAACAACAACTCGAACTGCCGCCCGCCCTCGGCCTGCTGGTCCACCGCGTCGCCCCCGGCAGCCCCGCCGACCGCGCCGGCATCCGCCCGCATGACATCCTCCTCCAACTCAATGGCCAGTTGCTCATTGTCCCCGAACAACTCGAGGGCTTGCTCCGCGGCCTCCCCACCGATACCCCCGTACCCCTGGAGCTCATGCGAGCCCGCGAACGACTCAACCTCGATTTGACACTCGCCACCCGACCGTCCCCCGCCTCGGAATCGTCACCCCTGCGGGTCACGGTCATGCGCACCTCCACCCTTGTTCCCGCCCCGGCACTGGCCGGCCTCATCCAGGCAACTGCGCAAACCCAACCGGCACTTCCGACCGAAGCCGCGCCTCCGCCGGTCTACCTGGGATTACGCCTGGCCGTGGTGTCTCCCGCATTGCTGGCTCATCTCACCCCTGAAGTCACCGGCGGCGCCGTCATCCTGGCCATTGCCCCCGCCAGCCCGGCCGATGCCGCCTCCCTCCAACCTCATGATGTCATTGTGCGCGTCAACGACCGGCCGCTCCTCCATCCTGACGAGCTGTTTGCGGTGCTGCGTAACCTCCGGCCCGCATCGCAACTCCAGCTCACGGTCGTTCGCCAAAGCCAACCGCTCGACCTCGCCGCGACCCTCACCGCTCCGCCCCCTGAGGCACCAACCGGCTTCGACCGGACCGTCGAGTCCGAACGCCTCCCATTGCCGCCACTCCCCTTCGCCACCGACGCGGAATGGCTTGTCGTCGTCAAACCGCTGCCGGTCGGAGCTCTTCCTCCACCCGAAAGCCCAAGCCTGTCCGAACCGGCGACGCTCGTGATCGATGATGCGGATCTCATCATTCGCCTCGAAGGCGATCCACTCCAGCGCCAGGCCACGATCACCGATGTCCGCGGTTCCATCCTCTACCGCGGCGGCATCACCACTCCGGCCGACCGTCTCCAAATGCCGTCATATCTCTGGGCACGCGTCGCCACCCTGATCGATCCTACCAATCTTTCCCCACGGCCCACGCCGCAATTGGAGTCGGATCAGCTCTGGGAATGGCGTCCGCCACCCGACTGGCTCTGAACCGCTTTGACTGCCCAGTTCCGCGAAGCCGGAACCCTCCACCTCACTTCGGTCCGCCCCCTGGTTCACCCCCAACGAAAGCCATCTTGGAGCTTCAGCGCGCCTCATCATCCACATTCACTCGCTTCATGACAGGTTTTATGTCCCACATGC
>JAHDYP010000099.1 GCA_023383055.1 Verrucomicrobiota bacterium | reverse complement strand
AGGGCACTCCGTAGGCCGCGCACGCGAGGAACAGCAGCGAGACGGCCGGAAGTATGGCCCGCGCCAGGGCATCCAGCCCGATCCACGCGTGCAGGGGCGCGGCCGGCGGCGCCAGCAGGAGGCCAAACGCCAGACCCACATGCGCCAACCCGGCCGCGGGGAGAAGCCAGGGCCGCGTGCGATCGCTCGGCCAGAGCGCCGCCAACACCGCCGCCACCAGCGGCACGAGGATCAATAACAGCTCTCTCATTCTCGCAGCACCGTCAGTTTCCGCGTGTCGAGCGTGTCGAACGCCCGCTGGATGCGGTCCACAATGATTCCAATCACAAACACCGCCACCGTCAGATCCAGCAGAATCCCTCCCTCCACCAAAAGCGGGGTCGACCCGAGCAGCAGCATGCCAAAGAGATAAATGCCGTTCTCCAGCACCAGGTAACCGCAGACCTGGGAGATGGCCTTGGACCGGCCTATCAACAAGAGCAACCCGGTGAACACTGAGGCGAGCGCGCCCGACACCAGCAGCGTCTCGTGATGTTCCGGCAACAAGGGCAGCCAGCGCGCCAGCACCACGGCGCCGATCGTGCCCGCCGCGCCAATCAACAACGACGGCAGGAACCCCACTAGCGGGAACAAATCACGGTCAATGTTGGCCGTCCGCATCGCCCGGCGCAGCAACCCGGGAATCACCAGGCCTTTCATGGCCACCGTGGCGACCGCCACCAGCACCACCATCCCGCGCACCTCGTGTTCCATGACGAGCGGCACCAACCCGAGCACCATCCCTTGCAGCGCCACCACGCGGATCAGCGATGGCAGCCGGCTGCTCCCCAGCGCCACCAGGTTCAACCCCATCGCCAGCGCCACCAGCAGATTCAGACTCTCATTCACGACCAGCCTCCCTTCCAGGCCACCAGCAACGCGAACAGACAGAGCAAAAATGCCGTGGTCAACAGCAACGGGACGCGCTTGAACGCGTAACGTGCTAGCCACGATTCCACCAGCCCGACCCCCACTCCAACCAACGCCACGCCCCCGATCAAGGCCACCGCGCCCCCAAGTCCCGACCACTCTCCAAACGGCAGCACCGCCTCCACCAGCAACACCGCGAACAATAACAGCTTCATCGCCGCCCCGTGCAACACCACCGCCAGTGGGGGGCCGCTGTGGTCCAGCACCATCACTTCGTGGATCATGGTCAATTCCAGGTGCGTGTTCGGATCGTCGAACGGCACCCGGCAGTTCTCCGCCAGCAACACCGTAAACAACCCGGCCGCCAGCAACACCGATCCCGTTCCCGCCGACGACGCCAGCATGGTGCCCAGCTCCACGCTCCCGCTCCGCAGGCTCAACGCCAGCACCGCCGTGATCACCGCCGCCTCCGTCAACACCGCGTAACTCACTTCCCGCGCCGCGCCCATCCCCTCGAACGCCGAGCCGGTTTCGAGCGCGGCCCAGGTCGTGCAGAACCGCGCCAGTGCGAGCAGGTAAACCAGCAGAATCACATCGCCGCGAAAACTCAGCGAGATCCCCAGCGGCCCCAACGGCAGCAGGAGCGCCGCGCCCAACACCGCCACCCATGCGACGGCCGGCCCCACCACAAATCCCGGCGAGGCCAGCGTGCTCAGGACCACCCCTTTGCGCCATAACCGCGCCAGGTCGTAGTAGAGCTGGAGCACCGGCGGGCCCCGCCGCCCCGCCACCCACGCCTTCACCTTGTTGATCAGCCCCGGCAGCAAGGGCGCCAGAAGCAGCCATACCGCCAGCCGGACCAGAAATTCAACGATCGCACTCATCGCCAGCTCCCCGCCAACACCAGGGCCCCCACCGCCACCAGGCCCGCCACCAAATACAGGATGTAATCCGGCAAGTGCCCTCTCTGGCGCTGTCGCACCCAGGCCGATGCCGCCATCACCACGCCGCCAGCCGGACCCAGCACCCGTTCCAGCACCGTTTCCGGCACGCGCTCGACGCGGCTCGACTGGGCTGGAAACAACCCTCGCGGCCGGCGCATCTGTCGTTCCGGCCGCAGCACCCAACGAAACCAGCCGCTGGCGATCGCGGCGAATGATCCCCCGGTATATTGCATCCGGGCGCTCGGTGCCGAGTAACCGCAATCCCAGGTCAACTCCCGCCGGATTCCCTTCGCCTGGGCTCGGCGCCACAACGCCAACGCCGCCAGCACGAAAGCCAGCGCTACGGCCAGGTGCAGCAAGCCGAGTGTGGCCAGGGGCGGTGGCGACTCAATCCCGCTCCAGCCAGGTTCCCACGACGCCAGCGAACGTGTGATGAAAAACCAGGGCGCCAAGGGCATAACCCCGATCAACGCGCACAGCCCCGCCAGTGCCAGCATTGAACCGCGCATCCACCAGCCGCACTCGTGAGCATCGCGTGTCGCGCGCGTGCGCCCGGCGCCGAGGAAAACCACGGCCCCCGCCTTCACGAACGCGGCCAGCGCCAGCGCGCCGGTCACTCCCAGGGCAATGATCGCCGCAACGATCGCGACCGGCGCATGCCCCGCCGCCGACTCGAACAGCCCCAGGTACAGCAGCCACTCGCTCACAAACCCGTTCAGTGGCGGCAACGCGCAGATCGCCACTGCGCCAAAAGCGAACAGCCCCGCCGTCCACGGCATCGCGCGCCACAACCCTCCGAGCCGGCTCATCTCGCGTGTGCCGGTCGCATGGAGCACCGAACCGGCACCGAGGAACAGCAGGGACTTGAACAATCCGTGATTCCAGGCATGCAGGAGTGCCGCCGCCATCGCCATCCGGCCCCAGCTCGCGCCGCCATCCGCCAACCCCAGCAACCCGGCTCCCAAACCGATCAATATCACCCCCATGTTTTCCACCGAACAATAGGCGAGCAACCGCTTGAGATCATTTTGCGCCAGGGCAAAAGCCGCGCCCATCAGCGCGCTCGCCACCCCGAGCCCGAGCACCACCCAACCCGCTCCCTTCGGCAAAGGCAGCCAGCCCGAAAACCGAACCAGGCCATACAAACCCATCTTGATTGCCACTCCCGAGAGAATCGCCGAGACATGGCTCGGCGCGTTCGTATGCGCCGACGGCAGCCAGATATGCAGCGGAAACAGTCCCGCCTTCACGCCAAATCCAAACAGCGCCACCCAAAACAACGGCGCCAACTCCGTCGCACTTCGCATCGGGCCGAGTTCCCAACTCCCCGTGCGCGCCGCCAGCATCGAGAAGAACGCGAACAGCCCCAGCGTTCCCGCGTGCGACGCCCCCAGGTACAGCCAACCGGCCGCGCGGGTCTCGCGTCGCGCCCGGTCCAAGGTGATCAGGAAAAACCCCGCCAGCGCGAACGCCTCCCAGGCCATCAGAAAATGCAGTCCATTCGAACACAGCAGCACCAGCGCCATGCACAGCACCAGCACGCTCCACCAGGCGCGACCGCGTCCGGCCGATTCGGGTTGCGCCTGGTCCGGCCAATAGCCGCGCGCATACACCGCTCCGGTTCCTCCGACCACCGCTACCAGGGTTAGAAACCAGGCGCTGATTCCGTCCAACCGCAGATGAACCCGTTCGCCCCCGAGCGACCATGGACTTTGCCACACCCAATCGACGCCAACGCCGAGCGTCGTGAAGGCGGCGACCAAAAGCGCGACCGTGCCGCCGAGCGTGCACCCAAGCCACACTCGCGGCAGGCGCAGCCCGGCCAAACCGCCGCCCAGCAGCAGCGCCAGCGCCAGGGCGATCCATCCGCCGAGCGTCATACGGGCGTCCCTCGCCTGGCTTCTCCGCCGCCCGCCGCGTCCACCACCGCCACTGCCCGGTAGATGTCGTCATCCGACGCACCACGTTCCAGCAAGGCCCGGAGCGGTCCTTTCGAAATCGCCCGACTCAGCTTTCCCAGCGTGTCGAGATGTGCCCTGGGCGAAGGCGGCACGAAGAAGAACAGCCGCGTGACCGGCACCCCATCGACAGTTGGCTCCGCCATGGGCAGAGCCCCTCGCAACTGCACCAGCGCAATCACTCCGGAGTCCCGGCCCAGCGTTACGCGGGTGCTGAAATGCGGCAGAGCCACCCCGCCCCCCACCGGCGCCCAATTGATCCCCCCCTCAGTCCGCAGTCGTTGTCCCAGCAACGTCCGCACGCTCTGCGGTAACCGGGGCAAGCCGGCGATGACCTTTTCTATGGCCGCGATCGCATCCAGAGGCTCCACTTCGCGCCAGATCCCCCCCGTTCGCAGCATCGGCTCCAACGCCAACCCGGAGGCGAACGTTCCTTCCTCCGGCGTTAGAAAGCCTGCTCGCGCCGTCAGCCCATGCGCCGCGGCCCAATGCGCCACCCGCGCGCGGTCGAACAATAGCCGCCCCCGATCGGGTACATACGGCAGTCCCTCGATCCGGATCCAGTCTTCCACCACTTTCTCCGGCACACCGAACGACTCCGCAATCTGAACCAGATTCAAATACATGTTCGCTCTTCGCTCCCGTCCACCGCAGCCTTCATCGCCATCGTGCTCCCCTCATTCTCCCCCTCCGTGCAGCAGCTCCGGTTCAGACCAGGCCAAGGTCATCGCCGCCACCGCCGCCAAGCCAAGGATCAAGTAAAACAGGTAGGCTTGGGCCCGACCATTCTGCAACCGTCGCACCATCCCGGATCCCCGGATCACCAGTCGCGCGACCGGCTCGACCACCCGTTCGAGCACGGTCTCCGGCGTGTGTTCCTCGATCCGGGCGTGACCTGGAAATGTCCCCTCCGGACGCGCCGCCCGCCGCACGGGCTGGAGTATCCAGGCAAACCACTCCGTGATGATCCCGGCAAACGACCCCGCGGTGTATTGCATCCGGGCTGTGGGTGCCGCGTAACCACAGTCCCAGGTCAGCCCGCGCACCAACCCGCCCCGACTGATCTGGCGCCATAGCCAAATACCGCCGCCGACCGCCGACAAGACGAGCGCCAGGTGGATCATGCCCAGAGTCCCCAGGGATTGAGGCGCCGGGGCGCTCGCCCAGGCCCCATGCCAAGCCCCCACGGTGGAACGTAGCGCCGGCCAGAACGCCATCGGCGCCAGGCCAATCCCGGCGCATCCCAGTGCCAACGCCAGCATCGGAGCCCGCATCCACCGGCCGCATTCGTGCGCCTGAACGGCGCCTTCCGACCGCGGCGCGCCCAGGAACACCACGCCGCACACCTTCACGAAACACGCCAACGCCAGGGCACCCGTCATCGCGAGCAGCACAATGGCCGGTATCGCCGCCCACAGCGTCGCTCCCGGGTCATGGACCGCGTCAAACAACCCCAGGTAAACCAGCCACTCGCTCACGAAACCGTTCAATGGCGGCAACCCGGATATCGCCACAGCGCCCAGCGCGAACATCGAGGCGGTCCAGGGCATCGCCCGCCAGAGCCCGCCCAATCTGCTCATCTCCCGCGTCCCCGTGGCGTGCACCACCGATCCAGCCCCCAGGAACAGCAACGATTTGAACAGCCCATGATTCCAGACATGCAAGAGCCCGCCCGCCAGTGCCAATACCCCCCAGGCCGCGTGATCGCGCGCCGCCGCCACCATGGCAAAACCCACTCCGATGAGGATGATCCCGATGTTCTCAACGCTGTGATAGGCCAACAGCCGCTTCAACTCGTGCTGGCCCAAGGCAAAAACCACCCCGAGCACCGCGCTCACCACCCCCAGCACCGCCACCAGCCATCCCGCGGCCACCGGCACCGGCAGCCAACCGCTGAACCGCACGATCCCGTAAATCCCCAGCTTGATCGCCACCCCCGACAAAATCGCCGAAACGTGGCTCGGCGCGTTCGCATGGGCCGAGGGTAACCAGATGTGCAAGGGGAACAAGCCGGCCTTTACCCCAAACCCCAGCAGCGCCAGCCAAAACAACGATCCCAGCCCCGCCTGGTCCCGCATCGGCCCCAATTCCCAACTCCCGGTGCGGGCCGCCAGCAAGGCGAAGAAGGCAAACAGCATCAGCGTTCCCGCATGCGAGGCCGCCAAGTACAACCATCCGGCTCCGCGGACCTCGGGATTCCGCGAGTCCAGGGTGATCAGAAAAAAGCCCGCGAGGGCGAACAACTCCCAGGCGATGAGGAAATGCAGCCCATTCGAACTCAGCAGCACCAACCCCATGCTCAGCAGTAATGCGCTCCACCAAAACCGCCCCCTCGGCGCCGAAACCGGGTGTCCCGCGTCTGACCAGTACTCCCAGGCATAAAGCGCCCCGGCCCCACCGAGCACCGCCACCAGCACCAGGAACAGCGCGCTCAGCGCATCCAGTCGCAGGTGCAACGCCTCGCCCCCGATCCGCACCGGGCTCTGCCAATCCCAGACTCCACCGGTCACCAGCACCCAGCTGCCCGCCGCCATCGCCGCCATCGCCGCACCAAGAACAGCCCCCAACCACCACCGCGGCGCGCGCTTAGCCCCCCCTAAACTCAACACCAGGCCGAAAACATACCCGCCCACCAACCAACCCGGCGTCACGGTGTTTCCTCCTCCACGCTGCGAGAACCGACGACGCCAACCCGCGCCCCCCGCCACCGAAGTCCCTGGACCGTCAGCCTCGCCGCTGACTTCGCGCCCACTTCAACTCCGGCCCCGCACATTTGCGGTCATCACTGGGCCCACCGCCCCGCCAAGTCAATACGAAATCCGCAAACGAAGCCGGAGTTTGTGTCACACCGTGGTTCCCGCTGGTCGTCTAGGCAGGAAAATCAAAACGCCGTCGACACCCGCACGGTCCGCTTTCAGATTTCAAATTTGAAATCTCAAATCCCAAATGCTCGACGAAGCCCGCGACAGAATTCACGAGGCAACCCCGACAGGTCGCGAACCGGCGACAAGCGCTGCGTGAATCGGCCGCTCCCGATTTGTGCTGCCCTGTCGCCCGCCTGCATGGTAGCTTCCTCGCCGGCATGCCCGGTTCAGGGTCAGATCGCTCTGGACTGCCGGAATCTCCGCCTTCCGGGCCGCCAAAGGCTCGTTGCCGAAGCAACGCCACTGACTCGGCTGTTGCGGCGATGTCAATCCAACTCCCGAAGGTAAATCCGCCGGAACTGGACAAACGCCGCGCCCCATTCCCCGTCTTTCCGATCCCCGTGATGCTGCAGCGCGATCGGCCCGCTCTCAGGAATCCCGGGCAACCGGGCGTCCTCCAGCACCAACCGATCGTTCAACCGCACCGTCAGGCGCTCCCCCCGCATAATGATATGAAACGTGTTCCACTCACCGACGGGCCGATCGGCCCGGACACGCGGCGTGACCCCGGCCCGGACCTCGGGCCCGAACGCCGGGTCGGTCCGATACCCCCACACTTCCCCGGAACCGACCGGCCAACACCAGATGTTCACCTGTGATTTGTGCTGCCCCCGCAGGAACACCCCGGAATCGACATTCGGCACGGCGATGAGCACCGGATCACCCGCCGCATCTTGCTGGTAGGTGCCATCGGGAAGAATCACTCTTGCCGCTCGGTTGGTGTAAGGCGCCTGCTTGATCCGCCAATCCACGAAGAGCTCGAAATCCCCAAAGCTCCGTCTGGTCCACAAGTTCCTATCGCCCGGCCCTTCGTGCGGATCGCAGTCGATGACCCCATCGACCACACGCCAATCCTGATTGTCCGCCCGACGCACCTCCCAACCCTCGAGGTCGACGCCGTTGAAAAGCGGCTCAAATCCCACAGGAACCGTCTCGCCGCGCCGCAGCCCCATCCGCTCGAACGGGATCGCCTGGAACCCCGGCAAACGCTTGAACACCGCCGCATCCGCGCGCAACCGATAATCGCCCCGCGCGGCATCGACGAAGCCCGGATCTTCGTCGGTTGACCAGTTCGTTCCCGGCTCGAGCCGCCAGTTCCCGCCCGAGGCTTCGCCGCAACGAACCATGAGATTATGTCCAGCGTGGTTCACTCGCGGCACATCGGCCGGCGGATCCAGATAACCGACGAGTTCCGGATAACGCGTGGTATACGGCGGCCGGGTGATATCGACCTCCTGCCGCAGTTTCTCGACAAAGAAACAGTCCTGACCGCCTCGGAGAGCGTCGCGCCAGCGCGCATCGTCCCACGGCGCCGAACCCAGCGCGCGTTCACAGTCTACGAAGATGTTGTTCTCCGCGCGATTATCATGGCCTCCGTGCGAGAACACCGTTCCAAACGAACCTCGACCCGGATCGCCACACCGCACAAACACGTTCCCGAATACCATGTCGCCACCGTCGCCGTCGTCGAAATACACCGCCGCGTTCCCGTGGCCCATCGGGCTCCCGATGTCGTGCCAATAATTGTAACGGATGATATTGCCGCGGCAGGACGGGTTGCGGCCCTTGTAGAGGGCGCCGCAGTCGTCGGTCTCGGTGCAGACGGTGTGAACTTCGTTGAGCTCGAAAACGTGATCGTTGCCCCCCACGAAGATCGCCTGGTGCGGGGCGTCATGAATCAGGTTGTGCGCCGCCCGGTTCCCCACGCCCTGGAACGAGAGGCCATACGCCGAGGTCAATTGGAGCTCGGAAAACCGCCAGATGTGGTTGTTGACCGCCTCATGCCCGGCCGGCGCCAAAGTCTTCCGGTCGCCACCGCCCAACACCAGGCCGCCCTGACCGGTATGATGAATGTCGCAGTCCGTCACGCGATGCTTTGTCCCATCGCTCACCCGCACGCCCTGCCGCCGCAAATTCCGCAACTCACACCCCGCAATCTCACAGCCTTCGCCCTTCGTCACCGTGAGGCCGTCGTCCAGCCCCCCCTCAATCACAAACCCCCGCCACACGACATGAGAGGCGTTCTCGAAGGCGACCAGCGGCTTATCGAGCGTGCTCAATAGCAGCTCCGCTCCCGCCAGTTCCGCCGGCGCCCGGAGATAAAGCCGGCCCGCCTGCCGATCGATCACATACTCGCCCGGTTGATCAAGTTCCTCGAGCACGTTCAGGGCGCGGTAACGGCGCGGGGACGGGTTCCCCTGCATCAGGCTGTAAAGATGCGGCGCCGCCAAGCGGATCTGGCGTGTCGCCGGATCGATCGCCGCCACCTGGATCACTTCGTCATACCAGTCGTAGCACCAGTAACCTTGCAGCCAGACTCCTTCCGCGCCTTCCCAACGAGCCGGACGATCCCCCGCATACTCGAAGATCCCGGTCAGTCCCCGTTGATCGCCGTCCCGCGGACGCGAACCGGGCTCGACGATCCGGGCCACGGTGGCCCAGCCATCGTTCGGCCAACGTGCCAGCGTAAGCCGCTGCTGGTTGAAGAACAACTCCGGGCCCGGCGGCACTCCGTGGTATGCCACCGGGAACGGCGGCAGGTTCGTAATCCCCAGCGCGACCAGATCGATCCGCACGACCTGACCACGCGCCGCCGGGTCGAGCCGCGCCAGTATCGAAGCGTCCGTGACACGGATCCCGGCCCCGTCCGGCACTGCCCTTCCTCCGATTAATCGAACGGACTTCTCGGGAGCCGCCTCCCAGATCACGGGCGAGAATGCCGTCCCAGAGTCAAGCTCGCCCAGGACAAACGTATCCCGAAGTTCATAGCGGCCGCCATGGACAATCACCTTGCGCACCTGGTCCGCGCCGGCCGACCGCATCGCCTCCCGTGCGCGTTCGAGAGAGGCGAAAGGTTGACTGATCGTGCCGGAGCCAGCGTCACTTCCTCCCGGAGCGACATGAAAGACCGCTGCGCTTGCCGCAAGTCTCCAGCAAGCGGCGCACACCGCCAGCATAACCAAGCTACCGACACCCGACTTACGCCCCGCAGTGCACGTCTTCCTGCTCGCCCGTATGCGTGAACTCATGTCGTCGAGTATAGGCAGGTTGCCCTCTGATGACGAGAGCAATGGATGAGCACAAACACCTCCACGCCGACGAACGAATTCCGCCCTCGTACGAAACCCGTTGATCGGCTTTGCTTCGCCGCTTCGCTACACCGCACCATCCATTCGCGGCCACCAACCCACTGCCATTCGGAGGGCCCATCGCGCTCCCTCGCCCCTCACGGGGAGAGGGCCGGGGTGAGGGGTCGCACAATCGATGACCTGCCATTCCTCCTCCTCGTGCTCGGTTTTCGTCCCGCGAAGCCGCCGTATTGTCATCGGGAGGGTTTTTGTCGATACTCGGTCTAATGGCTGTGACCCGCAGATCGCGTCGCGAATCACGGCGGCGATTTTGCACGGTTAACATCGAGTGTTTATGGGTGATATCATGACCGCACGCGCAATTTTACCTTCGATTCTCGGCCTGACCCTGGTCTCGGCAATAGCCGCCCCCGCCGCCGAACCACCGATCGAGGCTCAACCGGACACGGCCGCCCAGGCTGTGAACCGCCTGGGGTGCGAACTCCTGCGCCAAGGCACCCAGCCGACCCAGAATGCTTTGCTGTCGCCCTACTCCATTCAAACGGCCCTGGCGATGACCTTCGCCGGGGCGGCCGGCGACACCCGCACCGAGATGGCGCGCGTGCTCCATTACTCCGGCGATGAGACCCGGTTGCATGCCTCCTTTGCCGCCCTTCAGCGGGCACTCGAGGAATTGGCGGCTCGCACGGCCAAACGCGCCGCCGCAGCCAGGGAACGAGGCAACGCGATTGACCCGGTCACGCTGACGATCGCGAACCGGTTGTTCGGCCAGGCCGATTACGAGTTCCGCCCGCCGTTTCTGAACCTGGTGAAGGACGTCTACGGTGCCCCCTTTCAGCCGCTCGATTTTGTGAAGGACATAACCGCCGCCACTCGTGCGATCAACGCCTGGGTCGAGGAACGGACCCGCGACCGCATTCGCGATCTGATCCCTCCCGGCGCGTTGGATGAAGAGACCCGGCTGGTCCTGGTGAATGCCATCTATCTCAAGGCGCCCTGGGCCCACCCGTTCTCGGCTTCGGCCACCCAACCGCGTCCCTTCCACGTGGCTGGCGGCCCGCCTCAAACCGTGCCCACCCTGTTTCAGCAGGAGCGCTTCGGCTACGCGCGGCACGACGGATTCAGCGCGATCGCCCTTCCGTATTTCGGCAGCGAACTCCAGTTCGTGGTATTGCTCCCAGACCACCCGGACGGCCTCCCGGCATTGGAAACCCGCCTGACCGCGGAATTGCTCGCCGCCTGCGCCCAGCCACCCGCCACCGAACTCCAGCTTTACCTACCGAAGCTCAAGTTGCAGCCCCCTTTGATCCGCCTTGGCCAGATCCTCAGAACGCTTGGACTGAAGTCGGCCTTCGATCTGCCTCGCGGCTCCGCGGATTTCGACCGGATGGCGCCGCGCAAACCCGACGATTACCTCCGCATTTCCGAAGTGTTCCACAAGACCTTCCTCGAACTCGACGAAAAGGGAACCGAAGCCGCCGCGGCCACGGCCGTCGCGATGGTGCGGGTAACCGCGGCGCTGCCAGGCAAACCGATCGAAGTGCGCGTGGACCGTCCCTTCCTTTTCGCCATCCAACACCGGCCCAGCGGCGCCTGCCTCTTCCTGGGTCGCATCGTGGACCCGCGGTGAGACCGACGAGCCCATGCTTGAAGGCATGCCTATGAAACAGCCTGACATAGTCCGTCGCCAGGGATTCCTCGTGATGGGGATCCCGACCACGATTAAGCCCGGAACCGAACGCCCCGAGACCTTCGCGGCCATCTGGAAGAATTTCGAAACGCATCGGGCAGCGATTGAACGGCTCAGCGCCGATCCCGGTTACTACGGCGTCAGCTTCCCCACCACCCAGGGCACTATCGATTACGTTGCCGGCATGGTGGTCCCACCGGGCACGGCCGCGCTGGCGGGTCTGGTCGTGCGTGAGATTGCCGCCGCCACCTACGCCGTCTTCGCCTGCCACGTCCAGGCGATCGGCCAGACCTACGGATACATCTTCGGCGAGTGGTCCGCGGCATCCGGCCACCGACCTGACCCTCTGAAACCTGCCTTCGAGCAGTATCCTGCGGCAACGAATCTCGACGTCCCCGTGCTGATTCACATTCCGATCCGGGAGGATCATAGCGATTGAAAGCCAGGATGAGCCTTCGTCCCGTTCTCCAACTGGCCAACCCGACCCCGACCTGTTATCACCCCTCATGCGCCGGAACCTGACACCGCTCGCTCCCGCAATCACCCTCGGTTTGACCCTCGCGCTGTTCGCCATCGCCCAGCCCGCGCCGGTAACGGTCCAACCGTGGAAGGAGATCGTCCTCGACCCGGATTACGCCGGCGCCTGGGTCGTCGCCGGCGATCTCACCGGCGACGGCGCCGTTGAAATCGTCACCGCGCGCAATGTCGACCGGAACGACGTCCATTACACCAGCGCGGTCGCCGCCCAACGTCTGGACAGCACGCTGCTCTGGCGCTGGGGCGATCCCACCGTCGGCCGGCGTGAGTTGCATCACGATGTCCCCTGCCAGATCCACGACTGGGACGGCGACGGCCGCAACGAAGTCGTTCTGTGCACCGACGGTTACCTCGTCGAGTTGGACGGCGCGACCGGAAGCGAGCGACGTCGGTTCCCGTTGCCTAAAGACGCCACCGATTGCCTCGTGTTCGCCAATCTCTCCGGCGGCCCCTTCCCGGCCGAGGTGCTCGTCAAGACCCGCTACACCCAAATCTGGGCCTTCGACCGTGACGGGCGCTCGCTCTGGTCGCGGGAAAACCCCGGCGGCTATCGAACGGCGCATCAACCCGTTCCGGTCGACCTGGACGGCGACGGCCGGGACGAGATCATGGCGGGCTACGTCATGCTCAATCACGATGGATCCACCCGCTGGGTCTATGCCTCCGACCGAATCGATCTGGCCAAGGGTCACGGCGATTGCTTCCGTGTGGTCCGACCCTCGCGGAACCCGGACGAGTTTCGCGGCGTCCTGACCTTTTGCGGCGCCAACGCCATCGCCATGGTCAATGGCCACGGCCAGCCCGTCTGGGAAGTCGTCGGCCACCACTTCGAATCGGTCGATGTCGGCCCCGTGATTCCCGGGGCCAGCGGCATCCAGCTCGCCGTGGATATCGACCACCGCCCCTGGGGTCAAGGCCCCGTCTGGGTGCTCGACGAGCAGGGAGAGATTCGCACCCGGATCATGACCGACTACGCCCGACACCACGCGCTGCTGGATTGGACCGGGGACGGCGTCAACGAAATCGTCGTGGCACAACCCCGCACGCTTTACGACGGCCACGGACGCCCCCTGGCCGTCCTGGGCATGGATCCCGCCGATGACCCGGCCGGCGAGGAACGCTTGGTCCTGACCGGTGATTTTTGCGGCGACGGCGTGCCTGACATTCTCCTCACCACGCGCGCCATAACCCGGGTTTTCATCTACCGCAACCCGCAGGGGCGCCGCCCTCAACCGCCGGCCCCGCTCGGCACCGGCTTGAATGTCACGCTCTACTGAGCCGGTCGACCCGTGGCTCTAGCCCTTTCAGCCCCGGCTCGCCCCGCCGCTCACCGCACCTCGATCCGCGCCGCCACGTCGCCGTCCGGCACCACTACGGCCACCCAATCTTCCCGGGGCGATAGGATTCGTGTCTCCCAACGAACTCTCACCATGCGGCGACCGCGCAACTCGACGGTCTGTTCAGGACTCTCGACGCTCAAATTTGCCGTCCGCAAACTCAGCCGATGCCGGCCCTCACCGCGCACGCGGGCCTCGATCCGCACCCGTCCGTCCCGTCCAGTCCGGGTGCGCACTTCCGTTACTTCCATGCCGCGCACCCTGGTGATGGGCGGCGGCGTTTGGAGATCGGCCTGGATCCAGAGCCAACGCGACGAAGGATGGACCCAAACCTCCCTGTAATTGTAGCAGTTCGACATGGGCCAGTACGGCAGGTCGGCGTTGGCACGAGTCTGGACCCCCACCGGCAACGATCCCGACAGATCGCCCGACATCGCCGTATACTGCGGGGCGTAATCGTGGCCGACCCCGAACATCAGGCTCTGACAGAACGGATTCCGACCCATATGCCATTCAAGTTGGCGCGCCACCACCTCGCCCAGCCCCGCGTGCCGTCGCAGCCGCGCCGCGGTCGACAGCGCCTTGGCCTGCGACAGCAGCGTGCCGCTGTTCCCCCGCAATTCGAACCAAACTGGAAACATCCGCAGGTAATGCCGGTCATCCAGCCGGATGCCGTTCCGCACCTGCTCGCGGAACTGGGCCTGCTCCGACTCGTTCACGTCGTATACCGAGGCGGGCAGCATGCCGTAGGGCTCCGTCACGCCGGCAATCGCCCGCAGGTATTCCGAGTGTCGCACCACGGCCGCATACCAGCCCATCCAATCCGGGTGCTCGGGAAACAGCTCGCACAATGCCGCCAGCACCACCACCGGCGCCTGTTCGTGGCCGCGATGACTGTAATGCAACAGCCTTTCCCGCCGGGGATCCGTGTAAAAAAACCCCGATAACGGCAGTGACCAATCCTTCCGTTCCCGCTCCTGACTTTCGAGGATCCCTCGCGCCAGTTCGATCGCGCGCTCCGCGTACGCCGTTTCGCCCGTGGCCCGGTGCAACTCAATCCCGGCCAGCGCGGCCGCCGCCGCCACTTCGAGGTTCGGATTGCCCAGCACCGCCATTGCCGAAGCCCAGTCTTCCCGCGCCTGCGCCAGGCTCACCCGGGCCAACTCCGGATCCACTCCGGCCAAAACCCGCGCGGCGACCGCCTCCGCCGACGCTGCCACCGAAAGATCGAACGGATGCTGGCGAACTTCACCCAACACATCGTCCACGTTCCCGAGTTGCCCATCGGTCCAGAAATCCATGGTGGCCCACGTCATCCGCTGGCCATCCGGAAACCGCGTCTTCAGCACCCACTCCAAACCCCAGCGGCCCTCTTCGATCAACCGGGCCGCCAGCTCCGGATCCTGGGCTCGAACCGATTCCGCCAGCGCAAACATGGCCTGCGTCGCTTCGGCGGTGTTGACCAGCCCCTGCGAAAGATCACCCGCGTCATGCCACCCGCCATTGATGAATATCGTGATCCCCTCGTGCACCGCGCGCCAATCCTGGTGACATACTCCGTGGATACCGGGGATCTCGGTTCCACACCGTTCAGTGTAGAAGAAGTTAAGGGTTTGAAGGATCGATTCCCGCCAGATCTCCGCCCCGATCTCAAACTCCGGCGTCCGCAGCCCGCCCACCTCCAGATAGTATCGTCCCGGCGTCCGCACCTCCGAGAAATCCAGGAGCTGCAACGTTCCCAAGGTGCCGGTCCGTTCCCGGATCCGGCCGCTGAACACCACCTTGCGGTCGTCCGCCCGGATCACCTCAAACCGCCGGGCCGCGCCCCCGCTCATCACGGCCGTTTTCGCCGAGCCCGGCAGATACCCCGCCTGGCTGTACGCAATCCGCCCCGGTGCCGGCGCCCAGCCTTCATAGACATCCGCCTCCACCCGCTGCAACTCCAGCCGGTCAAGGTCGAACTGCACCCACTCGGTCGCCCCAGGCTCGTTCCCCTGCAGGCGATAGACAAACTCGACCGCGGTCACCCGGTCGCGCGCCAGATGCGGGATCTCCCAGACCACGCGATTCCACTGATCCGGCTGCAGCAGGAAAAAATGCAGACCTTCGCGGTGGTATGAGTCCGGCACCGACACCGCTCCTTCATTGTACAGCTTGACCAGCATCGAGATGACGTTGAACCCGGGCAGATGCGGATAGACCCAAAACGACAAACGGTTGTAGTCGCGCCAATCCTCGCCCGCGAATTGCCGGCGGGCCACCGCCTCGCCAAAAGGCCGACCCACCGTCGATCCCGGCTCATCCCCCTTGGTGGGCGACATCAATCGCAACGACTTCGTTCCGCTCTGGAAACGGTCGCTCGTGAATTCCATCCGTCCGAAGCCCCGATGCGACCAACCGGCGTCGCTCTCCATGTCGTCGAGGATGCGGAATTCGAGCACCGGTTTCTGGAGCCACCGGTACGACGCGCCGGTCTCCTCCGCTATCGGCAGGGGCATTCGCGCTTCGCCCGCCATCGTCGCCCACGCCAGCACCAGCGAGCCCGTCACCCCGAAAAGCTTTGCCAGTTTCACGTCCCGAACCTTAGCGCGCCACCGCGGCCGTCGCGAGTCATTTTGCCTCCGGCCTGCCGGGAATGGTCGACCCGCACCGTTCACTTGCGCGACTCATCGATCCACCGCAAGGCCCCGGCCAGATCCTGGAACTTCCCCTCGAGCTGCGCCTCGTAAGCCGCCCGCACCCAGCGGCCAATCTCGCGCCCAGGCGGCAGACCCAGCTCCAGCAAATGGCGCCCCAACAGAATCGGCTTGGGCGCGGACGATTCGACCGACAGCCGCGTGGCCGTGGACTGCAACTCGAACAAACCGGGCGGCGCATGTCGCGGCAAAGGTGGCCGCCCATGATGATCCGCCGTGATCACCAGCGACAATCCCCGGATGTTCTCCGGCTCAAGTCGACGCGCCAACCGGCGCACACCGCGGTCGGTGACTTTCTGGAGGTGAGCAAGGTGATTGACCACCAGCGGCACCACGCGTTCGCGGATGGAGATCGGAATATGGATCCGCTCGAGAAACGATTCCGTCAGCGGCCCGCCGGCGGCCTCGTGTCCGGGCGACACAATCCTCTGGATGCCGTAACGGTCGCCCACCTGGGTGGTCACCGCCTTGCCCAGGTCATGGGTCAGCACCGCCAGCATGTAAACCATGCGCGAAACCTCATCGGCTGCCTGCCACTCGGCCAATTCCGCCAGGGCATCACAACAGTGGCACGTGTGCACAAAAACATCCCCCTCCGGATGCCAGTCCGAATCCTGGGGAATGCCCGCCAGCGTGTGGATCTCCGGGAAATGCCGCAGCCATTCCGTTTCCCGCAGGAAATGCAGTCCGGCCGAAGGCACCGTGCTCCGCGCCGCCCATTTCAGCCACTCCTCGCGCACCCGTTCACCCGCAAGTTCACCGAACGAATTCTGTATGCCCCGGCAGACGCGCACCGTATCCGAATCCGCCCGCAACCCGAAGCGCCCGGCGAACTGCATCCCCCGCAACACCCGGAGCGGATCCTCGGCAAAAGCCGGACTCGTATGACGCAGCACCCGCGCCCGCAAATCCTTTTCACCACCCACCCAATCGAGCAGTTGCCGCTCCCGCGGATCGTACATCAGCGCGTTGATGGTGAAATCGCGTCGCAAGACCGCCTCCGCCGGGGTCAATTCAGGCTCGAAAACCACTTCGAAGCCCTGGTGCCCGGGCGACACTTTGGAATCCCTCCGCGGAATGCTGAAGTCGAACGTCCGACCCTGGGTCGTCAGCTTGATCACGCCAAACGAACGCCCCACCAGGTCCGTCCGCCCCCAATGCGACAGCGCCTTCACCAGCGTCCCGTAATCGACCCCGAACACTTCGACGTCGAAATCCTTGCTCTCCCGTCCCAACAGCCAGTCGCGCACGCAGCCCCCCACCAGATACGCGCGCCGCAATTCCGGCGTTCGCTCCAGCACGGCCGTCAGCGCCACTGGGATGGTCTCGTACATACGCCCGATTACTCTCGGCTTAAGGCGCAGCCAAGGCAATCCTGACGTTTGCTGTGAAGCGTGAAGCGTGAAGCGTGAAGCGTGAAGCGTGAAACGTGAAACGTGAAACGTGGGGCGTGAAACGTGGGGCGTGCATTCCTGACGAGAAAAGCGGGGCACGAGCTGCCACCCGCTCAAAAATCGCCCCGCCTCGGCCAATCCCGCGCCCCTTCCTCCACTGTCTGAATCACCGTCAGTACACCCGGCGCAGGTGTGAGGGCAGGATGTTCAGCTCGGCACGGTACTTCGCCACGGTCCGCCGCGCGATTTTGATCCCCTTGCCACCCAGCAACTTCACAATCTCCTCATCCGAGAGGGGCTTGGCGGTATCCTCCTTCCTGATCAAATCGTCCAGCATGTCTTTCACACTGGTATTCGAGACATCGGGCCCCGTCATGGTCTGAATGCCGGAGGTGAAGAAATACTTCATCTCGAACAGCCCCTGCGGAGTCTGCATGTATTTCCCCGAAACTGCCCGGCTCACGGTCGTCTCATGCACGCCCACCACCTCCGCCACCTGAACCATGGTCAACGGCTTCAAATGCGCCACCCCCTTTTCCATGAAATCCCGTTGTCGGTGCACAATCTCCTTCGCGATGTTCATGATCGTTTGCTGACGCTGATGCAGACTCTTGATCAGGAACTTGCCCGCCCGGATTTTCTCCCGGATGTACTCCCGCACCTCCGGCGAACTGTCCGCCTGGGCCATCAAATCCTTGTAAACGTTGCTGATCCGTAAGTGCGGCACATGATCGTTGCTCGTGGAGACCGTGAATTCGTCGCCCGACTGCGTCACGAATACCTCCGGCACGATATACTGGTTGTCGTCCGGCATGAACGCCCGACCCGGCCGCGGATCGAGATGCGCGATCCGCCCGAACGCATCCTGCACGTCGTCAATGCTCGCATCCAGCTTCCGCGCAATCTCCGGAATCCGCCGTTTCCCCAGCGCTTCCATGCAGTCCCGCACAATGCGGTACTCGAGGCTCTCCTGCTTGCCCTGCCTTTCCAGCTGGAGCATCAGGCACTCCCGCAGATCCCGCGCTCCCACCCCGGCAGGGTGAAAAGTCTGAACCACGTTCAACACCCTCAGGATCTGATCGTGCGGTATGCTCGTCAGCGCCGACAATTCCTCCAGGCCGCTCTGCAGATATCCCCGGTCGTCGATGTTCCCGATGATCAACTGCGCGATCTGTTGTTCCTGCTCGCTTAACTCCGACAACCGCATCTGCTCGATCAGGGTCTCCTGCAACGAAGTGCTCGATACCAGCGAATCGAACATGAACTGCCGCCGCTCTTCCTCGTCCTCCCGCTGCCGCATCGGGATGTTCGTCTGCGCAAAATGATCCCGCCACTCCTGGTCCATGCGCGCCAGCTTTTCGAACTCAGCCTGGAAATCATCCACCGGCTGGTTCGAAGGCTTCTCCTGCGCCGGATCATAAGTCACATCCTGAGGCGGTTCGGTCGGGTCCGCCGCCACCTGCTCCTTGTCCACCTGACCGTCATCCTTCTCCCGCTGAGTCAACTCCGGCACCGCCAGTTCCTCCAACACGGGGTTCTGCTGAAGCTCCTGAGCCACCATGGCCTGCAACTCCAAAACGGGCGCTTGCAACAATGCCAGCGACTGCTGCAATTGTGGCGCGAGCACCTGGGACAGCGTCATTCTCTGCGATAGATGTAAGCCCTGTGCCATAGGTCAAATAGTAGTGTTCAAACGGGACAGCTCAAGGTTTTTTCGGCACGACCGGTGCTTCTTCACAAGACGTGCCAAACTTATAACATACTGCAATACCGGATTTTACGCCGCACAGTGATCTGATGGTTGTGGCTGAATCCGACATTTCGACAACCTAAAGCAACCCATATGCCATAAGGTGAACCGAACTTCCACCGCCCGGCGTCACCGCCCTCGCGCCGCCCCACCGCATCCCGGCCTCTTCCCTTTCCCGATCGCCCTTCCCTTCCCCCTAAAACCGTTGCGACTCGTCGACCATCCACTTAACGTCGGGCCAATGGCGACACGGTTCACCATACTCGGAAGCGGTTCCGCCGGTAATTGCGCGTACCTCGAAACCGATGAAACGCGGGTGTTGATTGACGCCGGATTCAGTGGACGCCAGATCCGGCAACGACTGGCCTCCATCGGGCGAACACCCGAATCGTTGCACGGCATCCTCCTGACCCATGAACACTCGGATCATGTCCAGGGATTGGCCAGCCTCGCCGTCCGACTTAAAATCCCGGTCTACTGCAACCGCCTGACCAAGGAAGCCGTCGAGAACCAACTGCAAAACCGGCTCGAGAGCCGCATCTTCCTCACCGGCAGCACTCTCGAAATCGGTGACGTGACGGTCGATACCTTCGCCATTCCCCACGACGCCTACGATCCCGTCGGTTTTCTGCTCCGGACCGCCGCCGGCAATGTGGGTTTTCTTACCGACCTTGGGCACGCCACCAAACTGGTCATCGAACGGGTTCGCCGTGCCCGGGTGTTATTACTGGAAACCAACCACGACCTCAAACTGTTACAGGAGGATCGCCGCCGCCCATGGAGTGTGAAACAGCGCATCCTCAGCCGCCATGGCCACCTCTCCAACGAGGCCGCCGCGGCCGTCGCCGAACAGATCGTGTCCGACGATCTCCATCGCCTCTACCTCGGGCACCTCAGCCGGGACTGCAACCGACCGGAACTGGCCCACCGGGTGGTCAGCGAGCGACTCCAACAGGCCGGCGCCCATCATGTCCGGATCGAATCCACCTCCCAGAATGAAGTTTCGCCCACGCTGGAAATGTGAATGAAGGAGCCTGGCGCAACACGGTTGACCCCGGGGACGCTCTACCTGGTCGCCACCCCCATCGGCAACCTCGAGGATATCACGCTCCGCGCCCTGCGCACCCTCGAACAATGCGACGTCGTCGCCGCGGAGGACACACGCCACACCGCTCGTCTCCTTCAACATTTCGAGCTCCATAAACCCCTCCTCAGCTACTTCCGATTCAATGAAGCCCGCCGATCGGGCGAAATCCTCGACCGCCTGCGGCAGGGCCAATGCGTCGCGCTGGTCACCGACGCCGGCAGCCCTGGAATCAGTGATCCCGGCGAACGCGTGGTCAGCGCCGCCCGCGCCGCCGGACTTCGCGTCGAGGCGGTTCCCGGCCCCTGTGCCCTGGTGGCGGCATTGACCACCAGCGGGCTGCCCACCACCGAGTTTCATTTCCTGGGCTACCTTCCCCACAAATCAGGTCAACGCCGGCGGAAACTGGACAGCCTGAAGGAAGTGCCCGGGACCTGGGTGTTTTACGAGTCGCCCCATCGGATCGAGCGTTTGCTCGAAGAACTGAGCGTTGCCTACCCCCGGCACACGGTGGCCATCGCTCGCGAGTTGACCAAGAAGTTCGAGGAACACAGCGTCGGAACACCCGCCCAACTGCTCGAACGCTGCCGGGGGCGCCGCATCCGCGGCGAGATCGTCATCATGGTCAGCCCCCCTGCGCAAGTCGACCCGGCCGATCCGGAGGGTGAAGCCCAAGCTTCCTTGTAAGAGCGAAGTCGCTTGCTGCGACCCCTGATGAGCCAGCGTCATTCCTCGCGCTGTGGCACTTCCCCAGGAAACGGATGTCACGTTTTCCACTTTCTGCTTCAGGACACTGTGAAACGGTCAAGTGTGCCACCCGTGATGGCGGGAGCCTCCAGACCAAGCCGGCGTAAGTAACGTCGGCTTCCTGCTGGTGAAGCTCCGGCGGCGTGGGCACTGAATGGCCGCAAATCAACAATAGAAAAGGTCCAATACTATGAAGAAGTCCATATTGATTCGGGGTTTCACTGCCCTCGCAGTGTGTGGCCTGATGCTCTCCGTGGTCGCGAGCTCGAAGCGTCTGGTGGAACGACCCTTCAAAGCGAGCGGTATTCACACATCAGTCATTGGTCCAACTGGGACGGCTGGCACCTACCAGATCGTTGGCAACGCAACGCACCTGGGTCAAATGGTCTTAACAGGTCCCTGGCGGATAATCGGTGGGGACTTTGTTACCTATTTGGTCTTTCATGTCGAGGGTACTTACACGGCTGCCAATGGCGATACTCTTGTGATTGACATCCCGGAATGGGTAGAAGATTACACCAGTACCCCTGGGGTCGGAACGGGGTTAGTAGAAATCAAAGGTGGGACTGGGCGCTTTGCTAATGCGTCCGGTTGGTACGAGGCTGTTATCATTCTCGGCGAGACGCACCTTTTTGCCGCAGAAGGAACCATTTCCTATTAAGAGACGCGGCCCAGCACCTTGGTCTTGACTGAAAATCAACGGCCAGCAAAACAAATCGCCCGGAGGTTCGAGAGTGCCGGCTTCAAGCCGGCGCTCTTCTGGTGTGTCCGGTGGTCGGGGTCTTGCCGGAACCAGTGCAAGTTGCGCTGGTTTTCTTTGGCAGGGGCGCAAAACCCCGGTGCATCTGGCTCGCGGATGGCCAAACACGCCGGCTGTTGAAGAGGTTTTCACGGCAAGCCGGACCGCTTGGAGGGCGGCTGGTAATCGCGATGCCACTAGAGTTGCCAGAGGCGGTCAAGTTTGTCTGTCACGTTTTCCCCTTTTTGCTTCAGGACACTGTGAAACGGTCAAGTGTGGCACCCGTGATAGCGGGAGCCGCCGGACAAAGCGGATGCGAGCAACGTCGGCTTCCTGCGGGGGAGTCTCCGGCGACGGCGGGTGCGGACTGGCCGCAAACGAACAATCGACAGGTCCAACATCATGAAAACCGCACTCAACCTCCTGACGGCCGGATTGTTCCTGGCCACGCTCGGAACTGGCTTTGGCCAGCCCGTCATCATCACCCAGCCCCAAAGCCAAACCAACATCGTCGGCACCACCGCAATCTTCTGGGTCGAGGCGACCAACTCCGCGCCCCTGGCTTACCAGTGGCAAAAGTTCGTCGCAGCGAATTGGTCGGACCTCGTGACCCGCACCAACGCCACGTTGGTCCTCACCAATGTGGAGACCAGTGATGCGGCTGACTATCGTGTGGCCGTCACCAATGTAGATGGCGCGACGAACAGCGATGTGGCGCACCTGACGGTCGTCGTCACGCCTCGGATCACATACACGGTGTCCCTCCAGCACCAGGCGGTCGATATCGGCAGGAACGCTTCGTTTACCGTAACAGCCTCCGGGACGGCGCCCCTCTCGTATCAATGGCGGCTGGACGGTCAGGACCTGTCAGGTCAGACCAGCAACAAGCTCAGCTTCAGCGCCGTTCAACCGGCCGATGAAGGCGACTACACCGTGGTGGTGACCAACGTGGTTGGATCGGTGACCAGTGAACCCACCCGACTTTGGGTGGTGCCGCCCGCGACTGAGTTTATCAAAGGCAACCTCACCAACCAAGCCGGTGTTCGACTGCCTTACTTTTACCTGTTGCCGACGAACTACACGGCCACGCGCCGTTATCCGTTGCTGTTCAGTTTTCACGGACTTCCAAACGACGAGACAATGATCACTACTCCAAACTACGGGTATCCCGGATATGCAAACCTGCCGGCTACGAAGGTGTTCGCCTCCTATCGCCAACAGGAAATGGACCCAATGATCCTCCTTTGGCCGGTACGTCGCGCCGGTGACGCGTATGCTGACTGGACACCCCAGTATCTGCAACTTGCGTCCGATTTGTTGGGGCGATTCCTGTCCGAATTCAGCATTGATACCAACAGGGTGTACGTCAGCGGATATTCGCAAGGTGTCAACGCCGCATGGGACATGATAGGTATGCGGCCCGGCTTCTTTGCCGGAGCGGCGATCGGGGCTGGCTGGCAAGGGGGCACTCCCGCTGCGGCCATCAAGAACATGCCGATTTGGGCCTTGTGCGCGCAGGACGACGACGCTGGCCAAATCGGGAACACCCGATCATTTGTCACCGCGCTCCGCCGGGCAGGGGGAAACCCCATTTACACTGAATATGTTTCCGGCGGGCACCTCGGTGGCATCTTCATGGGAGTGTGTACTCCGGCCTTTGTGAATTGGATGCTGCCCCAACGGCGGGGAGTGCCCGGCACCGCTGAGCCGCTCGTTTCGATCACTGCCCCAACCGAGGCGGCGATCTACCTGACCGGCATGACCAATCTCAATCTCGCGGGGTCCGCCGCCGCCTTGGATCGCAACATAACCCAAGTCGCTTGGACGAACTTCGCCAACAATGCGAAGGGCGTCGCCTCTGGCACAAACGTCTGGAGCGTGGTCAACATTCCGCTTGTCGCCAATAAAACCAATATTGTGGTCGTGGTCGGCACCACCACCAGTTGGGCGCCTGCCTTTGGGGGCAACACGACCTTCAACGACACACTCACCGTGGTCCAATCGCCGATCCGGGCGACCCTGACGTTGCAGGGGACTGAGTTAATCTTGAACTGGACGGGCGGCGGTCCGCCTTACCGCGCGCAACGGGCAACGGATCTGGCCGCCGGAGACTGGACGGACTTTCTGCCGAACGTCGTGCCAGCAGTGAGTCTGCCTTTGGATGGTGAGTCTGGGTTCTACCGCATTGTGGGGCAATGAGCGCACGGATTAGTAAACCGACAGCACGCAATAAAAGGGAACGGAACTCTTCGTTCCCTGCGTTTGCTTGTTCAAGTCGGTTTTGCGCCCAAGACTCCCTCACTCCATGGCGCCGCTTAGTACCCACATCAAATCGGCACGGTCCGCTTGGTTCTTGAAGGGCGTTTCGCGATTCGTGCGGGTGCGGCCGAGATATTGCCACTTGTGGAAACTAACGTGGCCGTCCGCGAACGCCACATTGGCGCCGCAGGCGCGGTCGCGTTCGCCCGGCAACGAATTCCAGTACTCGGTCTGCCTTGGCGTCAGGACGAATGTCCCAGATGTCATGCTCTCTTCCCCTTTATCAATGAAAGTGAACATGCCGACGGGCCGACGGATCTCCGCGAGCCGGACCAGGACCAACGGGTCGAGAGCCTTGCCGACGCTGTCGTCAATGCCGCCGTTCATGGCAATGCTCAGCGCGACGTTGAACGCGCGGGCGGCGCGTGTTCCGCCGTAAGACCACAGCGATTTGTCGGAAGGACAGCGGTAGATGCCGTCGTTTTGGGAGTAAGGCCAGAGCGCCCCCTGACGAATTCCGGCAGTGGAATCGCTGGTGAAGGCCGTTCCGGACACCCAGGAGTTGCTCGTGCTGAAGGAGGCTTGCCAAGGTGCGGAGCCCAAAATGATCCAGTTGGGCACGAGCCGGTCCTGGTTGTCGTGGGCATAGTTCAGCCAGGCCAGCTGCAACTGGCGCAGGTTGCTGTTGCACTTGATCGAGAGCGCCGTGCCTTTGGCTTTGTTCAATGCCGGCAACAGCAGCGCGGCCAGGATCGTAATGATCGCAATGACGACCAGCAACTCGATGAGGGTGAAGGCCGATGACTCGACCGAGAGGGATTTCAGGAGAGTAGCGAGAGGAGGATGGGATGAAAGGCCTTGAGGCCAATGACCACC